>JADZBA010000249.1 GCA_020852355.1 Alphaproteobacteria bacterium
CTCCGCCGCCTCTTCCTGGCTCAGCTCGCCCTTCTCATGACGCCCCAGGACACCTTCAAAGCGCATCTGCCTGACCCCTTGCAGCACCTCCGCCCGACCCATCGATCGCTCCTCCTTCGAGCAATTCCAGGACCGGACAGATCACGCGCTACAAATCCCGGACAGATCACGCGTCAGCTACAGGCCGAGCTCCGCCGCCTCGCCCCGCTGGCGAAGGTCGAGATGGTCGACCGCCTGTTCGACCCTGGCGGCAAGCCGGCGAATGCCGCCTACCTCCGAGGCGTCGTGCAGGTCGCGATGACGGCCGGCGACCCGATGAACGCGCTGCGCCACGAGGCCATCCATGCCCTGCGCGACCTCAACCTGATCCGGCCGGAGGAATGGCGCCGCCTCGACACGAAGGCGAAGTCGCAGTGGCTCGCCGAGCACCGCATCGCCGAACGCTACCCGCACCTGTCCCGCGAGGCGCAGCACGAGGAAGCCGTCGCCGAGGCGTTCGCGGATCACACCGTCACGCCGTTGCCGGCGGGCTTCCGATCGATCTGGGAGAACATCAGGCGGTTCTTCGAGCGGCTCGGGGCATCGCTGCGTGGGCAGGGCTTCCAGACGGTTGAGGATGTGTTCGGGCGGGTCGAGAGCGGTGAGGTCGGGGCGCGCGGGCGGGTGGAGGTGGCGCTCGGCGAGGGGCGGGCGGAGGCGGCCTATCAGGTCTCCGGCTCGCCGCGCACTGGCGACGAGGCGGCACCGGCCGACGACACCGACCTTGCGGCCGACGCCGACGCGCTCGCCGATCTGCTCGCCCGCCGCGCCTCCGACCAGGCCGCGGCGGCGGCGAACCCGGCGCAGCGGCTGCTCTCCGTCGCCGGCGGCCACCTGCCGCCCGTGACGCCCGCCGATGCGACCGCCGCGCCGCGGCTGCCCTACACGCCGGACCTAAACTTCCTCGCCAAGATGGTGGTGCACCCGCGCTCGATCGCGATGACGCCGTCGTGGCGCGGCTTCGCTCCCGTGTACGAAGCGGCCGTCGAAATGTTCGAGACCCGCGACCGCACCGTGTCGGAGCTGGCCCGCATCGTCGAGCCCTACGGGCGCTTGTCGGCGGAGGAGAAGCGGCACGTCAACGTCGTGCTGGAGATCGGCCGCCTCAAGGGCGAGGTGTATGCCGGCCGCACGATCGGCGCGACGAACACGGTGCGCACCACCGGCCTGTCGAGGTTCAGGGACCACATCACCCTGACCGAAGCGGAGCGCGAGGGCTACCTCGCCATCCGGGCGACCATGGACCGCGCCCTCGACCTCTTTCGCGAGCACCTGCTGCGGCAGTGGGGCTACGGCAAGCCGGGCGACCCGAGCACCGCGGCGGACTTCAAGGCGCTGGTCGACGAGCAGGGCAAGAGCCCGGCGGAAAACGCGCAGCTCGAACGCTTCGCGCAAGTGCTCCAGGAGATCGAAGACGCGCGGCGCACCGGCTACGTCCCGTTCTCGCGCTTCGGGCAGATCGGCCTGACCGTGCGCGATCAGCTCAACAGCGTCGTGCACTTCGAGAAGATCGACACCGACCGCTTCGTCGGGGCGACGGTCGGGCGCCGGCTGCACCGCGAGGCGGTGGCGGAACGCCGGCGCGAGCTGATGCGGCAGTACCCCGCGACGGACGGCTACCGGGTCAGCCAGCCCATCGAGCTGCGCGGTCCCTTCTCGCTGTCCAATGCCGGGGTCCAGCTCTCCGATGTCGACGCCCTGGCCGAGCTGGGCGGCGCCGATCCGTCGGCCTACGAGATGGTCCGCAAGGCGCTGGAGGAAGGCATCCGCAAGGCCGGCTTCCGCTCCCACTTCTTCAGCGCGAAGCAGACCGCCGGCTACTCGCCGGACTTCGAGCGCTCGATCGCCGACTACATCACCGGCCTCGCCGGCTATATCGCGCGCCGGCAGGCCGAGGAGCCGATCCAGGGAGCCATCGGCGCGCTCGCCGCCGCCGGCCGGCAACCGAACCTGACGAACTACGCCCGCCGCTACGCCGAGTATGTCATGGAGCCGCTGCGGGAGTGGCAAACCGCGCGGCAACTGACTTTCATCTACTACCTCACGTCGCCGGCGACCGGGATGGTGAACCTGTCCCAGGTCCCGCTGTTCACGGCGCCCTACCTGTCCGGCCTCACGAACCCGGCACGCGTCGGCGCCGAGATCGCCAGGGCCTACGCCGACGCAGCAGAGATGCTGAGCGCAGCCAAGATGAACCCGGAGCGCGGCATCGAGGCGTTCGATCCCGACAAGGCGCCGACCGACATCCGCGACGAGGTCCGCCGCGCCTTCGACGAGGGCTATCTCGTCCCGCAGATGACCTATGAACAAATGGCGACGGCGACGGGCAGCTCGCCGCGCATCCGCGGGCTGTCGAAGAACGCCCGCACCGCCATGGACGCGCTCGCCAGCTTCTACACCATCACGGAGCGGACCAACCGGCTGGTCACCTTCATCGCCACGCTCCGGCTCGCGAAGGCGGACCAGGATATGCTGGCGAAGCTCGACCAGCAGCAGGCGGAGAACCCGCTCTACGGTCTCCAGGTCGGCACCGCGACGCCCGAGGCCGCGGCGCGCTGGATCACCGACGAGACGCAGTTCAAGGTCGGCAAGGTCAACCGGCCGGAGGCGATGCGCGGCATCGGTGCATGGCTCCTCCAGTTCAAGTCCTTCATCATGCACGCGCTGGAACTGCAATATCGCCAGCTCAGGCAGTACCACGGCAACGGGGCCAAGACGGCGCTGGCCCTCAACGTCGCCGGGCTGCTGGTCATGACCGGGCTGTTCGGGTTCCCGGGCGCCGACGACCTCAAGGAACTGGCCGAGGCGATCTACAAGAAGTTCGCGAAGCAGGACATCGACATCGAGCGCGAGGTCCGCGAGTTCATCTACGAGATGACCGGCGCGGCCTGGCTCGCCGAGGCGGGCGCCCGCGGCGTCGGCCGGCAGACCGGGGTCGACTTCGCCAAGCGCATCGGGATGGGCGATCTCGTCCCGAACCTGTCCGAGAACCCGCTGACCTGGTCGGTCGCCTTCGACCTGGTCGTCGGCCGCATCAACCGCGCCATCGAACACCTGCAGCGCGGCGACCATCTCAACGCCGTCGCCGAGACGCTGCCGGCGCTGATCGCGAACCCCGTGAAGGCCCTCGGGATGCTGGAGAGCGGGGTCCGCTCTCAGAAGACCGGCCGCGTCATCCTGCCGCCCGAGAAGATCGGCGCCGCCGACATCGCGGCCCGCGCGATCGGCTTCACCTCCTCGAACATCGCCCGCCGGCGGGAGGCCGAGTACGCCGAGACCCGTGCGAAGCGGTCGACGGCCGAGTTGCGCACAGAATGGTACACCCAGCTCGCCCGCGCACTGGCGGCCAAGGCGCGCGCCGAGCGGGCCAAGGACGCGGACGCCTCGATCGCGGCCGTGCAGCGCTTCCGCAGCACCATCGAGGAGATCAAGCGTCACAACGCGACCGCGGCGCCGCAGGACCGGTTCAGCCCGAGCCGGGACAACCTGGTGAAGCTGTTCCGCGCGGAGATGGAGGGCGCCGAGGGCAAGAAGGTGCCGAAGCGGATGCAGGGCGAGCGCGAACGTATCCGCGAGGTCTACGGGGTCGCGCAGCCATGAGCCGAACCGACCGCTGCCCCGACGCTGGGGCCACCACCAAGGAGATGACGACGATGACGACGCGAGCACCCGAAACGACGAAGGCCGTGGCCCGCCGGCCCGGCCGGCCGACCCTCCACAGCGATGCCGTCGCCGCCATGATCTGCGAGCGCATCGCCGCCGGCGCCAGCCTGCGGACGGTCTGCTTGGCCGCCGACATGCCCGGGCTGCGGACGGTCTACGACTGGCTGCGGCAGCGGTCCGCCTTCCGCGAAGCCTATGCCACCGCCTGCATCGAGCGTGCGGCAGCACTTGCCGAGGAGGCACTGGAGATCGCCGACACCGCCGCCCGGGCCGCGACGCCGGAGGCCGTGCAGGTCGCCCGCCTGCGCGTCGACACCCGGAAGTGGATGGCGGCGAAACTGGACCCAAAGCGCTTCAGCGAGCGGGTGCAGGCCGACGTCGACGTATCGCTGAGCTTCGCCGAGATCGTGGCCCACGCCGCGGTGCTGCGCCGCCAGGGCGAGGCCGACGCGTGACGACAATGGCGATCACCTTGCCGGCGGGCCGCACCGACGCCGCGGCAGCGGCGCGTGCGCACACCGCCGACGCGCTCGCCGCGCTGGTCCGGGTGCTGAGCGACACCACGGCCGCCCTGGATGCTCGCATGGAGGCTGCCAGGGCCGTCCTGGAGCCGCGCCAGGGCATCGCCGGCCATCCGGCCTACGCGAGTGCCCGGAAGGCGGCAGAGGCGTTCCTGGCGGCCCTGGCGGGCGCGGCGTAGGCCATGCCCGAGCTGCCCAGCATTCGGCACGAGCGGTTCGCCCGTCGGGTGGCCGGTGGCGCCACGCCGGCGGACGCCTATGTCGAGGCGGGCTACTCGCCTCGGAACGGCACCGTCGCGACCTCGGCGGCGAACCGGTTGCTGACGACGCCCGACGTCGCGGCTCGGGTGGCCGAGATCAAGGCGGAGATCGAGGGCGCGGCGCAGAAGGCCGCGATCGTCAGCCGGGAATGGGTGCTGGCGCGGCTGCGCGAGAACGTGGAGCGGGCGATGCAGGCGGTGCCGGTCATTCGCGATGGCGAGCCGACCGGGGAGTACCGCTACGACGGCGCCGTGGCCAACCGCGGGCTCGAACTTCTCGGGAAGGAGCTCGGCATGTTCCACGAGCGGGTCGAGGCGACGATCAATCTCGACCTGGAGGACGCC
>JADZBA010000250.1 GCA_020852355.1 Alphaproteobacteria bacterium
AGGTAGTGGCGGTAGTCGTCCTCGACGTCGATCTGCATGGTTCCGAGCACGCGGACCACGCAGTTGTAGAAACCGATCGTCACCACGAGGTCGGTCAGCCGCTCGGTGCCGAGCGCCGCCGCCAGGGTCGCGAAGGTGGCGTCCGACATGGCCATGTCGTCCGTCATCTCGCGCGCCGCGCGCAGCACGGTGCGGGCGAGCGGCTCGAGGCCGGAGGTGCCGCCCGCCGTCTCGACCGCGATCGCGCGCACATCGTCGTCGGAGACCCCGAAGTCGCGGCCGATCTTGATGTGGTGCGAGTACTCGTACTCCGAGCGCGTCATGTAGCCGACCTGCAGGATCGCCATCTCGCGCAGGCGCGGGTCGAGGCGGCTCTCGTGGCGGATGAACTGGCCGAGGCCGCTGAAGCGGCGCAGCGCGTTGGGGCTGTTCACCAGGGCGCGATAGAGATTGATGTTGCGGGCGAGCAGGTCCCGGTTCTCCGGGGCCACGTCCTCGCGGTCGAGATAGGGTACGCGCGCCATCCTGCCCTCACTCCTTCTCCAGGGCCGCGCGGGCACGGGCGAAGGCCCGCCGCGCCGCCGGATCGATCTCGGGGTAGTCGAGCCGCATGCTCTCCAGCGCTTCCACCACCGCCTCCATCACCACCAGGCGGGTGAACCATTTCTGGTCGGCCGGCACCACCAGCCAGGGCGCGTGCGGCGCCGCCGTGGCGCGGATCGCATCCTCGTAGGCCTCCTGGTAGTCGTCCCAGTAGCGCCGCTCCTCGATGTCGCCGGGCGCGAACTTCCAGTGCTTCTGCGGCTCCTCCAGGCGCTCCAGGAAGCGGCGCTTCTGCTCGTCCTTCGAGACGTTGAGGAAGAACTTGCGGATCACGTAGCCGTTCTCGGCGAGGTGCCGCTCATGGTCGCGGATGGCGGCGTAGCGCTGCTTCCAGATGCCCTTGCCCACTCCCAGCTCGGGCGGCAGCTTCTGCGCCTTCAGCAGCTCGGGATGGACGCGGACGACCAGCACCTCCTCGTAGTACGAGCGGTTGAAGATGCCGATGCGGCCGCGCTCGGGCAGCGCCCGCGTGGTCCGCCACAGGAAGTCGTGGTCGAGCTCCTCGGGCGAGGGCGCCTTGAACGCATGCACCTGGCAGCCCTGGGGATTGATGCCGGACATCACGTGCTTGATCGCGCCGTCCTTCCCGGCGGCGTCCATCGCCTGGAAGATCAGCAGCAGCGACCACCGGTCCTGCGCATAGAGCATGGTCTGGAGCGCGTCGATCCGCGCCACCCCGTCGCGCAGGCGCAGGCGCGCCTCCTCCTTGTCGATGCTCATGCCCGCGCTGTCGCCGGGGTCGTGCCGCTTCAGGCGGAAGCCGCGTCCATCGTCGACGCGATAGCGATCGCACAGGCTGGGCAGGGCCTTGGCCACGACTCCCTCGCCGCGTTCCGTGGCGCGCGGCCGATCCCGCCCGCCGAGGGCGCGAGTTTGGCCGCCGACGCGCGTTCTGTCGACCGGCGTTCAAACGCCGATATCGCTGGCCGATACGGTTTCTCGTTTGGCCCTGCGCGAGGCGGAGCCCATATCGCTGGACATTGGAATCGCCCGTGCCCCATGGAGGCGGCCCCATGACCCTGGAGACTGCGATCGACCGGCTCGCGCGCGTGACGGCGCGCCTCAACTATCTGGCCCCCCATTCCGAGCGCCCGGTGCGCTACAATTATCCGCCGCCGCCGGGCGTGCCGGTGCAGTCCGGCACCTTCACCGCCCAGCCGGTCGAGATCGTCGACGCCCGGCCGATCGCCGAGCGCTTCTCGCTCGACCGCCAGGGCTTCGCGCTGATCGGCCATGCCAGCGCGGTCGGCTCCTTCGACGACGCCGACATCGTCCGCCGGCGCTACTTTCCGGAGGTCGAGGAGGTGGTCCGCCTGGCGACCGGCGCCGAGCGCGTGCTGGCGTTCGACCACAATGTGCGCTCGGCGACCCCGGCCATGCCTACGGGCACCGTCAAGGAGCCGGTGAAGCGGGTGCATAACGACTTCACCGAGGCATCGGGGCCGCGCCGCGCGGCGGCCGAGCTCGCCGCGGCGGGCCTCGATCCGGGCCTGATCGCGGGACGGCGCTTCGCCCTGGTCAACCTGTGGCGGCCGATCCGCGGCCCGATCCAGGATTCGCCGCTGGCGCTGTGCGACGCCCGCACCATCGCCGCCGACGACTTCGTCATCGCCGACCTCGTCTATCCCGACCGGGTCGGCGAGATCCACCAGTTCCGCCACAGCCCGGACCACCGCTGGTACTATTTCTCGGCGATGCGCGCCGACGAGGCGCTGCTCATCAAGTGCTTCGATTCGGCGACGGACGGGTCCGCGCGCTTCACCGCGCACAGTGCCTTCGACGACCCGACCACGCCCGCGAACGCACGGCCGCGCGAGAGCATCGAGGTGCGCACCCTGGCGATCTACGGGCCCGCCGGCGGCTAGCGCCGCCGCCGCCCGGCGCTGCGACGAAGGGGCGCTCAGCGCACCGGGCAGCGCGCGGCCTTGCGCACGTCGACGACCTGCAGCCGCCCGCCGACGATGTCGTCGGTGGCCGAGCGCAGCGCGGCTTCCATCTGCGGGGTGATCAGCGCGCGGTTGTGCTCGTCGATGACCACGCCGACACCGCCCTCCTTCAGGCCGAGCGTCACCGTGCCGGCTTCCCACGTGCCGTCGAGGGCGCTGCGCAACGCCTGGTGCACCGCGACGTCGACGCGCTTCACCATGGAGGTCAGCACGCTGCCCGGATGCAGGTGGTTCTGGTTGGTGTCGACGCCGATCGCGAGCCGCCGCCGCGCCGTCGCCGCCTGCAGCACGCCGAAGCCGGTGGCGCCGGCGGCGGCGAAGATCACGTCGGCGCCCTGGTTCATCTGCGCGTCCGCCAGCGCCCCGCCCCAGGCCGGATCGAGCCACGCCGCCGGCGTGTCGCCGGCGGTGGCCTGGAGCACCGTGACGGTCGGGAGGATGCGGCGGGCGCCCTGGGCGTAGCCGCAGGCGAAGGCGCGGATGACCGGGATGTCCATGCCGCCGATGAAGCCGATGATGCCGCTGCGGCTCGCCTCGGCCGCCAGCACCCCCGCGAGGTAGGAGCCTTCCTCCTCCTTGAACACGAAGGAGCGGACGTTGGGCGCCTCGACCGCGGCGTCGACGATGGCGAAGCGCACCGCGGGGAAGGCCCTGGCCGTAGCCGTGATCGCCGGCACCTGGCCCGAGCCCATGGCGACGACCAGCGTCGCGCCGCCCTCGACCAGCGCGCGCAGCGTCGCCTCGCGGTCGCTCGCCAGGGTCATCTCGGCCTCGCGGTAGGCGATGCCGGTGGCGCGGCGGAAGCGCTCCGCCCCCTCCAGCCCGGACTCGTTGAAGCCCTTGTCGTGCTTGCCGCCGATGTCGAAGACGATGGCCGGAACGAAGGGCTGCTGGGCGGCGGCCGGGAGGGCGGCGAGCAATGCCGCGAGGGCGGCCAACAGGGTGCGGAGCAACGAGGCCTCGTCGGTTGGGGGCGGGACCGGCCGGGGCCAGCCTAGACGGCCCCCGTGACGGCTCCAAGCGGCTCGTCTATTACCAGGGCTCCCGGACGACGAGGCGGCCCATGAGCGACGCGACGATTGCCGAGGCGGCCCTGGCCGTATTGCCCCCCGAGCAGGCGGGACCCGCGGCCTGGTACGGCCCCGATATGGCGCGGCGGGACGACTGGCTGCTGCGCCTCGACGCGGCCGAGATCGCGGAGATCGACGCGAATGCCCGCCGCCTCGCGGCCGCGGGCGCCGACATCGCCCGGCTGACCCGCGACGACTTCCCGCTGCCGCGTCTGGCACCGCGGCTGGCCGGCGCCATTGCCGACGTGCTGCACGGTCGCGGCTTCGTCCTGCTGCGCGGCCTGCCGGTCGACGGCTGGACGATGCGCGAGGCGGCGACCGCCTTCTTCGGCCTGGGGACCCATCTCGGCAGCGCCCGCTCGCAGAACGCCAAGGGGCACGTGCTGGGCCATGTCCGCGACCTCGGCCTGCGCAGCGACGACCCCAACGTGCGCATTTACCAGACCAGCGAGCGGCAGACCTACCACACCGACTCGTGCGACGTGGTCGGCCTGCTCTGCCTGCGCACGGCGCGCCGCGGCGGCCTGTCGACCCTGGTCAGCTCGACGACGATCTTCAACGAGATGCGCCGCCGCCGTCCGGACCTGCTGCGCCTGCTGCTGGAGCCGGTGGCGACCGACCGCCGCGGCGAGGTGCCCGAGGGCATGAAGCCGTATTTCCTGATCCCCGTGTTCAACTGGTTCGAGGGTCACCTGACGGCGATCTACCAGCGCCAGTACGTCGATTCGGCGCAGCGCTTCCCCGACGCCCCACGCCTCACGCCGGCGCACGTCGCCGCCCTCGACCTGTTCGACGCGCTCGCCAACGACCCGGCGCTCAACCTGCACATGGAGTTTCGCCCGGGCGACGTCCAGCTCGTGCACAACCACACGCTGCTGCACGACCGCACGGCCTTCGACGACTGGCCCGAGCCCGAGCGCCGGCGGCATCTGCTGCGCCTGTGGCTGGCCTGTCCCGGCGCGCGCCCGCTGCCGCCGGTGTTCGCCGAGCGCTACGGCTCGGTCGCGATCGGCGACCGCGGCGGCGTCATCGTTGCGGGCACGTCGCTCCACGCGCCGCTGGAGGCCGCGTAGCCGTGGCGACGGAGCCGCCGCCGCCCGGCGAGAGCTACCTCCTCGCCATCGAGGACACGCGGTTCCTGCTGCGCGACGAGCTGCGCGGGCTGCGCTTCGCGGTCGAGTACTACAAGGCCGAGCTGCTGCTGCGCGACTGGGGCGTGCGCTCGACCATCGTGGTCTTCGGGAGCGCCCGAATTCCCTCGCCCGAGGAGGCCGAGGCGAGGCTGGCGGAGGCGGCGACGCCCGAGGCGCGGGCGGCGGCCGAGCAGCATGCCGCCAAGGCCGTCTGGTACGAGCGGGCGCGCTCCTTCGCGCGGCTGGTCTCGGTGCGCGGCGGCGCCCTCAACCTGCGCGCCGACCGCATCCGCGACAACGTCATCGCGACCGGCGGCGGGCCCGGGATCATGGAGGCGGCCAACCGCGGCGCGGCCGACGTCGCGGCACCGTCGATCGGGTTCAACATCGGCCTGCCGCGCGAGCAGCTTCCCAACCAGTGGACGACGCCGGCACTGACCTTCCGCTTCCACTACTTCGCCATGCGCAAGATGCATCTGGCGATGCGGGCGAACGCCCTCGCGGTCTTCCCGGGCGGCTTCGGCACCCTCGACGAGCTGTTCGAGATCCTGACGCTGCAGCAGACGAAGAAGGCGCCGAAGATGCCGGTCGTGCTGTTCGGCCGCGACTACTGGCACCGCGTCGTCGATTTCCGGGCGTTCGTCGCCGAGGGCATGGTCGACGAGGCGGATCTCGGTCTCTTCGAGATCGTCGACACGCCGGAGGAGGGCTGGGAGTCGATGAGCCGCCGCGGCCTCCACGCCCATACCCCGCCGGCCGAGGCGCCCGGCCGGCGGATGGAGCCCATCGACGCGGAGAGCTGAGCCTCCCGTTCAGTCCATGATCGCCTGGTGGACCATGGCGTGCATGAGCTGCCGGTAGTGGACGCGGATCGGCCCGGGCGCCTGGGACATGAAGACGAAGGCCAGATCCTCGCGCGGATCGACCCAGAAATAGGTGCCGTAGGCGCCGCCCCAGTTGTAGTCGCCGGTCGACCCGTTCAGCGCCGAGACGCCCGGCCCGAGACGGACGGCGAAGCCGAGGCCGAAACCGTAGCCGGCGCCGACGTTGTTCTGGATCTCGGGGCCGAGATGGTTCGTGGTCATGAAGTCGACCGTCTTGGGGGCGAGCAGGCGCGCGTCGCCGAGACGGCCGCGGTTGAGCAGCATCTGGGCGAAGCGGATGTAGTCGGCCGCCGTCGATGCGGCGCAGCCGCCGCCGCACTCCATCTTGAGCGGCCTGGTCAGGTCCAGCACCGACTGCGGCTGCCCGCTGTCGGGGTCCTTGGGCAACGCCTTGGCGAGGCGCGCCTGCTTGTCCGCGGGAATCCCCGCTGGTGGAGCGGCGGCGGAGTGCCGAGCCTGGCGATGAACTCCGCGCCCGTCAGGTTGATGCCGGAGTAGGAGGAGGACGCTGGATACATCTTGCGCACCGGCGTGCTGCCGCGCCCGTCGCAGGTGATGCCGACAGGTGATGTCTTCGTTCCGGAAGTGAAGCACGGCCGACGGCCGACCGAAAGGCGCCGGCGCCGGCCGCTCAGGGCGCGCGCAGCACGTGGACGCTGAACAGGCCGTCCGCGTCGGTCCAGGCCGTCACCGGCAGGTACCCGGCGCGCCCGGCCATCGAGCGGAACTGATCGACGCCGTACTTGCACGAATTCTCGGTGTGGATCGTCTCGCCCGCCGCCATCGCGAAGACCTGCTCGCCGATGCGGATCGTCTGCGCCCGGCGGCTGACGAGGTGCATCTCGATGCGCGACAGCGCGCGGTTCCAGCGCGCCTCGTGGCGGAAACCGTCGATGTCGACCTCGGCCCCCAGCTCGCGCACCATGCGGCGCAGCAGGTTGCGGTTGAACTCCGCGGTGACGCCGGCCGCGTCGTCGTAGGCGGCCTCCAGCACGGCGGCATCCTTGGGCACGTCGACGCCGATGACCATCGCCGAGCCCGGGCCGAGCAGGCGCCGCGCGCGCCGCAGGAAGGCGGTCGCCTCGTCCGGCATGAAGTTGCCGATGGTCGAGCCCGGGAAGAAACCGGCGGTCGTCCCGATCGCGATGCCCGGCGTCGCCGGCAGCGCGAACGGCTCGGTGTAGTCGGCGCAGACCGGGGCCACGCGGAGATCCGGGAAGTCGCCGGCGAGCGCGTCGGCGGCCGCCACCAGATGCGCGCGGCAGATGTCGACGGGCACGTAGACGGCGGGCCGGTCGAGGGCCGCCAGCAGCAGCCGGATCTTCACGCCGGCGCCCGATCCGAACTCGACGAGCCGGGTGCGGGGACCCAGCAGGTCGGCGATGGCCCCGGCCCGCTCGTCGAGGATCCGGAGCTCGGTGCGCGTCGGATAGTATTCCGGCAGCTCGCAGATGCGGTCGAAGAGACGCGAGCCCGCCTCGTCGTAGAAGAACTTGCAGGGCAGTGTCCTGGGCGTCGCCGACAGGCCCCGGACCACGGCGCGGCGGAACTCCTCGGTCGAGGGCTCCAGGTCGTGCAGTCGCATCGCGGTCATCGCACGTCCTCCGCCAGCCGGAAACCGCTGAACTGCCAGCGCGCGTGCGGCGGGAAGAAGTTGCGGTAGGTCGGGCGGTCGTGGCCCGGCGCGGTGGCGCAGGAGCGGCCGCGCAGCACCATCTGGCTGCTCATGAACTTGCCGTTGTACTCGCCGACCGCACCGGCCGCGGGCCGGAAGCCGGGGTAGGGCAGGTAGGCGCTCGCCGTCCATTCCCAGACGTCCTGGCGGAAGCCGTCGGCGAGCGGCCGCGGATGGCAGCGCGCGGGCTCGCAAGGAGCCGGCGCGCCGTGACGGCGCGCCGCCACCTCCCACTCGAACTCGGTCGGCAGGCGCTTGCCCGCCCATTCCGCGAAGGCGGCCGCCTCGAACAGGCTGACATGCGACACCGGCTCGTCGTGGCGCGGCGCCTGCTCGCCGTGCAGCGTGTAGACGCGCCAGCTGTCGCCGTCCTCGTCCCGGCGCCAGTAGCCGGGCGCCTGCCAGCCCTCGGCCCGAACGGTCGCCCAGCCCTCGGACAGCCACAACTCCGGCCGGCGATAGCCGCCGTCGGCCATGAAGGCGAGATACTCGCCGACGCTGACCGGCCGGGGCGCGATCCGGCAGGGCCGCAGCAGCACGTCGTGCGCCGGGCCCTCGTTGTCGAAGGCGAAGCCGTCGCCGGCATGACCGATGCGGTGGATGCCGCCGGGA
>JADZBA010000251.1 GCA_020852355.1 Alphaproteobacteria bacterium
CTCATCGCGCGCCGCCCGCCGTCCCCGCGAGGGCGGCGAAGCCCTGCTCGAGATCGCGCACGAGGTCCGCCTCGGCCTCCAGGCCGACCGACAGCCGCAGCAGCGTGTCGCCGATGCCGGCGAGGCGGCGGGCCTCGGGGCCCATCCCGACATGCGTCATGGTCGCGGGATGGGCGACCAGGCTCTCGACGCCGCCCAGCGACTCGGCCAGCGTGAACAGCCGCAGCGCCGCGACGAAGCGGGCCACGTCGTCGACGTCGCCGGCGAGATCGAAGCTCACCATGGCGCCGAAGCCCGCCTGCTGGGCCTTCGCCAGCGCGTGGCCGGGATGGGAGGCGAGACCCGGATAGTGGACGGCGCGCACCCGCGGGTGCGCTTCCAGGAACGCGGCCAGGGTGGCGGCGGTCCGCTGTTGCGCCTCGATGCGCGGGAACAGGGTGCGCAGTCCCCGCAGGGTCAGGTAGGCGTCGAACGGCGCGCCGGTCACCCCGGTGACGTTGGCCCAGGCGGCGAGCGTCTCGACGTCGGCCGCCGCCGCGGCGATCACCGCCCCGCCGACCACGTCGGAATGGCCGTTGAGGTACTTGGTGGTCGAGTGGATGACGAGATCCGCGCCGAGCGCGATCGGCTGCTGCAGGGCGGGCGACAGGAACGTGTTGTCGACCGCGACCCGGGACCCGACCGCATGCGCCCGCGCGACGATCGCGCTTATGTCGACGACGCGCAGCAACGGGTTGCTCGGGCTCTCGATCAGGACCAGGGCGGGCACCCGCTCCAGGGCGCCGGCCAGTGCCGCGTCGTCGCCCTGGTCGACGAAGCCGACGTCGAAATGTCCCCGCTCGCGTCGCGCGGCGAGCAGGCGCCGGGTCCCGGAGTAGCAGTCGTGCGGGGCGACGACGAGGTCGTCGGGGCGCAGCAGCGACAGCACGAGGTCGACGGCCGCCATGCCGGAGGACACCACGACGGCGCCGGCGCCGCCCTCGAGCGCGGCGAGGGTATCGGCAAGCACGCCCCGGCTCGGGTTGCCGCTGCGGCTGTAGTCGTAGCGCCGCGCGCGATCGAAGCCCTCGAAGGTGAAGGTGCTCGACAGGTAGACCGGCGGCGCGACGGCGCCGAAGGCGGGGTCCGTCGCGATCCCGTTGGCCGCGGCGACGGTCCGGGGCGCCCAGTGCTGCGGCATGATGCGGTCCTTCTCGCGAGCGGTGCGGGCGGGCCGGCGCCGGCCCATCGGCGAGCATCGCATCGGCATTCGCAGCAGGCAAACGAATGGAATTGCGCTTTACAAGCAATATTATTCATATCAATGGATGGATATCGATCTCGCCCGGACGTTCCTGGAAGTCGTGCGCGGCGGCAGCTTCGTCGCCGCGGCCGACCGGCTGCATCTGACCCAGACGGCGGTCAGCGCCCGCATCCGTGCGCTGGAGGACCAGCTCGGCCGCCGCCTGTTCGTGCGCAACAAGGCCGGGGCGCGTCTCACGCCTGCCGGCGAACGCTTCCAGCCGGACGCGATCGCGCTGATGCAGCTCTGGGAGCGGGCGTGCCAGCGCGTCGCCCTGCCGCCCGGCCGCGCCGACGCCGTCGGCGTCGGCGGCGAGCCGAGCCTGTGGAGCCCGCTGCTCGCCGACCTGCTGATCTGGATGCGCCGGGAGTGCCCGGAGATCGCGTTCCGGGCCGAGGTCGACACGCCGGGCCGCCTGCTGCGCAGCGTGCGCGACGGGTCGCTCGATTTGGCGGTCCTGTACGGACCGCCGCCGCAGCCCGACCTCGCCGTCGAGCTCCTGGCCGAGGAGAGGCTGGTGATGGTGACGACGCACGCGACGGGTGCGCTCGATCCCGACGCCTACGTCCATGTCGATTGGGGGCCGGCCTTCACCGCGAGCCAGCGGGCGGCGTTCCCCGACCTCGCCAATCCCGCCGTCTCGATCTCGCTCGGCCCGCTCGCCCTGGCCTACCTGCTGGCGGTCGGCGGCACCGGCTACTTCCGCTCGAAGGCCGTCGCGCCCCATCTCGCCGACGGCCGGCTGCGCCGCGTCGCGCAGGCGCCGGAGTTCTCCCATTCCGTCCATGCGGTCTATTCGACGCGCAGCGAGGCGGGCCTCGTCGATCGCGTCCGTGTCGGGCTGCGGGCCTGCGCCGCATGAACTTCGCCGGCACCATCCTCGACGCAGCGTGATGACGGTCCCGCGGCGGCGACGCGGCCGGCGGTCGCATCCGCGCCCCGGGACCCCTATGCTGCCGGCCTTCGTCGCAGGCTCCTGGGGAGGCACGCCATGGAATGGATCGCGCTCGCCGTCGTCGCCGTGCTGATCCTCTACGTCATCGTCGTATACAACCGGCTCGTCAGCCTGCGGCAGACCGGCAACCAGGCCTGGGCCGACATCGACGTCCAGATGAAGCAGCGCCACGACCTGATCCCCAACCTGGTGGAGACGGTCAAGGGCTACGCGGCGCACGAGCGCCAGACGCTGGAGGCGGTGGTGGCCGCGCGCAATGCCGCGGTGTCGGCGACGGGCCCTGCCCAGGCGGCGCAGGCGGAGAACGCGCTGACCGGCGCGCTGCGCCAGGTCTTCGCCCTGGCGGAGGCCTATCCCGACCTCAAGGCGAACACGAGCTTCATCGAGCTGCAGCGCGAGCTGTCCGACATCGAGAACAAGATCGCGGCCGCCCGGCGCTTCTTCAACAATGCGGCGTCCGAGTTCAACGCCGCGATCGAGCAGTTCCCGGCAGTGCTGTTCGCCGGCGCGCTCGGCTTCCGCGCGCGCGAGTTCTTCGAGGTGCCCGCCGATCAGCGCGCAGCGGTGGAGGCGGCCCCCAAGGTCTCGTTCTGAGCGGCGCCCGGCGGCGAAGGGTCCGGCAACGATGCAGACCGTCGGCCTGCGCACCCACATCTGGAACAATGGCGTGAAGTCGGTGCTGCTGCTGGCGGGATTCCCCGTCCTGCTGCTGCTGATCGTCTTCGCCCTGGCCGTGCTGCTGGAGGCGTTCGCCGGCGCCGGCGTGGCCGAGGGGCTGGCCAATGCCGTGCGCCGCCTGCCGACCTTCGTGCCGGTCGCGGTCGCCGCCGCGCTGGCGTGGTTCGCGATCGCCTGGTTCGCCAACACGCGGCTGATCGGCGCCATGACCGGCGCGCGCGCGGTGACCCGCGCCGAGGAGCCGCGGCTCTACAATCTCCTGGAGAATCTCTGCATCTCGCGCGGCCTGCCGATGCCGCGGCTCGGCGTCGTCGAGACCGCGGCGCTGAACGCGTTCGCCGCCGGCATGACGCCGACCCAGCATACCGTCGTCGTCACGCGCGGGCTGGCGGACACGCTGGACGACGGCGAGCTGGAGGCGGTGCTGGCGCACGAGCTGACCCATGTGCGCAATGGCGACGTGCGGCTGCTGGTGGTCGCCACGGTGTTCGTGGGCATCATCTCCATCGCGGCCGACCTGCTCGCCCGCGGCTGGGGCAACGTGCGCATCGGCTCCGGCCGGTCGCGCGGCGGCAGCGACCGCAAGGGCAATGCCGGCTCCGCCGTCGTGCTGATCGTGATCGCGGTCGCCTGCATCGTCGTCGCCCGGCTGCTGGCGGTGGTGATCCGCTTCGCGCTGTCGCGCCGGCGGGAGTTCATGGCCGATGCCGGCGCGGTCGAGCTGACCAGGAATCCCGATGCGATGATCGCGGCGCTGCGCAAGATCGAGGGTCGCTCGCAGATCGCCGGCGTCCCCGAGGACGTCAGGGCCATGTTCATCGACGACGCGGCCGGGCCGGGCTTCTTCGCCCGCCTCGCGGCGACCCATCCGACCATCGCCGAGCGGGTCGGCGCGCTGGTCGCCTTCGCCGGCGGTCGCGATCCCGGCACCTGGTCGCCGCCCGCCGCGGCTGCGCCGGCGCCGGCCATGCCGACGGCGGCCCGGGACCGGCCGATGCCGGGCCCGTGGGGTGCGGCGCCGCGTGGTCCGTGAGGCGGCGATCGGCTAAAAGGCGGCGGCGTGAAGCAGACGAAGAGCCACCGGCGCGATACCGTCACCGTGGAGCTGAGCGCGGTGATCGCCGCCGCCTCGCCCGCGGGTCCCTCGGTGCTGACGGTGCGGCATTCGGGCGGCGCCCCGTCGGGGCTGCCGTCGGGGCCTCTGGAAGCGGACCACCGCACATTGGAGGCCGGTCTGCGAAGCTGGGTCGAGGAGCAGACCAGCCAGCGCCTCGGCCATGTCGAGCAGCTCTACACCTTCGGCGACCGCGACCGCGCCGCGGCGGGCGGGCTCGCCGCCCGCGCCCTCTCGATCGGCTATCTCGCGCTGGTGCGCGAGGCGCGCCCGGCCGACAGCGCCGCCGCATCCTGGCAGGGCTGGTACCGCCACTTCCCCTGGGAGGACCGGCGGGACGGCCGCCCGACGGCCGTCGACCGGCTGGAGCGGCGGCTCGTCGAATGGGCCGCCGGCGCCGCGGGCGAGGCGGAGCGGCGGCTGCGGCGCGACCGGCTGGGCGCCACCTTCGGGATCGGCACCGACGGCTGGATCGAGGACCGGGTGCTGGAGCGCTATGAGCTGCTCTACGAGGCGGGCATCGTCGCGGAGGCCGCCCGGGGGGCCCCTGCCGGCGCGCGCGATCCCGGTGCGGAGGGCGAGCCCATGGTCACCGACCATCGCCGCATCCTCGCGACCGCGATCGGCCGCCTGCGCGGCAAGATCAAGTATCGTCCCATCGTCTTCGAACTCATGCCGCCCGCCTTCACCTTCCTGCAGCTCCAGCGCACCGTGGAAGGCCTGGCCGGCGTGCGCCTGCACAAGCCCAACTTCCGCCGGCTCGTCGCCCAGCAGGGCCTCGTCGAGGAGACGGGCGAGGTGACGCCGGAAACCGGCGGCCGGCCGGCCCGACTGCTGCGCTTCCGCCCCGACGTGCTGCGCGAGCGGCCCGCCCCCGG
Organism: Alphaproteobacteria bacterium; assembly: GCA_020852355.1. Taxonomy (GTDB): domain Bacteria; phylum Pseudomonadota; class Alphaproteobacteria; order ATCC43930; family Allostellaceae; genus Allostella. The sequence continues at coordinate 4,908 of JADZBA010000251.1, forward strand.
CCTGCGCCTGCCGCGGCCGAGAGCCGCCGCACCGGACTGACGGGACGGTCGAAACAGATCGCGGTTGACACCCTTATACTCAGACCTAGAATAACTAGCTTCCCGTGGATGCCGGCAGTCGGGCCGGTGTCGCACCCCTGAAATACTCACATCGAGTATAAGGAGGATGGCATGCCTCAGGACGGCCCTTCCGCGCGCGTCGCGCGCCACCGATCGGACGCCGACGCGGTCGACGCCGCGCGTCGCCGCCTGGCGACCGTCTTCCCGGCCGCGGCCTGGCCGGAGCTGGAGCCGGACATCGCGGCCATCGTCCGCCTGAAGCGCGAGCGCAATGCGGTCGTGCTGGCGCACAACTACCAGACGCCGGACATCTATCACGGAGTCGCCGACATCGTCGGCGACTCCCTGGCGCTCGCCCGCGAGGCGGCGCGCACCGACGCGGCGGTGATCGTCCTGTGCGGCGTGCATTTCATGGCGGAGACCGCGAAGATCCTGAACCCGGACAGAACCGTGCTGATCCCCGATCCCGGGGCCGGCTGCTCGCTCGCGGCCTCGATCACCGCCGCCGACGTGCGCCTGCTGCGCCAGCGCCATCCCGGCGTGCCGGTCGTCGTCTACGTCAACACCTCGGCCGAGGTGAAGGCGGAGGCCGACATCTGCTGCACCTCGGGCAACGCCGAGAGGATCGTCGAATCGCTCGGAGCCGAGACGGTCCTGTTCCTGCCCGACGAGTATCTCGCGCGCTGGGTCGCCGGCCGCACGCGCACCCGCATCATTTCCTGGCACGGGCACTGCGAGGTGCACGAGCAGTTCACGGCCGTCGACATCGCGCGCGTCCGCCGTGCCCATGCCGGGCTCGAGGTCATTGCCCATCCCGAGTGCCCGCCGGACGTGCTGGCCGCCGCCGACTTCGTCGGCTCGACCCAGCAGATGACCGACTGGGTGCGCACGCGCCGGCCGGCCCGCGTGCTGCTGCTGACGGAATGTTCCATGAGCGACAACGTCGCGGCCGAGGTGCCCGATGTCGAGCTCGTCCGCGCCTGCAGCCTGTGCCCGCACATGAAGCGCATCGACCTCGCCAAGGTGCGGCGCAGCCTGGAGACGATGGGCCATGCGGTGACCATCGACCCGGAGATCGCGGCGCGTGCGCGCCGCTCCGTCGCGCGCATGCTGGAGGTCCGATGAACAGCCCCGTCGCGATCGAGCCGATGCCCGCCCTGCTCGTCGAGCCGATCGTGCGCGCCGCGCTGCTCGAGGATCTCGGCCGTGCCGGCGACATCACCACCGCCGCCGTGGTGCCGGCCGACGCCCGTTTCCACGGTGCCGTGGTCGCCCGCCAGCCGGGCGTCGTCGCCGGCGTCGCGGCGGCTGCGATGGCCTTCCGCCTGCTCGACCCGGCGATCATCGTGACCGTGGAGCGACCCGACGGTGCCGCCGTCGCGCCGGGCGACGCGGTGATGCGTCTCGACGGGCCCGCGCGCGGCGTGATCACGGCGGAGCGGGTCGCGCTCAACCTGCTCTGCCATCTCTCGGGGATCGCGACCTGCACGGCCGCCCTCGTCGCCGCGGCGCGGCCGCACAAGGCGCGCATCACCTGCACGCGCAAGACGACGCCCGGCCTCAGGGCGATGGAGAAGCACGCGGTGCGCGCCGGCGGCGGCGTCAGCCATCGCTTCGGCCTCGACGACGGCGTGCTCATCAAGGACAACCACATCGCCGTCGCCGGCGGCGTCGCCCCGGCGATCCGCCGCGCCCGCGCCGCCGTCGGCCATATGGTCAAGGTCGAGGTCGAGGTCGACGACCTCGACCAGCTCGCGGCCGCGCTGGCCGAGGGCCCCGACGCCGTGCTGCTCGACAACATGGCGCCGGAGACGCTGCGCCGGGCCGTCGCGATGATCGCCGGCCGCGCGATCGCCGAGGCATCGGGCCGCATCACCGAGGCGACGGTGCCGGCCATCGCCGCGACCGGCGTCGACATCATCTCCGCCGGCTGGATCACCCACAGCGCGCCGGCCCTCGATCTCGGGCTGGACGAGGGGTGAGGGATCGCTGGTCGCGGGCGACGATCCGGATCGATGGATGCTTCCTGGTCCTGAGCCTGTCGAAGGGCTGCCGTGAAGAGGGGGAGCGGCTCGATGCGGCCGGCGAAGCGCGCCCCCTCTCCGCCCTTCAGGGCGGAGAGGGAAAGCTGCGCGCCCCGGTTCCTTTCATCGATCGTGGCGCGCTGCCGTTGCCTCGGGGCGAGCAACCTCTCGGTCGCTCCCATGGCCGGCGCTCGCCGGCGCCGCTACGGCTCGAACGCCACCGTCAGGTCGGACCGGGCGCGGGCCGCATCCTCCAGCGTCGCGCGCAGGCGGTGGAAGTAGGAACCGAGCGTGCGCTCCGTCGCCGCGGCGGCCCGCCAGGTGACGGCGAGCGGGCCCGGCACGTCGCGCGTCAGGCTGTCGAACAGCGCGTCGAGGTTGCGGCCGAAATGCGCCGGCAGCTCGAGCGCGGCCGCCAGCGCGTCCCATGCCTGGGCCGGCGTGGCGATGGCGGCGCCGTCGATCGTGACGTGCCGGCTCATCGCGGCACCAGGTGGAAGGTCTCGTAATGGTCGACCGTGACGAAGCGGGCGCCATCCCCGCTCCAGATCAGGCGCCTGGCGTTGCGCCGGCCGCCGCGATAGTCGAGGTCGGCCTCGCGGTAGGTGCCGCGGTCGAGCCGCGGCAGGCGCCGCTCGCGATTGCCGAACGCGTCGCCGCCGATCGCCCGGCCCGGTGCCACCGCCCAGAGATCGCGGCCCGGCTCCCAGCCGAGGCGGCGCGCCTCGTCCTTGGTCAAGTAGCGGGGCGGCAGGCGGCCGGTGCGGTCGAGATGGTCGAGGGTCTCGACGAACCCGTCGATGTCGGCGAGCCCGTGGTGCCGGGCGAACGCGCGCCGCTCGGGCTCACCGGCGAGCGCCAGCGTCGCGGCGCAGGCGAGCGCGAGGAAAGCAAGCGCGAGGCGGCGGACGACCATGGCCCGCCTTCATACCATGGGTCGACGCGCCGTCGCGCCGGCGTCTATCCTGTCGTCATCCCCTTCCGGAGACTCTCCCGATGTCGTCCGCCGCGCAGCCGCTCGCCTGGAACTTCAAGCTCCTGTCGCACCATCCGCTGGACGGCTTCGGCGGCATGGGCGAGGGCATGGCGATCCAGATGGCCAAGGACGGGCGGCGCATCCTGTGGATGGCGCACGAGAGCGCGCCGAAGAACTTCACCGCCGTCGACGTCAGCGACCCGCGCGACCCGAAGCTGGTGGTGCAGACCGACCTGCCGCAGTCGCACATGCGCTCCAACTCGCTGGAGGTGGTGGGCGACCTCATGGCCGTCGCCTACCAGTGCAGCAAGCCCGGCCTGCAGCCCGCGGGCTTCGAGCTGTTCGACGTCTCGGTGCCGGAGAATCCGCGCTCGATCGCCTTCTTCGACGCGTCGGCGCCGCACTCGCGCGGCGTCCATCAGCTCTGGTTCTGCGACGGCGAGTACGTCCACCTGGCGGGCGGCGCGGCCGACTTCGTGCCGCGCAACCAGAAGGACGA
>JADZBA010000252.1 GCA_020852355.1 Alphaproteobacteria bacterium
CGTGCGCACCCGCTGCGCCTGGAGATAGTCGTCGGCGAGGTAGGTGGCCGATGCCTCCAGCAGGTCGCGCAGGTCGGGGCCGTAGTCCTGCGGCCGCGTGCGCAGCCAGTGCCGGTGGTAGTGGGCCGCCTCGGCCCAGGCGATGACGAAGGTGCAGTCCATCCCGGCCGCCGCCTCGGGAATCCGCACATCGACCAGCGTCGCGCCGAGCCCGGCGAAGCAGCGCCGGGCGGCGCGCAGGGCGGCGGCGACGTCGGGGTGAAGGTCGTCGAAGTAGAAGTCGCGCGGGATGCCGATGCGCATGCCGGCGATGCCGCCCTTGAGGCCGCGCAGCAGGTTGGGCGGCTTGCCGGTGAGGCACGAGGGGTCGCGCGCGTCCGGGCCGGCGATCGCCTGGAGCACGATCGCCGCGTCCTCGGCCGAGACCGTCATCGGGCCGGCATGATCGAAGGACCAGCTCTCGGGGAAGACGTCGGTGCGCGGCACCAGCCCGTAGGTCGGCTTGTGGCCGACGATGCCCGACATGTGCGCGGGGATGCGGATCGACCCGCCGGTGTCGCTGCCGAGGCTGGCGAGGCCGAGGCCGGTCGCCACGGCCGCCGCCGATCCGCCCGACGAGCCGCCGGGGATGTGGTCGCGGCGCCAGGGGTTGTGGCAGCGGCCGAAGAACGGGTTGTCGGTCGTCACGCCGCAGGCCCATTCGTGCATGTTGGTCTTGCCGACCAGCACCGCGCCGGCCGCCGCCAGCCGCGCCACCGCCGGTGCGTCGCGGTCGGGCACGTGATCGGCCAGGATCTTCGAGCCGGCCGTCGTGCGAACGCCCTTGGTCGCGTAGAGGTCCTTGAGCGTGATCGGCACGCCGTGCAGCGGCCCGCGCCAGCGGCCGGCCGCGATCTCCTTCTCCGCCCGGCGCGCCTGGCGCAGCGCCAGATCGCCGGTGACGGTGATGAAGGCGCCGAGCCGCGATCCGTGCCGCTCGATGCGGTCGAGCACGGCCCGGGTCAGGGCGACGGGCGAGAGCTTGCGCGCCTTGAGCAGGCGGGCGGCGGCGGCGACGGTCAGTTCCGCGGGATCGACGTCGGTCATCGCGGTCACCGGAAGGGATGCAGGAAATCGAACTCGACGCCGGCGACGTCGACCGCGTCCAGCCGCTCGCAGCGCGTGCGGAACCGCGGCAGGATCTCCGCCAGCCGGCGCTGGCGCTCCGGTGCCGCCGGCAGGCCGGCATGGGCCGCGATGACGGCCGCTTCGGCCGGCGTGAGGGTCGCTAGGTCCTTGGCCATGGTCGTTCTCCTTCCCGGCTAGGTCTCTCGCATGTCCGCCATCTCCGCGGCGCGGTAGCAGGCGACGCGGCGGCCCTGGCCATGGTCGTCGATCGGCGGATATGCCTCCGCGCAGCGATCCTCGGCCCACGGGCAGCGGGCGTGCAGGTGGCAGCCCCGGGGCAGGTCGATCGGACTCGGGATCTCGCCCTGCAGGAGGAAGCGCGACAGGCGGCGCCTGGGGTCCGGGTAGAGCACCGAGGAGAGCAGGGCGCGGCTGTAGGGGTGCAGCGGCCGCTCGAAGATCTGCTCCGTCTCGCCGATCTCGACGATGCGGCCGAGATACATGATGGCGACGCGCTGGCAGACGCGGCGCACGGCGGTCAGGTCGTGCGAGATGAAGAGGTAGGCGAGGCCGAGGTCGGCCTGGAGGTCCGAAAGCAGGTCCAGGATCTCCGCCCGGATCGAGACGTCGAGGGCCGATGTCGGCTCGTCGAGCAGCACCAGGTCGGGGCGCGTCACCAGGGCGCGGGCGATGCCGACGCGCTGCTGCTGCCCGGCCGAGAACTGGTGCGGGTAGCGGTCGTAGGCGTCGGCACCCAGCCGCACCATGGCGAGCGCCTCCAGCGCGCGCCGGCGCCGCTCGGCCGCGTCGAGCCCGGGCAGCATCCGCAGCGGCTCCTCGATCAGCCGGCCGATGCGCATGCGCGGGCTCAGCGATTCGTAGGGTTCCTGGAAGACCATCTGCATGCGCGGCCGCATGGCGCGGAAGCGACGCAGCCCGAGCGCCCGCAGGTCGACGCCGTCGAAACGGATCGCGCCCGCCGTCGGCTCGATCAGGCGCAGTAGGCAGCGGCCGGTGGTGGTCTTGCCGGACCCGGACTCGCCGACCAGCGCCAGCGCCTCGCCGCGCGCGATCTCGAAGGAAACGCCCTGCACGGCCTTGAGGATGCGGCCCCCGCCGACCGGGAAGTCCTTGTCGAGGCCTTCGACCGTGAGCAGCGGGGTGCCGGTCATGCCGCGATCTCGCCGGCGGCGATGGCGGCCGCCCGCAGGCAGCGCGCCGCGTGGCCGGCCGCGCCCGCGAGCGGGGCGAGCGGCGGCGCGGTCGCGGCGCATTCGGCGACGGCGACCGGGCAGCGCAGGCGGAAGGCGCACCCTGTCTCGGCCGGCGGCAGCAGTGCGCTCGACCGGCGCTCGCGCGCCGCGCCGTCGCGCGCGGCGACGGCGGCGCGCAGGAGCTGCCGGCTGTAGGGATGCACCGGCCGTTCGAAGAAGGCCGCGACGCTCGCATCTTCGACGATGCGGCCGGCATACATGACGGCGACGCGCCGGCAGTAGTGGGCGACGACTCCGAGGTCGCGCGACACCAGGACCAGCGCGGTGCCGTGGCTCTCGGCGAGCTGGTGCATCAGGTCGAGGATCTGGCGCGAGATGGTGACGTCGAGGCCGGCCGTCGGCTCGTCGACCAGCAGGAGGCGCGTGCGATGGGCGAGCGCCATGGCGATGATGACGCGCTGACACATGCCGCCCGAGAGCTCGTGCGGGTAGGCCGCCATGCGCCGCTCGGGGTCGGGGATGCCGACCGCGCGCAGCAGGCCGATCGCCTCCTCGGCGGCGGCCGCGTGCGCCACGTCGCGATGGGCGCGGATGACGTTGGCGATCTGCCGGCCGACGGTGAGCAGGGGGTTGAGATGCTTGCGCGGCTCGGGCGTGGTCAGCGCGATGTCGCGGCCGCGGATCTCGCGGAAGCGCCGCTCGTCGAGCCCGACCAGCTCGCGCCCATCGAAGGCGATGCTGCCGCCGGCGACGGCGAGCGGCGGGTCGAGCAGGCCGAGCACGGCGCGGATGAGGATGGTCTTGCCCGACCCCGATTCGCCGACGATGCCGACGCTCTCGCGCTGGCCGACGCGGAGCGACAGGTCGTCGACGATGCGGCGGCTGCCGCCGGCGGTCGCGAGGTCGACGCCGAGCGCGCCGATGTCGAGCAGCGGCGCCACCCCTACCTCTTGTTGACCGGGTCGAGATACTCCTTCAGCCCGTCGCCGACCAGCGCATAGCCGAGGATGGTGAGCCCCAGCACGAGGCCGGGGAACAGCGCCGTCCACCACTGGCCGGTCATCATGTTGGACGCGCCGATGGCGATCATCGAGCCCCATTCCGGCGTCGGCACCGGCACGCCCGCGCCGACGAAGCTGAGGCCCGACGTCAGCAGGATCGAGAAGCCGATGGTCGGCGACAGGTTGGCGAGCGGCGGCGTCAGGGCGTTGGGCATGACGTGGACGAAGGCGATGCGCAGCTCCGAGTTGCCGGCGCAGCGCTGCGCCTCGACGAACGGCCTCTCGCGCACCTGCAGCACGGCGCCGCGGGTGATGCGCAGGAAGTAGGGGACGTTGAGAAAGGCGAGGGCGGCCACGACGTTCTCCGTTCCCGGCCCGCGGAAGCCGACCAGCGCCAGGGCGAAGATGAAGACCGGGAACGCCTGGATGATGTCGGCGCCGCGCATGATCCCCTCGCTCATCAGCCGCGGCACGCCGCGCCCGCCGCCGAAGAAGCCGGAGACGACGCCCAGCAGCACGCCGACGACGAAGGCGATGGCGGTCGAGACCAGCGCGATCGTCAGGTCGATGCGCGGGGCGGCGATGACGCGCGACAGGATGTCCATGTTGGAGACGTCGGTGCCCATCGGATGGCGCCAGGACGGCGGCTGCAGCGGCTGCCCGGGCAGCGCCGTCTCGGTCGGGTAGGGCCCGATGAGCGGCCCGAAGACCGCGAGCAGCACCGAGAGCGCCACGACCGCCAGCCCGAAGAGGAAGCCCGGCCGCCCGCGCGCGAAGGCGACGAAGTCCGTGGTGGCAGTGCGGCGCGGGAGATCCAGAGTGAGGTCGGCCATGGGGCGCCTACTTGATCCGCGGGTCGATGACGAAGTAGGCGAGATCGACGACGAGGAAGACGGCCATGGTGAAGACCGCCGACAGCAGCACCACCGCCTGGAGGGCCGCGTAGTCGGAGTTGACGACGGACTGCACCGCGTACTGGCCGAGCCCGCCCCAGGCGAACACCGTCTCGACCAGCACCGCGCCGCCCAGCAGGAACCAGGTGAGGATGCCGGTCACCGTGATCACCGGCGGCATGGCGTTCCTCAGCGCGTAGCGCCACTGCATCATGCGCGACAGGCCGGCCGCGCGCGCATAGAGCACGAAGTCGGAGCGCAGCATGTCCTCCATCGCCGAGCGCGTGTTCTTCAGCACCAGCGACATGTAGATGAAGACCAGCGTCAGCACCGGCAGCGCGAGCTGGGCCGATGCCGAGGCGAGCGCCGCCCAGTTCCCGGTCAGCAGCGAATCGATGGTGTAGAGCCCGGTGATGTCGGCCGGCTTCGCCAGCATCAGGTCGAGGCGGCCCATCGGCCCGGGCAGCCAGTCGAGCGTGTAGAAGAAGAGGAAAATGGCGATGAGCGCGAACCAGAAGTCGGGCAGCGCACCCGCCGTCATGCCGTAGAGGAAGACCAGCCGGTTGAGGATGCCCTTGTCGCGGATCGCCGTGTAGACGCCGAGCGGTACCCCGATCGCGACCGACAGCACGACCGAATAGAGGATCAGCTCCATGGTGCCGGGCAGGCGCTGGCGGATATCGGCGACGACGGGCTGCGAGGTGCGCATCGACAGGCCGAAGTCGCCGTGCGCGATGCGGTCGAGGTAGCGCACGTACTGGACGTGCAGGGGCTCGTCGAGGCCGAGCTGCCGGCGCACCTCGGCGACGCGGTCGGTGGTGGCGAAGGGGCCGGTGTAGAGGAAGGTCGGATCGCCCGGCATCTGGCGCACCAGCACGAAGACGATCAGCGACACGATGAGGAGCTGCACCGGCAGCACCAGCAGCCGGCGCGCCACGTACTTCAGGAGCCGCAAGGCCGGGCCTCCGGGACGGGGAGGGGCGGCACCGCCGGTGCGCCGGCGGTGCCGCCCCGGTCCGCGATCACGTCCCCTTCTTGTAGAGCCGCTCGAAGTGGACGTTGTTGTCGGGGTACCAGGTGAATCCTTCCCAGCCCTTCTTCATCGCCTCGCGCCAGCCGGGATTGACCAGGAAGATCCACGGCACGTCCTCGCCGACGCGCTGCTGGATGCGGCGATCCATCTTCAGGCGCTCGGGCCCGAACGCCGTGACGAACATCATCTCGGTCAGCTTGTTCAGCTCCGGATCGTCGTTCTTGACCGCGTTCATCACGTTGACCTCGGGATGGGTCAGGTAGACCCAGGCCGTGTATCCCGTGTCGGCGACCCACGGCCACTGGAAGTTGTCGCAGTGGGCCATCTGCTTGCGCTGGAACTTGGTGTCGGAATAGACCGCCGAGGGCAGCCCCTGGAGCTGCACCTTGATGCCGATCTTCTCGAGGTTGCTCTTCACCAGCGTGCAGACTTCCTCCATCTCCGAGATCGCCTTGTCGTAGGAGATCGTCATCTCGAAGCCGTTGGGGTAGCCGGCCTCGGCCAGCACCTGCTTGGCCTTGGCGAGATCCTCGCGGTAGGGCCAGAACTCCTCCGTCGAGTTGGGATAGATCTTCGGCGTGATCGAGCGGATCAGGTCGCCGCGGCCGAAATAGACCTTGTTCAGGATGTCCTGGTAGGGCATCGCCCAGGCCAGCGCCTGCCGCACCTTCGGCTTCGCCATGATCGGGTTGGTCTGCACCGGCCCGAAATAGGGGATGAAGTTGGCGGGGTGGAAGGCGACCTGGAGGTTGGCGTCCTTCTCGATCTCGTTGTACTCGCGCTGGCGCAGGCGCATCGCGTAGTCGACCTGGCCGCGCTTCAGCAGGGCGAGCCGCGTCGCCGAATCCGGCACGATCTTGATGATGACCCGCCCGACCGCCGGGCGCGGCGAGAAGCCGGGGTTGCGCACGAGGATCAGCTCCTCGCCCGGGACATGCTTCTCCATGTGGTAGGGGCCGAAGCCGGCGGTGTTGGTCTTCAGCCACTCCTTGGCCCACGGATCGGCCGTGGTCGCGTGCTTCTTCGCCTCGGTCGAGTCGAATGGCCCGCCGTAGTAGTTCATCGCCAGGAGCTGCAGGAACAGCGGGTTGCGGTCCTTGATCTTGAACTGCACCGTGTACGGGTCGGGGCAGGTCACGTCCTCCGCCTTCTCGATCAGCAGCACCTTGGAGAAGAAGAAGCGCACCGCCTTCATGTCGAAGCCGCGCGCCCAGGTCCACTGGTAGTCGGCGCAGGTCATCTCGTTGCCGCGGAAGCTCTTGATGCCGCGCCGCAGCTTGAACTGCCAGCTCTTGCCGTCCGGCGCCTCGGTCCAGCTCTCGGCCCAGCGGCCCATGACCTGCTTCTCGCCCTCCTGGTTGGTGCCGGCGCCGCAGATCTTGTGCTCGGTCCAGTAGACCGGCCGGTACTGCACGAGGTCGCCGCCATAGGTATTGGCGAGGATGTTCTCCACTTCCATGGTGAAGGCGGTCTCGTCGACCGCGGGCGGGCTCGCCGCATAGGCGGCGACCAGGGTCAGGTCCTGGTCGGCCGGCGGTGCGGCCATGCAATCGACCGCCTGGGCGGCGGCGCCGGTCGCGCCCAGGGCGAGAAACGACCCGAGGGTCAGCGCCGCCAGGCTGGTGCGTGTGCTCGCTGCCATGCTTCGGCCTCCCTGTTCGGTGGTGCGGTCGCGGACCGCGGTGGAGGAGGGCCGGGTGCGATTCGGCGAAGGCGCGGCCCCCCAGCGCCCCGTCGCCGTCATCGGCTATTGGTGCCGGCGATCATCGCCGACCTGCCGGCCCGAGACCAGAGGCATAACGCGAGCAGTGGGACGGCCGGCGCTCGCCCGCCGGTAGAGGGGGCGCCCGCCGCCGCGACTTCGACTACTGTGGACGGCGTGTCGCTTCCGTCCGAACCCCACCCGGACCGGCGCGGATCGGGTCCCCTGTCGCTGCTGGCCGAGGACGCGTTCCGGCGTGTCTGGCTCACCGGCAGCCTGATCGGCACGATCCGCTGGATCGAGCTGCTGGTGACCGGGGTCTACGTCTTCGACGCAACCGGGTCGCCGCTGCAGGTGGCCTTGCTGACCATGCTGCGCATGGCGCCGATGTCGCTCATCGGCGCCTTCGCCGGGGCGATCGCCGAGCGCGTCAGCCGGCGGCGCCTCCTCGCGGGCGTGCTCGCGTGCGGGATCGCGGTGTCGCTGGTGCAGGCGGGCCTCGCCTGGTCGGGCCGGCTGGAGCTGTGGCACGTGGCGCTGGGCGCGGTCGTCAACGGCATGTTCTGGGCGATCGACATGCCCGTGCGCCGCACCATGCTGGGCGAGCTCGCCGGCCCCGGTCGCACCGCGGCGGCCATGGGGCTCGACGCGGCCACCAACAACGCGACGCGCATGCTGGGGCCCGGCGTCGGCGGCCTGCTGCTGGAGGTGACCGGCATCCACGGCGCCTTCCTGCTGGGCGCCGCGCTCTACGCCGCGGGCCTCTGCCTGCTGGCGGGGCTGCGCGACGACGCGCCGTCCGATCTCGGGGGCCGCTTCCGCATCTTCGCACGCGTCGCCGAGGGGCTGCGCTTCGTGCGCGGCGACCGCGGCCTCGTCGGCACGCTGGCGGTGACCATCGTCTTCAACGTCTTCGCCTGGCCGGCGACCTCCATGGTGCCGGTGATCGGCGAGGAGCGCCTGCACCTCACCGCCTTCCCGATCGGCCTGCTGATGAGCGCGGACGGGCTGGGCGCCCTGCTGGGCGCCGTCCTCGCCTCGCTCGGCGCGCGCCCCTCGGGCTTCCGCGGGCTCTACCTCCTGGGCGTCGCGCTCTTCGCCCTCGGGTCGCTGGCGTTCGCGGTCAGCCCGTCGCCGGGGCTCGCCGGCGCGGCCCAGATCGCCGCGGGCGCCGGCAGCGCGTGCTTCGCGACGATGCAGGCGACCATCGTCTTCCTGTCGGCGCCGGCGGCTGCCCGGCCGCGGGTCATGGGCGTGCTCTCCATGTGCATCGGCACCTCGGTGCTGGGCTACGTCCATCTCGGGCTGCTCGCCCACTGGTTGGGCGGCCCTGCGGCGGTCGTGGTCACCAGCCTGGAGGCGCTCGTCGCCCTCGCGGCGGCGGCCGTGATCTGGCCCGAGATTCGCCCGAAGGCGCGGTTCGTCGCGCGCTGAGGCTATTCGGCCGCCGCAGGCCGCACCGCGTGCGCCTCGGGCGCGCGCGCCCACAGCTCGGGCGACAGCTCCTCCCTGCGGTTCGGGAAGACGACGCCGCAGAGCAGCGTGACGCTGCCGAAGGCCGCGAGCACCACCATCGAGAGCGCCAGGTCGCCGGTCGCCTCGTGCAGGAATCCCACCAGCGGCGAGGCCGCCGCCGCCCCCATGAAGCCGATCGTGAAGCGGATCGAGTAGAGCTTGGCGCGCAGCTCGGGCGCGATGTAGCGCGCGGTCATGGTGTCGTTCACCGTGACCTGGCCGAAGATCGAGGCGGCGACGACGCCGGCCAGCGGCAGGACGATCCAGCCCTCGGCGAAGGCGAGGCCGAGCAGGCCCGGCACCAGCACCAGGGAGATCGGCAGGAACACCGCCTTCAGCGTGTTGCGGTCGATCATCTGGCCGACCGTGTACTGGGTGAGGCCGCCGCACAGCGTCGCCAGGAAGGCGAGCAGCCCGACCACCGGCAGCAGGTCGGGCGAAGAGGCGAGCCGCTCCTCCATCAGCTTGGGCACCAGCAGCGTGAAGGCGTTGAAGACGAGGCCCGAGGTCGCGGCGATCGCCATCAGCACGATGACCGCGCGGCGCACGACGGCGGGCGGGATGTCCGGGAACGGCTTGACGGCGCGCCCGGCCTTGCCGGCGTCGAAGGAGGGTTCGCGTAAATAGAGCAGGCCGACCGCGATGCAGACCAGGCCGGGCACGACGAACGCCCAGTGCCAGCCCCAGCGGGCGGCCACGAAGGCCGTGACGATCGGCGCCGCGGCGACGCCGATATTGCCGAAGGCGCCGTTGATGCCCATCGAGCGGCCGACCCTGGCGCCCGCCGCCTCGACCAGGATCGCCGTGCCGATCGGGTGGTAGATCGCCAGGAAGGCGCCCATCAGGGCCAGCGCCACCGCCAGGCCGAGGGGCGATGAGACCGTGCCCGCCAGCACCATCGAGGCGCCGCCGCCGAGGAAGAAGGCGACCATCATGCCGCGCCGCCCGAAGCGGTCGGCGAGCCAGCCCATGGGCAGCGATCCCAGCCCGTAGACGACGAACATCGCCGTCCCCAGGGCGAGGATGGGCCCGTACTCGCCGCCGAACGCGTCGGGTGCCTGCTGCACCATCGCCAGCACGGCGGTGGCGAGGATCAGCAGCGCGTAGTGCGTGAAGCTGTGGGCGGCGTTGATGAACCAGATCTGGCGGGCGTCGGCATGCATGGGCGGGGTCTCCAGGCCGGCGAATCTAGCCTGTCCGGTTCGCGCCGTCGCGACAGTTCCTGTCGCGGAACGGCCAAAGCGCCGCCGTCATGCCGGCGCGACGTAGCCGTCCGGCGCGGGCTCGTCCTTGGCGAAGTCGAACTCGACCTTGGCGCCCGCCGGATCGCGCACGAAGAGCTGCCAGATGCCGCCGCCGGCCAGCCGCCGCAGGTCGTAGTCGTAGCCTTCGCGCTTCAGCGTCCGCACCACGCCCGGCAGGTCGACGGCGGAAAAGGCCATGTGGTCGAGCAGGCCGTCGGTGCGGTTGACCGTGTCGCGCGCGATCACGTGCAGGATCGGCGTCTCGCCCGAGTAGAGCCAGGCGCCGGGGAAGGTGAAGGGCGGCCGCCAGCCCGGTACGAGGCCGAAGAAGCCGTAGAATTTCGTGGTCGCGGCGAGGTCGTCGGTCAGGACCGTGAAGTGGTTCATCGCGGTGATGCCCATGGGCGGTCTCCCGAAACGTGTCCGCCGGCAGTCTACGACGAACGGGCGCCCTGTCTCACGCGCCGTTCGCGGCCGGCCGGCTCCTCCACGCGGTCGACGCGCCGGATGTCGCGCAGGCGCGGGAACCAGCGGGCCCAGAGGCCGGCGACGAGCATCGTGCCCAGCCCGCCGGCGACGACGGCGGGCACGATGCCGATCAGCGCCGCCGCCACCCCGGCGCGGAACGCGCCCAGCTCGTTGGAGGCGCCGATGAAGACCATGTTGACCGCGTTGACCCGGCCGCGCACCGCGTCCGGCGTCCAGATCTGGATCAGTGTCTCGCGGATGTAGACGCTGACCATGTCGAAGGCGCCCATCAGGAGCAGTGCGACGATCGACAGCACCGGGAACGTCGAGAGGCCGAAGACGCAGGCGGCGAGACCGAAGCCGCCGACGGCAGCCAGCATCAGCACGCCGGCGCGCTCGGTGATCGGGCGGCGCGCCAGCCACAGCGCCATGGCGACGGCGCCGACGCCGGGGGCGCTGCGCAGCAGCCCGAGGCCGAGCGGCCCGACCGCCAGGATGTCGCTGGCATAGGCCGGCAGCAGCGCCACCGCGCCGCCGAGCAACACCGCGAAGAGGTCGAGCGAGATCGCGCCCAGCACCACCTTCTCGCGCCAGATGAAGCGGAAGCCGGCGCTCAGCGCGTGCCAGCTCACGCCCTCGACCGTCCGCGTCGGCCGCAGCGACGGGATCGCGGCGACGAGCGCCACCGTGACGCCCAGTGCCGCGGCGGCGGCGAGGAAGGGCAGCTCGGCCGCGGCGCCGTAGAGCAGCCCGCCGACGACCGGCCCGAGGATCGTCGCGACCTGCCAGGACGAGGCGTTGAAGGCGATGGCGCCGGCGAGATCCTCCATCGGCACCAGGTTGGGGACGATCGCCTGCGACGCCGGGCCCATGAAGGCGCGGGCGGCACCGAAGGCGGCGAGCACGACGAAGATCGGCCATGTCCGCCCGTCGCCCGAGAGCATGAGGGCGAGGAGCGCCGCGACGCACAGCATCTGGGCGGCGATGCAGGTGCCCATGATCCGGCGGCGGTCGAAGCGGTCGGCGACGGCACCGGTCACGAACAGCAGCAGCGGGAAGGGCAGGAACTGGAAGAGGCCGACGAGGCCGAGGTCGAGCGGGTCGTGCGTCAGCTCGTAGACGTACCAGCCGACGGCGACGGCGACGAACTGCGCGGCGAAGGCGCTGAGGAAGCGCGCGCTCCAGTAGGCGGCGAAGCCGCGATGGCGGAAGGC
>JADZBA010000253.1 GCA_020852355.1 Alphaproteobacteria bacterium
AGCGCCGCGATCCGTTCCCGAAGCCGCAATGCCGGGCCGCGCCGGCGCCGGATGATCCCTGCCTGCTGGGCAAGCTCAATCAGGCGCTGGCGATCTTCCATCTCGGCGACGACGCGACGGCGGGCAATGCGCTCGTCGAGGAGACGTTGGCCGGCATCGCGCGCCTGCCGGGCTACCTGCGCGACTTCCATTTCATGAAGGCGACCCTCTTCTTCCGCCTGGTCCGCCAGTTCGGCGCGCACGGCACGGTCGGTCCGGGGACGATGCGGTCCGAGCTGGAGCGGGCCGTCGTCGACCTGTTCGCGCAGTGGGCCGATCCGGCCTGCCGCATCGCCGACGCCGACCCGCGCGCGACCTGGCGGATCTGGGAGTCGGAGAACCATGGCGCGCAGCGCGACGACGCCTGCTGGGCGGCCGCCATGCTGCTCGACGCGTCGCCGGCCCACCAGGGCGAGATCTACCGCGACGGCACCAACGTCGCCGCGCAGCGCCGGGCCTGGACGGCGTATCTTCGGGCGTACCTGCGCGAGCGCGGCCGCCACGGGCTGCTGGTCGAGATGTTCTCGCCGTCCTACTCGGCGTACACGCTCAGCAACTTCCACAACTATCTCGACTTCTCCGACGACGCCGACCTCCGGCGGCTGGCGCGCGCGGCGCTCGACCTGTGGTGGGCCCTGTGGGCGCAGGAGCAGGTCGGCGGCGTCCATGGCGGCGCCAAGGCGCGCAGCTACGAGCGGCTGACCGCCGAAGGCACGCCGCTCGACGGGCTGGGCTGGCTCTACTTCGCGATCGGCCTGCGCTCCGGCCGCGGCCAGGCGCCCGGCGTGGCGGCGATGGTGACCAGCGGCTACCAGCCGCCGCCCGTGGTCGTCGACCTCGCCGTCGACGTCGCCGGGCGCGGCGCCTACGAGGTGCTGGCGCGCACGCCCGGGCGCCAGCGGCGGCCACCCGCCGGCGGCTGGTACGACGTCGATCCCGAGGCCGGCGGCCAGCTCCGCGTCGCCTATGCCACGCCGTCCTTCGTCATGGGGACGACGATGGTCGAGCGCCGCCCGGCCGCCGACTGGGCGGCGATCGCCACCCAGAACCGCTGGAGCGGCGTGGTCCTGGCGGGCGATCCGCGGGCGCGCATCGTCGTCGTCGCCGAGGCGCGCGGCGCGCCCAGCAGCTACAGCGCGACCTGGGGGGTGCAGAGCCGGGCGGCGCAGATGCTGCAGGCCATGCCGCCGCCCTACAGCCGCAACGCCGGGCGGCTGCGGGTGTGGTTCGCGCCGGCGCTGCGCCGGGTCGAGCGCGGCGGCTGGATCTTCGTCGACGCCGGCGCCTGGGTCGCGGTGCGGCCGGCGTCGGGCGGCCGGCGCTGGGAGGGCGAGGGCTGGATGCTGCCGGACCAGGCGGACGCTCCGATCGTCATCCAGGCGGCGGCGAAAGCGGACTATGCGACGCTGCAGGCGTTCCAGGACGCGGTGCTCGCCGCCTCGCTGTCGGGCGACGGCGGCAGGGTCGCGTTCCGCGGGCTCGGCGGGGCCGGCCGCATCGCCCTGCCCGCGATGCCGGCGCGCCTGCCGGAGATCGGCGGAAAGCCGGTCGATCTCGACCCGCCCTTCGTGCTGAAGAGCCCGTTCGTGAACCAGGCGCGCGGCAGCCCTGTCGTCCTGGTGACGAAGGATGGCCGCCGGCTGACGCTGGATTTCCGCTGACGGGGAATCCGCCGGCGGGCGCGGCTCAGGTCCGCTGCTTCCAGAAGGTGTCCTTGTACTTGATCTTGCGATTCTCGAACGTGTAGAGGTCGCAGCCCTTCAGCTCCAGCGTCTCGCCACGGGCATCCTTGCCGGTCACCGTCCAGTACGAGACGGCGCGGTCGCCGCAGAAGTAGCGATACTCGTGCTGCCAGGCCATGTCCGGAATGCTGCGGAACCGGGCGGCGAGGAACTCGGCGATCGCCTTCCTGCCGACATGGCGCTCACCGTAGGCGTGCGGCCCGCGTGCCGTGGCGAAGACGCCGTCCTCGGCGAACAGCGCGACGATGCGTGCGACGTCGCGGGCATTGAAGGCGTCGTGGATCTCCTTCATCAGCGCCTCGTCGACATGGACCGGCTCCGTCATGATTCGTCTCCCCCTCGGTTCGGCAGCTTCTGGTGACAGCATAAATAATTTGGATACAATATTCAATGGAGGAGTCGATGTCGCCGCAATCCGAACCGCTGCCACTCGCGGGAATCGCCGTGCCGAGCCTGCCGGACATCGCCTATGCGCATCTCCGGCGCGACATCCTCGCGGGCGTGCTGGCGCCGGGCGCGCCGCTGCGCCAGGAGGAGATCGCCGCCGGCCTGGCGATCAGCCGGCTGCCGGTGCGCGAGGCGCTGGCGCGGCTGGACTCCGAAGGGCTGGCGATGCTGCGGCCGCGCCGCGGCTACGTCGTCGCCGACCTCGACCCCGAGGACATCGTCGACCTCTTCGACATAAGGGCGATGCTGGAGGAGCGCGCCGGCCGGCTGGCGACGGGCCGGCGCACGGACGGCGACGTCGCGGCGGTCGCGGCGATCCTGGCCGACATCGACCGCATCGACGCGGCGGGCGGTCTCGACGTCGCCGCCTTCGCCGAGCGCAACCAGGCGTTCCACGAGCGCCTGTTCGCGCCGTGCGGCCGCCGCCGCCTGCTGCGGCTGCTGTTCACGCTGCGCGACCAGGTCGAGAGCTACGCCCGGATGAGCGCGTCTGTCGCCGGCTCGCTCGGCCACGCCCAGGCGGAGCATCGCGCCATCCTCGACGCCTTCCGCGACGGCGATGCCGACACGGTCGGCCTGCTCTGCCGGCGCCATGTCGAGGGCATCGGCGCCCGCCTGGTCGAGGCGCTCGCCGACCGCGGCCGCTGAGCGCCTCCCTCAGGGGGTCACGAGCTTGAGGCCGACGATGCCCGCGACGATCAGGCCGATGCAGACGAGGCGCACGACGTCCGCCGATTCGTGGAACAGGACCATGCCGAGGATCGCCGTGCCGACGGTGCCGACGCCGGTCCACACGGCGTAGGCGGTGCCGAGCGGCAGCGCACGCAGCGCGAGGCCGAGCAGGCCGAGGCTGACGACCATCGACAGCGCGGTCGCCACCGTCGGCCAGAGGCGCGTGAAGCCCTCGGTGTATTTCAGGCCGACGGCCCAACCGACCTCGAAGAGGCCGGCGACGACGAGAACGATCCAGGCCATGGCCCATCTCCATCACTGGCGATGGGGTCGTCCCCATCCGGCGCCCGGATGCCCGGGGTCGTCCCCGCCGGTGCCGACGGTACGTCCCCGGCCGGCGGCGTCAAGCGGGCGCGGATCGCCCTTGCTCCGCGGCACGGCCTGCCCGATATAGTGCCCTCGGGAGGCTGGCGGCGGACGGACCCCTCGCCAACCCGGTCAGATCCGGAAGGAAGCAGCCGTAACGAGTTTCGGTCCGGGTCGTTCGTCCAGTCTCCCACCCGTCCCTTCCCGCATCGTCGCATCAGGGGCACGAGCCGGTCGCCGGCGCCATGACCGAAACGCCCGCCGCACCGCCGCCCGCCGCACTGCCGCTCGACGACGCGACCGGAGTGGCGTCGGCCGCCGCGCAGCCCTATCGCGTGCTGGCCCGCAAGTACCGGCCGGCCCGCTTCGCCGACCTGATCGGCCAGGAGGCGATGGTCCGCACGCTGGCCAACGCCATCCGCACCGGCCGCATCGCCCACGCCTACATGCTGACCGGCGTCCGCGGCGTCGGGAAGACGACGACCGCCCGCATCATCGCCCGTGCGCTCAACTGCATCGGGCCGGACGGCACCGGCGGCCCGACCATCGATCCGTGCGGCGTGTGCGCCAACTGCCGCGCCATCGCCGAGGACCGCCATGTCGACGTGCTGGAGATGGACGCCGCCTCGCGCACCGGCGTCGGCGACATCCGCGAGCTGATCGACGGCGTGCGCTACCTGCCGGTCCAGGCGCGCAACAAGATCTACATCATCGACGAAGTGCACATGCTCTCGACGGCGGCGTTCAACGCCCTCCTCAAGACGCTGGAAGAGCCGCCGGAGCACGTGAAGTTCATCTTCGCCACGACCGAGATCCGCAAGGTCCCGATCACCATCCTGTCGCGCTGCCAGCGCTTCGACCTGCGGCGCATCGAGGCCGACCGGCTGGTCGAGCATTTCCGCGCCATCGCCGCCGCCGAGGGGGTGACGATCGAGGACGAGGCGCTGCGCCTCGTCGCGCGCGCCGCCGACGGCTCGGTGCGCGACGGCCTGTCGCTGCTCGACCAGGCGATCGCGCTGGGCGAGGGCCGGGTCGAGGGCGCGCGGGTGCGCGACATGCTGGGCCTCGCCGACCGCGGCCAGATGTTCGCCCTCTGCGCCGCGGCCATGAAGGGCGCGGTCGGCGAGGCGCTCGACCGCTTCGACGCGGCGTGGCGGGTCGGCGCCGACCCCGTGGTCGTCTTGCAGGACCTGCTCGCCGTCGCCCATACCGTGGCGCGGCTCAAGGTGGCGCCGGACTCGCTCGACGCCGCCGGCCTGCCGGAGATCGAGCGGGTCGAGGGCGGGGCGCTGGCGGCGACCCTCTCGGTGCCGGTGCTGACCCGTGCCTGGCAAATCCTGCTGAAGGGCGTCGCCGAGACCCAGGGCGCCCCGGTGCCGCGCCAGGCCGCGGAGATGGTGCTGATCCGCCTCGCCTACGTCGCCGACCTGCCGGACCCCGCCCAGCTCGTGCGCGCCATCGAGGAGGGCCGGGTGCAGGTCGCGACCGCGGCGGCGCCGGCGCCGGGCGGCGCACCGTCGGCGGTGCGGATGGAGGCCAACGGCGGCGGCCGTCCGGCGGCCCTGCCCGCCGCCGTCCCGGCCCCTACCGCCGCGGCGCTGCCGGCGCCCGCGAGCTTCACCGAGGTGGTCGCCCTCTTCGCCGAGCGCCGCGAGGCGATCCTGCACGCCCACCTGCTGCAGGACGCCCATCTCGTGCGCTTCGAGCCGGGACGGATCGAGCTGCGGCTCGGCCAGCGCGCCCCGCGCGACCTCCTCAACCGCATGGGCTCGCTGCTCGGCGAATGGACCGGCCAGCGCTGGCTGATCAGCGTCTCGGACGCGCCGGGCGCACCGACCCTGCGCGAGCAACAGGCCGAGGCGGACGCCGCGCTCCGCCACGCCCTGGCCCAGCATCCCCTGGTGCGCGCCGCCCTCGACGCCTTCCCCGGCGCCACGATCGAGGCGGTGCGCACGCTCGACGGCCTGCCGCCGCCCCTGCCGGCGGACGAGGACGCGCCCGCGGACGACGATGCCTCCCCGGCGGAGGCGAGCGAAGGAGACGACTTTCCATGAAGAATCTGGGCGAGATGATGCGCCAGGCGCAGCAGATGCAGCAGCGCATGCAGGAGATGCAGGAGCGCCTGGCGGAGACCGAGGTCACCGGGCGCGCCGGCGCGGGCATGGTCGAGATCACGTTGAACGGCAAAGGCGAGGCCAAGCGTGCCCGCATCGATCCGTCCCTGGCCAAGCCGGAGGAGGCGGAGGTTCTGGAGGATCTGGTGGTCGCCGCGATCAACGACGCCAAGGCCAAGGTCGACGCCCACTCCCAGGAGGAGATGGCCAAGCTGACCGGCGGGCTGAAGCTGCCGCCGGGCATCAAGCTGCCGTTCTGAGCCGCGGGACCGCGTCCCCGCCATGGCCGTCGCCGGCGGTCCCGAGATCGAGCGCCTCGTCCAGCTCCTGGCCAAGCTGCCGGGGCTCGGCCCGCGCTCGGCTCGCCGCGCCGCCCTGTTCCTGCTGAAGCGCCGTGCCCTCGTCATGCAGCCCCTGGCCGCCGCCCTGACCGAGGCGGCGGAGAAGGTGCAGCCCTGCCGGATATGCGGCAACCTCGACACGGTCGACCCGTGCGCGCTCTGCCGCGATCCGCGGCGCGACGGCACCATCGTCTGCGTCGTCGCCGACGTCGCCGACCTCTGGGCGATGGAGCGCTCGGGGGCGTTCCGCGGCCGCTATCACGTCCTGGGCGGCCTGCTGTCGGCCCTCGACGGCGTCCGGCCCGAGGACCTGGCGATCGCCGGCCTCCTCGCGCGCGTGCCGGCGGACGGGGTGGCCGAGGTGATCCTCGCCCTCAACGCCACGGTCGACGGCCAGACCACCGCCCACTATGTCGCCGAGCGCCTCGCCGCGGCGGCCGCGGGCGTCAGGGTCACCCGCCTCGCGCACGGCGTTCCGGTCGGCGGCGAGCTCGATTATCTCGACGACGGAACGCTGGCCGCCGCCATGAAGGCACGACGCTAGACGATGATCGGTGGGGCCGTGGCCGCGCGGGTCCCGGTCGGCGTCGCGCGCCAGCGGAACACCTGCCGAATCGAGGCGCCGGCCCCCCTGGCGCCGCGCGGCGCCGCACCCTATATTCGGCGTGTCGGGAAACCGACTATGGCGATAAATGGTGCGCGGAATAGGCGTAGCGGACCCGGGGGCAGTGCCCGGCGCCTCCACCATCCTTCCGGAGCCGACGGGCTCCGTACCATGGGGGCGAACCAGGATCGACGCGCGTAGTAAAGGCGTGACTTTTGCCCGGCATGATACCGCCGTTATCGGGTCAAATCCTAAGTGCGAACGACAACAAGGTCGCACTCGCTGCCTAATTAGGTAAGCGCGGTTCGGGGGGCACCGGGCAACAGAAGCCCCCCACTTTCGCCGGCCCGCCCGGCCGTCAGGATCGCACAGGCTGGACGAGGAGAGCGGGAGGGCGATGGCGAAGGATCTGATGAACTATCCGGCGCTGATGGACGGGGCCCTGCGCGGCGTCGTGCGCCAGGTCCTGCAGCGCGCCGCCGAACGTGGCCTTCCCGGCGCCCATCACTTCTACCTCAGCTTCCGCACCGACGATCCGGGCGTCACCATGCCCGAATACCTGCGCGAGAAGTATCCCGAGGAGATCACCATCGTCTTCCAGCACCAGTTCTGGGGGCTGGAGATCGACGAGGAGAAGTTCGCGGTGACGCTGAGCTTCCGCGACGTGCACGAGCGTCTCGTCGTGCCGTTCCGGGCGATGACCGGCTTCGCCGATCCCTCGGTCAACTTCGGGCTGCAGTTCGAGGCGCGCAAGGAGGCCGGCGCACCGGCGGCGGACGGCCCGGCCAAGGCGGCCTCCGTGCCCCTTCCCGCTCCCGTCGCGGTGGCGTCCGACCAGGCGGCCACCGCCGAGAAGCAGCCGGCCAAGACCGGCGAGGTCGTGGCGCTCGACGCCTTCCGCAAGAAGTGACCGAGAATCCCTGGACGGTCGAGGCGGCCGAAGTCCGCTACGACAATCGCTGGATCCGCGTCACCCATCATGACGTGCTGACGCCGGCCGGCACCGCCGGCATCTACGGCACCGTCCACTACAAGAACCTCGCCATCGGCATCGTGCCGGTCGACGGCGAGGGCCACACCTGGCTGGTCGGCCAGTACCGCTTCCCGCTCGGCGCCTACAGCTGGGAGATCCCCGAGGGCGGCGGCCCCCACGGCGTCGACCCGCTCGAATCGGCCGCCCGCGAGCTGAAGGAAGAGACCGGGCTTCTCGCCCGCGCCTGGCGGCCGATCCTGGAGATGGACCTCTCCAACTGCGTGTCCGACGAACGGGCGATCGCCTACCTCGCCTGGGACCTGACCCAGGGCGCCGCCGAGCCCGAGCCGACCGAGCGCCTGGCGCTGCGCCGGCTGAAGCTGACCGAGGCCATCGCCTGGGCCCGCGACGGCCGCATCCGCGACGCGCTCAGCGTCGCGACGCTGCTGGCGCTCGACCTCGCCCGGCGCGACGGCACCCTGCCGGCCGAGCTGCAGCGGGCGGTCGGCGCACCCTAGGACTTTCCCGCACCCGGCACGTTGCCGAGCGCGTGGCGCACGACCTTCTTCATCAGGGTCGGCAGCGCATGGTCGCCCAGCGCCTCGACGGTCGACCAGACCCCGGACGGCCGCGCCCTGACCGGAACCCGGCCGGCCATCACCGTCAGCTCCAGCGAGAAATGCGTGAAGCCGTGGCGCACCGTCCCGCCCAGGGGATGCCAGGCGATCGCCACCGGCGCGGCCGCGCGTACCTCCGCCGCGGTCCATGGCCGCTCGCGGAACTCCGTCGTCGGCACCTCCATCATCCCGCCCAGCAGCCCGTCCTCGGGGCGTCGGCGCAGCAGCACGGCACCGTCCGGCCGGACCGCCCAGAAGGCGACGCCGTGGCGCAGCGGCCTGGCCGCCTTGGCCGCCTTGGCCGGCAGCGTCGCCGCGATGCCCGCCGCGCGCGCCCGGCAGAAGGTGGCGAGCGGGCAGAGCAGGCAGCGCGGGGCGCGCGGGGTGCAGATGGTGGCGCCGAGATCCATCATCGCCTGCGCATGGTCGCCGGCGCGCTCGGGCGGCGTCAGGGCGGCGGCATGGCGGCGGATCGCCGGCCGCGCGCCGGGCAGCGCCTCGCGCACCGCGAAGAGACGGGCGACGACGCGCTCGACGTTGGCATCGACCACCGTCGCCGGCCGGTCGAAGGCGATGGCGGCGACCGCCGCCGCGATGTAGGCGCCGACGCCCGGCAGCGCCCGCAGCCCCTCCTCGGTATCCGGGAACGCGCCGCCCAGCGCGGCGACGCGGCGGGCGGCGCGGTGCATGTTGCGGGCGCGGGCGTAGTAGCCGAACCCCTGCCAGGCGTGCAGCACGTCGTCGAGCGGGGCGGCCGCCATCGCCTCGACCGTGGGGTAGCGCGCCAGGAAGCCGGCGAACGCCCGCGCCACCGTCGCGACGGTGGTCTGCTGCAGCATGACCTCGCTCACCCAGACGCGGTACGGGTCGGAGCGGCCGCCGGGGGGCGCCCGCCAGGGCAGCGTCCGGCGGTGGCGGTCGTACCAGGCGAGGAGGGCCGGCGCTGCGCGCGCGGCGAGATCCGGGGTGTCGGCGGGGATGCGCAAGGGGGCGGCAGGGTATGGCGGACGACACGGGGTGCGACGACTATCGTCGGCCGACGCGATCATCCAGGGAGATTTCGGCATGGACGATGCCCGGCGGACGCCCGGCCTCAGGCCCGTCGGCCGCATGGTACCGGGCCTGACGCAGGGCGTGCTCGGCCGCTACGGCTTCGCGGTGGCGGCGATCGTCACCGAGTGGCGGGCCATCGTCGGCGTGCCGCTGGCCGACCACACCATGCCCGAGCGGCTGGCGTTCCCGACCGGCGCCAGGCGCGAAGGGACGCTGCATCTGCGCGTCGAGTCGGCCTGGGCCCTGGAGGTGCAGCACCTCGCGCACCGCATCGTCGAGCGCATCAACGGCCATTTCGGCTTCCGTGCCGTGGCCCGCCTGACGCTGCGCCACGGGCCGATGCCGCGCCGCGTGCCGGCGCCCGCCCCGGCCGCCGCCGACGCGCCGCTGCCGGTCGTGGAAGGCGGCCCGAGCGCCGATCTCAACGCCGCGCTCGCCCGGCTCGGCGCCGCGATGATGCGGCCGCGGCGCGCCGGCGCCTGACGGTCTCAGCCCCGCCGCAGCATGGCGTCGGCGGCGGCGAGCCCGATCGGGTCGGCGACGGCCTCGGCCGCCGCGCGCATCCGCAGCGCCAGGTCGCGGGCGCGCTCGCGCTGCGGGCTCTCGCCGGCCAGCAGGTTGCACCGTTCCTCGGGATCGGCGTCGAGGTCGTAGAGTGCCGGCATCCGCCGCTCGGCCACCACCAGCTTGGCGGCCGCCGTCCGCAGGCCGCGCTCGCGCCGCGCCATCCGCTTCGCCTCGTGCTCGGGCCGGGTGGTGTTCTGCAGCAGGAAGGCGTCGCGCCAGGGTGGGCTCCCGCCGTCGGCGAACGGCAGCAGGCTCGCCCCATGGCAGGGTTGTGGCGGCGGCGGCCCGGCCAGCGCGAGGAGGGTGGGCGTCACGTCCAGCAGGCTGACGAGCGCCGCCGTGCGCGTCCCGGCGGCGCGCCCGCCGGGGAGCGCCAGGATCATCGGGATGCGCACCGTCTCGTCGTAGAGGTTGCGCTTGGGGTTGGGGCCGTCGCGCAGCGCGAGGAGCTGGGCGTGGTCGGAGCAGAAGACGATCGCCGTGCGGCCGGCCAGCCCGCTCGCGTCGAGCGCGTCGAGCAGGCGCACGACGCAGGCGTCGATCGCCGCCACCGCGCCGAAATATCCCGGCAAAGGCGACGCGGCGGCGAGCGCCCGGTACTCCGCCGGCGGGTCGTAGGGTGGGTGGGGCGGGTAGTAGGAGACGACGAGGCAGAACGGACGGTCGGCCTCCTTCTGCCCGCCGAGGAAGCCCGCGGCACGGTCGGTCTCGGCGAAGGAACGGTAGGTCCGCGCGCCGTCCGGTCGGGTCAGCCATTGCGGCTCCAGCGAGTTGTAGCCGTCCCAGAGGTCGAACAGCCCGGGATCGGCCTCGCCGAGATGCCATTTCCCGACATATGCCAGCCGATAGCCTGCCCGTCGCAAGGGCCCGAAGACCGTGCGCTCGTCGCCTTGCGGCAGGGCCCGGGGGATGCGGTAGACATTGTCCTCGACGCCGTGGCCGTGCGGGTAGAGTCCGGTCCACAGCGACGCCCGGGCGGGCGAGCACATCGGCACGGGCGTGAAGGCGCGCTCGAACAGGATGCCGCGCGCGGCCAGGCGATCGATGCCGGGCGTGCGCACATGCCGTCCTCCCAGGCAGCCCACGGTGTCGGTCCGCTGCTGGTCGGTCATCACCACGAGCAGGTTCGGTCGGTCGCTCATCCCCCGTCCTCGGCCGCGGTTGCGTGCCCCCGGGCCGCCGCCTATATTCCACAACATATCGTAGATCGGAGGTCTGCTTGCCGCGATTTGGTGTAATCGCACGGTGGTTCTGCGTCCTGCTGGCGGTCCTCGCGTGGGTCCCCGCGGTGAACGCGCAGGACCCCGCCGTGGACGCGATGCTGGCCGACCGCATCATCGGCAAGCCCGACGCCCCGATCACCATCGTCGAGTACGCGTCGTTCACCTGCCCGCACTGCGCGGCCTTCCACAAGGACACGCTGCCGAAGCTGCGCGAGACCTGGATCGACACCGGCAAGGCGAAGCTGGTGTTCCGCGACTTCCCGCTCGACGGGGCGGCGTTGCGCGCCGCCATGATGGCGCGCTGCCTGCCGGCCGAGCGCTATTTCCCGGTGGTCGACATCCTCTTCAGGAACCAGGACAGCTGGTCGCGCGCCCGCGATCCGCTGGCCGCCCTGTCGGGCATCGGCCGCCTGTCCGGGCTGCCGCAGGAGGCGTTCGACGCCTGCATGAAGAACGAGGCGCTGCAGAAGGGCATTCTGACCCGCGCCTTCGAGGCGCAGCAGCAGCAGAAGGTCGAGGCGACCCCGAGCTTCGTGGTCAACGGCGAGCTGATGCGCGGGGCGGCGACCTACGAGGAGCTCGACCGCGTCCTGAAGAAGGCGTCGGGCGGCGGCTGAGGCGGCGATGGCGGACGGCAGCACCGCGGGCGGCGCGCGCGACGAGGAGGACGCGGAAAGCGTCCGCCGCGCCGGCGTCCAGTTCGCCAGGCTGCGGCTCGCCGGCTTCAAGTCCTTCGTCGACCCGACGGAGCTGTGGATCGAGCCGGGCATGACCGGCATCGTCGGTCCGAACGGTTGCGGCAAGTCGAACCTGGTCGAGGCCCTGCGCTGGGTCATGGGCGAGAACTCCGCCCGGCGGATGCGCGGCGGCGAGATGGACGACCTGATCTTCGGCGGCACGACGGCGCGCCCCGCGCGCAACGTCGCGGAGGTGACGGTCCTGCTCGACAACGCCGCGCGCGGCGCCCCGGCCCTGCTCAACGACCTGCCCGAGATCGAGGTGGCGCGCCGCATCGAGCGCGGCGGCGGCTCGATGTTCCGCGTCAACGGCCGCGAGGCGCGCCAGCGGGACGTGCAGACGCTGTTCGCCGACCTGGCGACCGGCCCCCATTCCTCCAGCCTCGTCAGCCAGGGCCGCATCGGCGCCATCATCAACGCCAAGCCCGAGGAGCGGCGCGGGCTGCTCGAGGAGGCGGCGGGCATCGCCGGCCTCCATGCCCGCCGGCACGAGGCCGAGCTCCGGCTGCGCGCCGCCGAACAGAATCTCTCGCGCCTCGACGACGTCATCGTGACGCTGGAGGGCCAGCTCGACCAGCTCCGCAAGCAGGCGCGGCAGGCGACCCGCTACCGCCGCATCGGCGAGCAGATCCGGCGCACCGAGGCGGTGCTGCTGCATCTCCAGTGGCGGGCGGCGCTCGCCGCCGAGCAGGCGGCGGTCGCGGCCCTCCGCGCCGCGACCGCCCTGGTCGCCGAGCGGACGGCGGCCGCCTCGGCGGCGACCCGGCGCGAGGCCGATGCCGCCGAAGGGCTGCCGGAGCTGCGCCAGGCCGAAGCCGCCGCGGGCGCGGCCATCCAGCGCCTCGCCGCCGCCCGCGCCGCGCTCGATGCCGAGGAGGCGAGGGTCGCGGCGACGCGGACCCAGATCGCCGAGCGCCGCGCGCAGCTCGGCGCCGACGCCCGGCGCGAGCGCATCGCCGCCGCCGATGCCTCGGCGGCGCTCGCCCGCCTCGACGGCGAGACCGACGAGCTGAAGCGCGCCCAGCAGGGCGAGGGCGAGGCGATCGCCGGCGCCGCCCGGGCGCTCGACGAGACCAAGGGGCTGGTCGCCGGCCTCGAGACGGAGCTGGGTTCGGCGACCGAGCGCATGGCCGCCGAGGACGCCCGCCGCACCGGCCTGGAGCGCCAGGCGTCGGGCGTCGCCGATCGCCTGGCGCGGCTGACCCGCGACCGCGACGTCGCCGACCGCGAGCGCGTCCAGCTCGCCGCGGCGACCGTGGGCGATGCCGCCATCGCCGAGGCGCGGGCCGTCGCCATGGCCGCCGAGGCCGAAGCGACGGCGACCCGCGAGCGCGTCGGCGCGGCGGAGGCGGCGCGCGCCGCGGCGGAGGCGGCCCAGGGCCAGGCGGCGGCGATGCTGCGCACCGCCGAGGGGCGGCGCACCGAGTTCGGCGCCGAGCACACGGCCCTGGAGCGCCTGCTGCAGCGCGCCGCCCCCGGCGGGCCGCCGATCGTCGACGCAATGACCGTGGCGGCCGGGTACGAGGCGGCGCTGGGCGCCGCGCTCGGCGACGATCTGGAGCTTCCGGCCGGCGGCACCGGTGCCGCGCGCTGGACGACGCTGCCCCCATATCCCGTGCCGCCGCCGCTGCCGGAGGACGCCGAGCCCCTGGCGCGCCATGTCGCCGGCCCGGCAGCGCTGGCCCGCCGGCTCGACCAGATCGGCGTCGTCGCCGACGTCGCGACGGGCGAGCGGCTGGTCGCCCGCCTGTGGCCGGGCCAGCGCCTCGTCACCCGTGCCGGCGACCTGTGGCGCTGGGATGGTCTCGCGGCGGCGGCCGGTGCGCCGTCGGCGGCCACCGTCCGCCTGAGCCAGCGCAACCGGCTGGCCGAGGTGTCGCGGCTGCTCGCCGAGGCGGAGGCGACCGCCGCCGCCAGGCGTGCCGAGGCCGCGGCAGCCGACGCCGCGCGCGCCGCCGCCGCCGCGGCGGAGCGGGCGACGCGCGACGCGCAGTCCGCGGCCATCTCCGCCTTCGCCCGTGCCCGCGACCGGCTCGCCGCCCTGGAGCGCGACGCCGCCCAGACGGCGGCCCGGCTGTCGGCCGCGACCGCCCGGCTGGAGCGCATTGCCGCCGAGGCCGCCGACGCCCAGGCCGCCGCCGACGCGCTCGCGGCCGAACGGGCGGCCCTGCCCGATTCGCGGGCCGCGCGCGAGGAGGTCGCGCTGCTGCGCGCCCGCCTGGCCGAGCTGCGGACCGTCCAGGTCGAGCGCCAGGCC
>JADZBA010000254.1 GCA_020852355.1 Alphaproteobacteria bacterium
CGTGGCAGATCTTCGCATTGTCCGCGAAGGAGCCGCCGAAGATCGCCACGACGAGCTCCTGAGACCGGGCCGGTGCCGCCAGCACGGAGGCCGCCGCCGCAAAGCCCGCGATGAAGCTGGTACAACGCATTGCCAGTTCCCCTCTCTCCCGATGTCGAACCCGCCGCCAGGCCATTCCCCTGCGGCTCAGGCCCTGCCCTCCTCCTTGCGCCGTCCCGGATGGAAGCGCGTGGCGCTCCACCCCCCGTCGACGGCGAGCACCTGCCCGGTGACGAACCGGGCGTCGGCGGATGCGAAGAAGACCGCCGCCGCGGCCACGTCGTCCCCGGTTCCGGGATGGCCGAGCGGCGTCGCGTCGAGCATCGTCTCGCGATACCACGTGCTAGCATCCAGCCGCTTCTGGGTCATCTCGGTGAGGATCAGCCCCGGCGCGATCGCATTGATGCGCACGCCGTCCGTTCCGTAGTCGCCGGCCATCTGGCGCGTCAGGGCGATGATCCCGGCCTTCGCCGCGCTGTAGGAGGACGCGCCGGGATAGCCGACGGTGCCGATCACCGAGGCGATGTTGACGATGCAGCCGCCGCCGTAGAGGTGCGGCAGCGCCGCTCGCGACAGGCGGAACACGCTGCGCAGGTTGACGTCGAGGCGCCGGTCCCAATCTTCGTCCGACGTCTCCAGCACCTCGCGCGAGCCGCCGATCCCGGCGTTGTTCACCAGGACGTGGAGCCCGCCCAGCGACCGCGCCGCCGCGACGATCCGCTCGGGCGCGTCCTGGGCGGTCACGTCGAGTGCGAGGGGCGTCACGGCGACGCCCAGCGCGTCCGCCGTCTCGCCCAGCTCCGGCGCGAGCAGGTCCACGCCGAGCACGCGCGCGCCCTCGGCGACGAAGCGTGCGGCGATCGCCCGGCCGATGCCCCGCGCGGCACCGGTGACGACCGCGATCCTGCCCGTGAGCCGACCGGTCATGCGATCCGTCCTCCGTCCACCGGCACCGCGGCCCCGGTCATGAACGATGCCGCGTCGGAAGCGAGAAAGACCACCACGCGCGCCACCTCCTCCGCCTGGCCGAACCGGCCGAGCGGGTGGCGACGCAAGAAGGCGGCCTGCACCTCGGCCTGCGACATGTTGACGCTCGCCCCGGCGATGTTTTCGGCCAGCATCGGCGTCTCGATCGATCCCGGGCAGACGCAGTTGACCCGGATGCCGTCGGCCGCGTGGTTGAGCGCCATGCTGCGCGTCAACAGCACCACGGCACCCTTGGTCGCGCTGTAGGCGGAGACCAGCGCGGAGCCGACCAGCCCGGCCGTCGAGGCGAGGTTGACGATGGCGCCGCCGCCGCGCCGGCGCATCGACGGCACGCACGCCCGCGCGCAGAGGAGCACGCTCTTCACGTTGACGGCGAAGAGCCGGTCCCATTCCTCCTCCGGGCAGTCGATCGCGGCTCCGACGAAGCCGAGCATGCCGGCGGAGTTGACCAGGATGTCGAAGCCGCCCAGCGCCGCGTCGGCACGAGCGACGGCCTCGGCGACCGCGGCGCCGTCGGTGACGTCGACGACGGCATGCTCGACGCGCGACGACGTCTCGCGCGCCTGCGCGGCGGTCGCCGCCAGCCCCGCCGCGTCGCGATCGACGAGGAAGAGCGCCACGCCCTGCCCCGCCAGCAGCAGCGCCGTCGCGCGGCCGATGCCCGAGGCCGCCCCCGTCACCATCGCGGTCTTGCCGGTCCAGCCCTCGCCGTCCATCTTCGAAATCTCCCGCATCGGCCGGGTCACTGCCCGGCGGTCGCTTCGGTTCCCCAGAAGATCGCCTCGGTCGCGTCGAGGTGGGTGCGCATGGCCGCCTCCGCTCCGACCGGGTCGCGCGCCTCGATCGCCTTGAAGATGCGCTCGTGCGAACGATAGGCGCGCTTATCGATCCCCGGCGTACGCAACACGGCGCGCCGCTGCTCCGTCAGCCACTCCACGATCGCCTCGTGGAGGGCGACGAAGATCGGGTTGCGCGGCAGCAGCGCCAGGACGAAATGGAACTCCTGATCGGTCCGCTCGAACCGCTGGGGGTCGCCGACCGCCCTGCGGTTGGCATCGAGCGCGTGGCGCAGACGCTCGATATCGGCCGGTCCGGCATGGCGCGCGGCGAGCTGGGCGAGGCCGACCTCGAAGAGGCAGCGGGCCTGCTGGAACTGGCGGACGCCCTCGGGCCTGGAGAGGAGCAGACGGGCCGCCCCGGACAGCTCGGAGACGAGCGTCTCGGGCGTCGGCATCGTCACCCGTGCCCGCTCCCCGTTGGACACGACCACCAGCCCCATCCGCTGCATGGCGAACAGCGCCTCGCGGATCGCCGGCCGCCCGACCCCGAACCGCAGCATCAGCTCGCGCTCGGAGGGAAGCTGGTCGCCCGGCTGCAGCTCACCGGCGTGGATCATGCGCTCCAGGCGCTCAACGACATCCTCGTAGAGCCGGCGCCGGCGGATGAGGCTGGACGCGCCTGTCATCCTGTCAGCCTATCATGCCAGAGCGAAAACGAAAGAGCCTTCGCGGCGGCGGCCGCTTCCGCCCGCGACGATCAGTCGAGGAAGAAGTCCTTCATGAAGTCCGTGCAGCCCGGCGTCACCGAATAGCGGTCGAGGTCGGCGACCCCGGCCATCCGCACCACATCCTCGTCGATGAAGAAGTTGCCGGTGACGGCACGGCTCGGCCGCGTCAGGATCCAGTGGGCGGCGTCGGCGACGATGTCGGTCGTGCGGCAGCGGGCGACCGCCGCCTCGCCGCCCAGCAGGTTGCGGATGGCCGCGGTCGCGATGCCGGTGCGCGGCCACAGCGCGTTGGCGGCGATGCCGGCGTCGCGGAACTCCTCGGCCATGCCGAGCACGCACATGCTCATGCCGTACTTGGCCATGGTGTAGGCGACGTGGCCCTTGAACCAGCGCGGGTTCATGTTGAGCGGCGGCGACAGCGTCAGGATGTGCGGGTTGGCCGCCTGCAGCAGGTGCGGCACGCAGGCCTGGGCGCAGAGATAGGTGCCGCGCGCGTTGACCTGGTGCATCAGGTCGAAGCGCTTCATCGGCGTGGCGAGCGTGCCGGTCATGCTGATGGCGGACGCGTTGGCGACCAGCACGTCGATGCCGCCGAAGCGCTCGACGGTACGGCCGACGGCGTCCGCGACCTGCGCCTCCTCGCGGATGTCGCAGGCGAGCGGCAGGGCGCGGCCGCCGGCGCGCTCGATCGCGTCCGCCGCGGTGAAGATCGTGCCTTCCAGCTTCGGGTGGGGATCGACCGTCTTGGCGACGACCGCGATGTTGGCGCCGTCGCGGGCGGCGCGCAGGGCGATCGCCAGGCCGATGCCACGGCTGGCCCCGGTGACGAACAGGGTGCGGCCGGCCAGCGTCGCGGTGTCGGCGGTCATGGCGTCACCCCGTGGGCAGGCCGCTGAAATCGTCGAGCCGGCGGTTGCCGAGCCGCGCCTTCTGCTCCTTGATCTCGATGCGCGCGATGGTGCGCAGATGCACCTCGTCGGGACCGTCGACGATCTGCAGCGCCCGGCCCCAGCTCCAGATGTTGGCGAGCGGCGTGTCGTTGGTCAGGCCCTTGGCGCCGAACGCCTGGATCGCCCGGTTGGCGATCGTGGTCTGCATGCGCGGCACCACGACCTTGATCAGCGACACGTCCTTGCGCGCCGCCTTGTTGCCCTTGGCGTCCATCAGCCAGGCGGTGCGCAGCACCAGCAGCCGCGCCTGCTCGATCTCGGCGCGCGACAGCGCGATCCATTCCATGACCGTGCCGTGCTCGGCGAGCGCGCGGCCGAAGGTGCGGCGCTCCTGGGCGCGCTGCATCATCAGGTCGAGCGCGAGCTCGCACTGGCCGATCGAGCGCATGCAGTGGTGGATGCGCCCCGGCCCGAGGCGCGCCTGGGCCATCTCGAACCCCTGTCCTTCCGACCCCAGCAGGTTGGCGACCGGCACCTTCACGTTCTCGTAGAGGACCTCGCAGTGGCCCTCGGGGGCGATATGGTTCATCACCGGCGGATTGCGGACGACCGTCACCCCGGGCGTGTCCATGGGGATCAGGATCATGCTCTGGCGGCGATGGGTCTCCGCCTCCGGGTTCGTCACGCCCATCAGGATCGAGATCCTGCAGCGCGGATCGGACGCATTGGTGATGAACCACTTGCGGCCGTTGATCACGTAATGGTCGCCGACCCGCTCGATGCGCGTCTGGATGTTGGTCGCGTCCGAGGACGCCACCGCCGGCTCGGTCATCACGAAGGCCGAGCGGATCTTCCCCTCCAGCAGCGGCCGCAGCCACTCATCGTACTGCTGCGGATTGGCGAACATGTGCAGCAGCTCCATGTTCCCGGTGTCCGGCGCGTTGCAGTTGAACACCTCCGACGACCACATGATGCGCCCGAGGATCTCGGCGACCGGGGCGTAGTCGAGATTGCTGAGGCGGGTGCCCGGCTCGTCGTCGCGCAGGCCCGGCAGGAACAGGTTCCACAGGCCCTCGGCCTTCGCCCTGGCCTTGAGATCCTCCATGAAGGGCGGCGGGAACCGGCCGTGATGGACCGCCTCGTCCCAGTCGCGCACGCGCGGCGCGACATGGGCGTCGATGAAGCGGCGGACGCGATCCTGCACGTCGAGCGACTTCGGGGAGTAGGTGAAATCCATGGCGGTTCCTCTGTGCTCCGAGGGGCGGCTCAGTCCGCCCGTCTGGCGATGTCCCAGCCGATACGGGCGATGACCGCACCGAGCGCCCCGACTTCGAAGGCGTCGGGTGCCGCGGCGTTGCCCCCCTTGGCGCGGGCGAGAATGCCTTCGAGGATGACCGCGAGGCGGAACAGCGCGAAGGCGAGGTGGAAGGGCTCCAGCCGGACCGGCCGCCCGACGAAGGCGCCGTAGGCCGCGACGTACTCGTCCTGTGCCGGCACGCCCAGCGCGGCGAGGTCGAGCCCGGCGAGGCCGCGGAAGACGTCGGGCGGCGTGTAGTACTGGATGCAGCTGTAGGCGAGGTCGGCCAGCGGATGGCCGAGCGTCGCCAGCTCCCAGTCGAGGATGCCGATGACCCTGGGCTCGGTCGGATGGAACATCAGGTTGTCGATGCGGAAATCGCCGTGGCAGATCGCCGTGTCGTCGCCTGCCGGGACCCGCGGCGGCAGCCAGTCGGCGAGCCGGTCGATCTCCGGGTTCTCGTGGGTCTTCGATTCCTGCCACTGCCGCGTCCAGCGCGCGATCTGGCGACCGAAATAGTTGCCGGGCCGACCGAAGTCGGCGAGGCCGATCGCCTGCCAGTCGGCCCGGTGCAGCCGTGCCAGGGCATCGGCCATGCCGAGCCAGACGGCGCGCCGCTGCGCCACCGGCAGCTCGGGCAGCGCCGGGTTCCAGAATACCCGGCCGACCAGCCGCTCCATGACGTAGAAGGGCGTGCCGATCACCGCGCGGTCGGCGCAGAAATGCAGCGTCCGCGGCACCGGCACGTCGGTCGCCGCCAGCGCCGTCATCACCCGGTACTCGCGATCGACCGCGTGGGCCGACGGCAGGAGCTGCCCCGGCGGCTGCTTGCGCAGGATGAGCTCGGTGCCGCCGGCACGGAGCAGGAAGGTCGGATTGGACTGGCCGCCCTTCATCTGCCGCACCTCCAGGGGGCCCGCCAGGCCGAGGGCAGGCAGCAGATGGGCGGCGAGCGCGCGCTCGTCGAAGCGATGGGCATCGCGGACGGCGATGGTGTCCTGGGTGTCGGTCATCGGCCGGCGCCACTGTAAGCCGCGGACGGTCGCTGGCAAGGCCGCGCGGCGCCGCATGGTTGACGACTTAATGAGCATCCCCGCGCGGCTGCGGCCGATATCCGGGCAGCCTTGCCCGTAAGAAGCGCATAAGCGCCTTACAGGGACGCTACGCGCGCTGGCATGCGCCTTGCCCTAAGACCGGGAGATGGCGATCGCGCGTCCGCCGCTGGGGAGGGGGCCGGTCGCCGGTGAATCTGGCGTCGGAGGCTATTTCCATGGCGTCCCGTTCGTTGCTGGCGCTACCCTTGGTGGCCGTCCTTCTGGCTGCCCCCGCCTCGGCAGAGGAGAAGAAGCCCGAGAAGCTGATCCCGGGCGAGTTCACGGCCACCCTTACGCTGGCCAGCGACTATCTCTACCGCGGCATCTCACAGACCGACGAGAACCCGGCCATCCAGGGCTCGATCGACTACAGCTACATGTTCAAGGAGGACTTCGGCATCTATCTCGGGGTCTGGGCCTCGAACCTCAACTTCCAGGACGGCAACGAGGCGACGATCGAGACCGACGTCTACGGCGGCGTCAAGGGCGAGGTCGCCGGCTTCACCTGGCAGCTCGGGATGATCGGGTATCTCTACCCCGGGGCGAGCAGCCGGTTGAACTACGACTTCTACGAGTTCGCCGGCAAGCTCGGCTACGATCTCGGCTTCGCGGCCCTGTCGGGCGGCCTCAACTATTCGCCCGATTTCTTCGGCGCCAGCGGCGATGCCTGGTACGCCTACGGCGACGTCAAGGTGCCGATCCCGGGCGCGCCGCTCGACCTCGCCTTCATCGGCCATCTCGGCTACCAGTGGATCGAGAAGAACGAGCGCTATGGAGCGCCGGACTATCTCGAATGGCAGGCCGGCCTGACGGCGACCGTCGAGGGCTTCACCCTCTCGCTCGTCTACGCCGACACCGACATCAAGCGCTCGGAGTGCGCCGGGGGCCGCAAGATCTGCGCCGCGCGCGCCCTGTTCACCGTCTCGCGGACCTTCTGATCGAGCGCGGTTCCGAGTTCCCGGAGACCTCGGGGCGCGCCGGCGACGGCGCGCCCCGATCCGTCTGGGGGGAACGCGGCGGTCGCCTTGCCACCGGCGCGGTCGGTTCAATATCCTGCCGCCAACGCGGTGAAGCGCCGCGACGGGACCGGGAGGGATGCCGATGCAGGGCCTGATGATGGACGTGCCGCTGTCGATCTCGTCGCTGATCCGGCATGCGGCGCTCTATCACGGCGACACCGAGATCGTGACGCGCACGGTCGAGGGTCCGATCCACCGCTACAACTGGGGCGAGGCGCACCGGCGCGCGCAGCAGCTCGCGAACGCGCTGAAGCGCCTCGGCGTCCAGCCGGGCGACCGGCTCGCCACGCTGGCCTGGAACACCCACCGCCATCTCGAATGCTATTACGCCATCTCGGGCAGCGGGGCGGTGCTGCACACGATCAATCCCAGGCTCTTCCCCGAGCAGATCCGCTACATCGTCAACCACGCCGACGACCGGTGGATCTTCGTCGACCTCAGCTTCGTCCCGGTGCTGGAGAAGCTCGCCGCCGACTTTCCCAGGGTGAAGGGCTACGTCGTCCTCACCGACGACGCCCACCTGCCGCAGACGTCGCTGCCCAACGTCGTCTCCTACGAGAGCCTGATCGCGCCGGAGGCGCCGGAGTTCGACTGGCCGACCTTCGACGAGCGCACGGCCTCCTCGCTCTGCTACACCTCCGGCACGACGGGCAATCCCAAGGGCGTGCTCTATTCGCACCGCTCCACCGTCATCCACTCCTATTGCGTCTGCGCGCCCGATGCGCTCGGCATCTCCAGCCGCGACACGATCCTGCCGGTCGTGCCGATGTTCCACGTCAACGCGTGGGGCTGCGCCTATTCCACCGCCATGGCCGGGTCCAAGCTGGTGTTCCCCGGGGCGAAGCTGGACGGGGCCAGCCTGCACGAGCTGTTCGAGACCGAGAAGGTCACCTGCACGCTGGGGGTGCCGACGGTGTGGCTCGGCCTGCTCGCGCACATGGCCGAGACGGGCAAGACCTTCTCGACCCTGCGCCGCCTCGTCGTCGGCGGCTCGGCCGCGCCACTCTCGATGATCGTGGCGCTGGAGGAGGATCACGGCATCGACGTCATCCACGCCTGGGGCATGACCGAGATGAGCCCGATCGGCACCACCGGCGTACTGAAGGGCAAGATGCTCGCCCTGCCCAAGGGCGACCGCTACAAGCTGAAGATGAAGCAGGGCCGCGTCGTGTTCGGCGTCGAGGTGAAGATCGTCGACGACACGGGCAAGCGCCTGCCGCACGACGGCGTCGCCCAGGGCGAGCTGCTGGTCCGCGGCCCGTGGATCACGTCGGGCTACTTCGAGGACGAAGCGGCGAGCCGCGCCGCCTTCGACTCCGAGGGCTGGTTCCGCACCGGCGACATCTGCACGGTCGACGCCGACGGCTTCGTGCAGATCACCGACCGCGCCAAGGACATCATCAAGTCGGGCGGCGAGTGGATCAGCTCGATCGATCTGGAGAACGCAGCGGTCGGCCATCCGGGCGTCGCCGAGGCCGCCGTGATCGGCGTCCATCACCCGAAATGGCAGGAGCGGCCGCTGCTCATCGTCAAGGCGAAGAAGGGTGCCGCCCTGACGCGCGAGGCGCTGATGGGCTATCTCGGCGAGAAGGTCGCGAAATGGTGGCTGCCCGACGACATCGTGTTCGTCGACGAGCTGCCGCACACCGCGACCGGCAAGCTGATGAAGAGCAAGCTGCGCGAGGAGTTCGGCCACCACCGCCTGCCGACCGCGTGACGGAAGCGCGAGACGGGACCGCGGCGATGGCCGGCCGCGTCGCGGGCAAGGTCGCCCTCGTCACCGGGGCGGGCGGCGGGCTGGGGCGGGCGTTCGTCGCCGGGCTGGCGGCCGAGGGTGCGAGCGTGGTCGCCAGCGACCGCGATGCCGCCGTGGCGAACGTCCCGGGCGCGGCGGCCGCGCTGGCGCTCGACGTCACCGACGAGGCGGCGTGGCGCGAGACGGTGGCCGCGGTCATGGTCCGCTTCGGACACCTCGACGTGCTGGTCAACAACGCCGGCATCGCCATCGCCCACAGCATCGAAGACACGACGCTGGAGGAGTGGCGCCTCGTCATGGGCGTCAACCTCGACGGCGTCTTCCTCGGCTGCAAGCACGCCATCCCGGCGATGAAGGCGACCGGCGGGTCGATCGTCAACCTGTCGTCGGTGTCGGGCATCGTCGGCGGCGCCAACCTCGCGGCGTACAACGCCAGCAAGGGCGGCGTGCGCCTGCTGACCAAGTCGGTGGCGCTGCACTGCGCGCGCGCCGGCTACGGCATCCGCTGCAATTCGATCCACCCCAGCTTCGTCGCGACGCCGATGGTCGAGGGCCTCATCGCGTCCTCCCCCAACCCGGAAAAGGCCCGCCAGCGCCTCGTGCGCCAGGTGCCGATCGGCCGCATCGCCGAACCCGACGACGTGACGCCGCTCGTCGTCTATCTCGCATCGGACGAATCCCGCTTCGTCACCGGCGCGGAGATGGTCGTCGACGGCGGCCTCACGGCGGCCTGACGAGGACGACCCCGCCCCGCCACCAGCGACAGGCCAGGCCGGCGAGCACCGTGCGGCGCAGCCCGTGGTGGCAGGTCGACCCGACGCAGCGGCCGACGCACTCCTGCAGCTGACGCAGGCTGCAGCTGACGCAGGCTTGACCGCGGGGAATCGAGACCGATAGCATTCCCGCCTCGTCGCAGGCTGCCGCGGCCGCGCGAGGCCGCCGCAATGGAGACCATGGCCATGGACCAGTCGATGACGGCCGTCCCGGTCGGGCGGCGCCGCGTGCTCGCGTTCGGTGTCGCCGTCCTGACGCTGGGCCTGGCCGGACCCGCCGCCGCGCAGCGCGACCTCGAGGGCGTCACGCTGCGCGTGGCGACGTGGGGCGGCGGCTGGGCGAAGAACATCGAGACGACCATCCAGCCGCAGCTCGAGGCGCGCGGCGCCAAGGTCGAGTACGTCATCGGCAACCCGCACGAGAACCTGGCGAAGCTGATCGCCGCACGCGGCCAGAAGCCGCCCTTCGACGTCATGGAGCTGTCGGAGCACAACCGCCGCGACATCGACGAGGCCGGCGTGCTGACCGCGCTCGACTATTCGAAGATCGCCAACGCGGCCGGCATCGACCTCCGCTATCGCCTGCCGACCATGGTCGCCAACTCCGCCACCATCGACGGCATCGCCTACAACGCCCAGAAGTTCCAGGAGCTCGGCCTGGCGCCGCCGCGCACCTATGCCGATCTCGCCGACCCCCGGCTCAAGGGCAGAGTGTCGTTCGCCGACGCGACGATCATCCAGGGCGTCAAGGGCATCGTCGCCATCGCCTACGAGAACGGCGGCAGCGAGGACAACCTGCAGCCCGGCCTCGACGCCGTCCGCCGTCTCGACGTCGGCTCCTACTACAACGCCTCGACCAAGCTCTTCACGCAGTTCAAGTCGGGCGACGTGTGGGCGGCGCACTGGCATGTCGGGTGGGTGATCCGCGCCCGCCAGGCCGGGATGCCGCTCGCCATGACCTTCCCCGAGATCAAGGGCCAGCGCGGCGTCACCAGCAACGTCTGGCTCGGCATCATCAAGGGCGCGGGCAACGACAAGGCGGCGCACGCCTTCATCAACGAGTATCTCGGGCCGAAGGCGCAGGAAGCGATGGGGCGCGAGACCGGGTCGCGGCCGGTCAGC
The DNA here is from genome assembly GCA_020852355.1 of Alphaproteobacteria bacterium. Classification (GTDB taxonomy): domain Bacteria; phylum Pseudomonadota; class Alphaproteobacteria; order ATCC43930; family Allostellaceae; genus Allostella. The sequence goes on from JADZBA010000254.1 coordinate 10,485, forward strand.
CAGGCCGCCGCCGACGCGCTGGCCAAGGACCCGCTGATGGCGGAATTCCTGCCGCTGTCCGCCGACGCGTTCGCCCGCGTCTATTATTCCGATCTCTCGAAGATCGACACGGGCGCGCTGCTCGACGCGTGGAACCGCTCGGTGGTGCGGCGCGCGCGCTGAGGCGCCGGGGCCGGCCGCGACATGTCGAGCGTGACGCTGGCCGGCGTGACCGGGCGCTACGGCGACTTCACCGCCCTCGACGCGATCGACCTGGAGATCGCCGAGGGCGAGTTCCTGACGCTGCTGGGGCCGTCCGGCTGCGGCAAGACGACGACGCTGCGCCTGGTGGCGGGCTTCCTGGAGCCGTCGCGCGGCCGCGTGCTGTTCGACGACGAGGACGTCACCCATCGGCCGCCGAACCGGCGTCAGATCGGCATGGTGTTCCAGGATTACGCCCTCTTCCCGCACATGACGATCGCCGACAATGTCGGCTTCGGCCTGCGCGAGCGCGGCGTCGGCAAGGCGGCGATCCGGCGGCGCGTCGACGAGCTGCTCGACCTCGTCCGTCTGCCGGGCGTGCAGCAGCGCTATCCCGCGCAGCTCAGCGGCGGCCAGCGCCAGCGGGTGGCGCTCGCCCGCGCCGTCGCCCATCCGCCGCGGGTGCTGCTGATGGACGAGCCGCTGGGCGCCCTCGACCTCAAGCTGCGCGAGGCGATGCAGACGGAGATCCAGCGCATTCAGCGCACACTCGCCATCACCACGGTCTATGTGACGCACGACCAGACCGAGGCGATGAACCTCTCGGACCGCATCGCAGTGATGAACCAGGGCCGCATCGAGCAGCTCGCCACGGCGCGCGAGCTCTACCTGAAGCCGCGTACTCGCTTCGTCGCGGACTTCGTCGGCAAGATCAACTTCCTGCCGGTGACCGTCGACGGCTACGCCGGACCCGACGCGCACGCCGTCGGCCTCGGCACTGCGTTCCGCGTCGCCGACGGCGCCGGTCGCCCACGCGGCCCCTGCCTGCTGGCGGTGCGTCCCGAGCAGCTCCGGCTGTCGCCGGCGGGCACGCCGGCGGACGGCTGCAACGCCCTCGACGGCCGGATCGTCGACGTCCGCTACTCCGGCAACCTCGTGCGCTGCGAGGTCGAGGTCGCCGGCGGCACCCCGGTGATCGTCGAGACCGGCCCCGACGACCCGCTGGCGACCGCGGGCACCGCGATCCGGCTCGCCTGGGCGTACGATCGCTGCACCCTGCTCGACGACGATTGACGCACCTCCCGAGGAGCGAAGCCATGACCGCCGCCACGACCGAGGGCGCCACCCGCTGGTGGGTGCCGCCGGGTCCCACCGCCACCGCACGCAGCCCCTGGCCCGGCGACCTGTTCGCGCCCGCGCTCTACGAGGACGTGCGCCGGCCGATCGGCCTCGCCTCGAACCTGCCGAACTGGTGCTACACGTCGCCCGCCTTCTTCGAGCGCGAGCTCGAGCGCATCTTCATGAAGGTGTGGAACTTCGTCGGTCGCGTCGAGCGGGTGGCGAACGAAGGCGACTATTTCGCGGTCGACGTCGCGCGCGTGCCGGTACTGGTGGCACGCGCCCGCGACGGCGAGGTCCGTGCCTTCTCCAATACCTGCCGCCACCGCGGCTGCCTCGTGGCGCGCGGCGAGGGCAACGCCCGGGGCTTCGTCTGCCCCTACCACGCGTGGACCTACGCGCTCTCCGGCGACCTCGTCTCGGCCCCGACCGAGATGGATGCCTCGGCAGGCTTCGACACGAAGGACTACGGCCTCCACCGCATCCGGCTGGAGAGCTGGGGCGGCTTCATGTTCGTGTGCTTCGACCCCGACGCGGCGCCGCTGGCCGACCACCTCGGCAACCTGCCGGAGATCCTCGCCCGCTACGCCTGCGACGACCTCGTCCTGGCGCGGCGCATCGAGTACGACGTGCCCTGCAACTGGAAATTCTACGTCGAGAACCTGAAGGACGCGCAGCACGTCGCGACGGTCCATCGCAGCTCGATCAGCCAGTACGCCTCGCCGCGCAAGTACTGGCGGGCGGTGCAGGAGACGACCGGCAACGTCGTCAGCACCTTCATGTCCTATCCCGGCAGCGCCGCCCTGCTCAAGGGAGACACCGGCTTCCCGATGATGCGCTCGCTCGACGAGGCCACGGCCGGCACGACGGCACCGCTGGTGCTGCCCGGCACCTACATCTCCTGCACCACGGACTGCGCCTGGTACGTCCATGTCGATCCGGTGGCGGTCGACCGCATCCGGCTGGAGCAGGGCGCGCTGTTCCCGCGCGAGACGATGGCGCGGCCGGACTTCGCGGCGATGGCGGCACCCTACTTCCGCCGCTTCGACCTGACGCAGGCGGAGGACAACGAGGTCTGCGCGCTGCAGCACCGCGGCCTGTCGTCGCCCTACGCCAGTCCCGGCCGCTATGCCGTCAAGGAGGAGCTGGTCCATCGCATCCAGAACTGGATCCTCGACCGCGTCCTCGATCAGCCCCGAGGCTGACCGGCCGGACCCGGGCCATGAAGGCGCGCTGGGGCTGGCTCATCCTGCCGCCGCTGCTGTTCTCGACCGGGCTGCTGGTCGCCACCCAGCTGCTCTTCGTGCGCATCAGCTTCTTCCGCGACCTGCGCCTCGGGCGCATGGACGACAGGTTCCAGCTCGCCAACTACGTCGCCTTCTTCACCGATCCGTTCTATCTCGACTCGCTGCGCCTGACCGTCGAGATATCGGCGCTGGTCGCCGTGCTGGGACTGGTCGTCGCCTACCCGGTCGCCTACGTTCTGGCACGCATGCCGCCGCGCTGGGGCACCACCCTGCTGGCGCTCGCGGTGGCGTCCTCCTTCATCACCATCGTCATCAAGATCCTGGGCCTGGTGATCATCTTCGGCGGCGACGGGCCGCTGAACGCGGCGCTGATCCGGATCGGGATCGTCGCGCGGCCGATCGGCCTATACGGCTCCGTCGGCGGGGTCGTCGTCGGCCTGCTGCTCTACACCGTGTCCTTCATGCTGCTGATCCTCTTCAGCGTCATCCAGACGATTCCGCGCTCGCTGGAGCAGGCGGCCGAGATCCACGGCGCGGCGCGCTGGCGGGTGTTCTGGCGGGTGATCCTGCCGCTCAGCCTGCCCGGGATGGTCGGCGGCGGCCTCATCGTCTTCAACATGGCGATGGGCGCGTTCACGTCGGCGGCCCTGCTCGGCGGCGGCAAGGTGCTGACGCTGCCCGTCGTCATCCAGCAGACCGTTCTGGTCGAGACGAAGTACGGCATGGCCGGCACGCTTTCGGCGGTGGTGCTGCTCGTCGTGCTGCTGATCAACCTGCTGTCGGTGCTGCTGGTGTCGCGGCTGCAGGCGGCACGCGGCGCATGAACGGCCGCCGCCTGCCGCGCCTGCTGTGGCGCGCCGTGGTCGCGGCCTTCGTCGCCGCCTTCTACGTCTTCCTGTTCGCGCCGCTGGTCGTCGTCGTCGGGGCGTCGTTCGACGGCGGCGAGCACGCGTTCCTCAACTTCCCGCCGCGCCATCTGTCGCTCGCCTGGTACCTGAAGATCCCCGGCCGCTACTTCGAGACGCTGTGGGTCAGCCTGCAGCTCGGTGTCGTCGCGGCGGCGTGCAGCGGCGTGCTGGGCGTCATGGCCGCGCTGGCGCTCGCGCGCGGGCGCCTGCCGGGGGCCGGGTTGATGGCGGCGCTGTTCCGCGCACCGCTGCAGATCCCGGTCATCGTCACCGGCTTCGCGTTCCTGCAGCTCTTCTATCTGGCGAGCGCGGCCGGCGGCGTCCCGCTCGTCGGCAGCTTCGCCGGGCTGGCGATCGCGCACGTCTTCATCACGCTGCCCTACGTGATCGGCACCACCGCGGCGATCCTGCAGCGCGTCAATCCGAGCCTCGAAGAGGCGGCGATCAGCCTCGGTGCCACCCGCTGGCGCACCTTCCGGCGGGTAACGCTGCCCGCCATCCTGCCCGGCGTCTACGCAGGCGCGCTCTATGCCTTCATCGTCTCGTTCGGCGACGTGCCGGTGTCGATGTTCCTCGCCGGCAGCCGCTACACCACCTTCCCGGTCGAGATGTTCTACGGCATGGAGCTGAACTTCGACCCGGCCATCCTGGCGATGTCGACGCTGATCCTGGTCGGCTCGTTCGCGGCGATCTGGGCGGTGCAGCGCTTCCTCGGCCTGAACACGCTGCTCGGCACGGGTGCGGGAAGCTGATCAGCCGCCGCCGAACCGCGGCGGCCGCTTCTCCGCGAAGGCGCGGGTGCCCTCGGCGAAATCCGCGGTCATCGTCAGCGATGCGAAGCTTTCCAGCTCGGCCTGGAGCTGGCCCTCGAAACTCGCCTCGAGCGAGCGGTGGATGAGGCGCTTGGTGTTCGCGAACGCCGCGCCCGGCCCGGCCGCGAGCCGGGCCGCGATCGCCGCCGTCTCCGCTTCCAGCCGGTCGTCCGGCACGACGCGGTTGACGAGCCCGATCGCCTCCGCCCGCGCCGCGTCGAAACGGTCGGGCAGCAGCGCCAGCTCCATCGCCCGGCGCTGGCCGACGAGGCGCGGCAGGAACCAGGTCGCGCCGCCGTCGGGGCTGGTGCCGATGCGGGCATAGGCGAGCGTGAAGGTGGCCGACGCCCCGGCGATGGCCAGGTCGGCGGCCGCCATGAGGCTCATCCCGGCGCCGGCGGCGACACCGTGGACGCAGGCGATCACCGGCTGTGGCATCCGGCGCATGGCGACGATCGCCGGATGGAATGCGTGGATCAGCGCCGTGATGGTCCGGCGGCGCTCCGCGAGCGGCCGGTCGGCGAGACCGGCGAACAGCTTGACGTCGCCCCCCGCCATGAAGCCGGCGCCGGCCCCCTTCAGCACGACGACGCGAACCGCCGGGTCCATCTCGAGCCGCTCCAGCGCCTCGACGAGGAGTGCCGCCATCGGCGCGTCGAGCGCGTTCAGGACGGCTGGACGGTTCAGGGTGACATGGGCGACCGCATCCCGGGTCGCGACGAGAACGGCAGGTTCCATGGAACCTGCGTAGCAGTCTTCCCGGTCCGTCGCCAAGCCGAAGCGCGTCGGCCCCAGGGATTGCGACTTCGCCATATCTGCGCTACCGCCTTCGGCGTCATGGCAATGCGAGCGACACCGGCCGCCGCGGACGCGGACGCCCTCCGGCGGGTCTTCGGCACGCTGGATCGGCAGTTGCAGCACGGCGACGACGCGGCGCTGGCGGAAGCGGTGCGGGCCGTCGTCGCAACCGCATCCGCGATTCCCATCGCCATCGCGGCGCTGACCGACCGCCTGCTGCGCGCCGGCCGGGCGAGCGCCGGCGCCGATGCGCTGGCCGCGGCCGCAGCCGGCCGCGCCGACGACGCGACGCTCGCCAACAATGCGGCGGTGGTCCTCCTCGCCGCCGGCCGTCCCGCCGAGGCGGAGCCGCTGCTGCGCGCGGCACTCCGCCTGCAGCCGGAATTCCATGAGGCGCGCGTCAATCTCTCGGCCTGCCTCGCACGGACCGGCGGCACGGCGGAGGCGGCCGATCTGCTCGCCACCGCCCTCGCGGCGCGGGGCGACAGCGCCCCCGCGTGGTACAATCTGGGTAATCTCCGCCTGCGTCTCGGCCGGCGTGGGGCGGCGCGCGAGGCCTTCGCCGCCGCGCTCCAGCGCGATCCCTCGCATCTCGGCGCCGCGGTCCGGCTGCTGAAGCTCGCCAAGGCGGAGCTCGACTTCGACGCCGCCGACGCGCTGCACGCGCGCATCGACGGCGTACTGGCCGACGGCAGCGGCGTCGCGGCCGACCTGTCCGTGGCGACGAGCATCGCCTACGAGGCGCTGTTCCGCCCCTTCTCCCCGGCCGCTATGCCCGCGCTGCGGTCCATCACCGAGAAGCGGTTGCCGCCGCGGGCGCCGCCCGCCGCCGCCCGCCGGCACGCGATCATCCGGCTGGCCTACCTGTCGCCGAACTTCGGCGACCACGCGGTCGGGCACGTCACTGCCGACCTGTTCGCCGCCCACGACCGCAGCCGTTTCGCGGTACATGGCTTCACCTGGAGGAGCCGGGCCGACGCAGCGGCTACCCGCCTGCGCGCCGGATTCGACGTCTTCCACGACCTCGACGGCGCCGCGCCGGACGCGCTCGCCACGGCCATCGCCGCGGCGGGGATCGATATCCTCGTCGACCTCGACGGGCTGATGGATGCCACCGCGCCGGCCGTGCTGGCACGCCGTCCGGCGGCCGTGCAGGTCTTTTGGCTGGGCCATGCCGGCGGCCTCGGCGTGCCGCTCGCCGACTACCTCGTCGCCGACCGCATCGTGATCCCCGAGGGCGAGGAAGCGCTCTACGCCGAGGCCGTGGCGCGGCTACCCGGCTGCTACCACTGCGCATCGCCCCATCCGGTGGCGGCCGTTCCCGACCGGGCCGCGCTGGGCCTGCCGCCCGACGCCGTCGTCCTGGCGGCACTGCACAATCCGGAGAAGATCGACCGCGCCATCCTCGAGCGATGGCTCGCCGTGCTGCGCCGGACGCCGGGCACGGTCCTCTGGCTCGCCGACCCGTTCGCGTCGGCGGCGATGCGCACGGCGGTCCGCGATCGGGCCGCGGCGGCCGGCGTCGCCGCCGAACGGCTGCTGTTCGCGGACTGGACGCCGCAGCGCGCGGACCATCTCGGCCGATTGGCGGCCGCCGACCTGTTCCTCGACACGATCACCGTGAACGCATCCTCGACGGCGCTCGACGCGTTGTGGGCCGGGGTCCCGGTGATCGCCGTCGCCGGCGACCGGTTCGCCAACCGCATCTCGCAATCGATGCTGGCGGCGGCCGGCCTCGGCGACTTGGTGGCGGCCGATCTCGACTCCTATGCCGAACTGGCGGCGGCTCTCGCGCGCGACCCGGCCCGGCGGCGCGTGCTGCGCGGCCGGGTCGCGACCGGCCGCGCGGCGCTCTTCGACATCCGGGCTTTCGCTTCCCGGCTGGAGGCCGCGTTCGCCACGATGGTCGAGCGCCGCCGCCGGGGCCTGCCGCCGCGCGGCTTCACGGCCGGCGAATCTTGACACGGACCGGCGGCGACCCGTAGCCCTGGCCGATGGCCGGCCTGGACTACGCCGATGCCGCATTCGACCTGCCGCCGCAGTCCGGACGCGTGCGCCCCTATGTCGTCGCGGCGACCCCGCGCTCCGGCAGCACGCTGCTCGCCGAGCTGTTGCGCTCGACCGGGGTGCTGGGCGTGCCGGGCGAGTACCTTCACACCGGCGACTACGTCCCGCGGCTCGGCCGTCGCCTCGGATTCGGCCGCGACGGCGGGCCGATCGACATCGACCGCTACCTGCCCGAGGTCGTGCGGCGGCGCACCAGCCCCGGCGGCCGCTTCGGCATCAAGATCCATTTCCGCCATCTCCAGCCGGCACTGCGGCTGCCGATCGTGCGCGCCATGCTGCGCGCGTCGGACTTCGTCCATATCCGCCGACGCGACCGCCTCGGCCAGGCCATCTCCTATGCGGTGGCACTCGATTCCGGCGAATGGAGCCGCCTCAGCGGCGAAGCCGCCGAGGTCGGCGAGGACCGCCCCTACGACGACGCCCGCCTGCGGCGGATCATGAGCGACCTCGGTGCCGAGGAGGATGGCTGGCAGCAGTTCTACGAGGCCAACGGCATCGAGCCCGCGCTGATCTGGTACGAGGATCTGACCGTCGACCCGGTGTCCGCGCTCGCCCCCCTGCTGCGTCACCTCGGCGTCCCGGACGCGGTGCCGATGCCGGACCGGGTCGCCATCGCCCGACAATCCGACCCGCGCAAGAAGCTGTGGCGCGCCCGCACGCTGGCGCCCCTGCGCATCGCCGAACCCGGCCCGACCACGCCGGTGCCGCCGATGCCCACGCCGGCGCCGCGGACCGTCGTCTTCACCGTCTGCGCGCTGAACTACCTGCCGCGGGCCGCCCTGCTGCTCGAATCGCTCGCCCGCCACGCCCCGGGGCTGGAGCGCCGCCTGATCATCGCCGACCGCCCGGTCCCCGTGCCGGGCCTGGCCGATCTCCCGGCGCGGGTCGAATGGGCCGAGACGCTCGACCTGCCCGACCTGCCGTCCTTCGCCTTCCGCTACCAGCTCATCGAGTTCGCGACGGCGGTCAAGGGCTTCGCGCTCCGCCGCATCCTGTCCGAGCCCGACGTCGAGCGCGCCCTCTTCCTCGATCCCGACACGCGGCTCTATGCACCGCTCGACGGCCTGCTGCTGCCGCTCGATGCCGGGGCCGACCTGGCGCTGACCCCGCACGCGACGCACCCGTCGTCGCGCCGGGCGTTCCCGACCGAGCGCGACCTGCTGCAGGTCGGCGTCTACAACCTGGGCGTGCTCGCCGCCCGGCGGACGGCCGCGACCAGCGGCTTCCTCGACTGGCTGTGCGCACGGCTGGAGCGCGACTGCGTCGACGCGCGCGCCGACGGCCTCTATGTCGACCAGCGCTTCTTCGACCTCGCCCCCGCCTTCGTCGACCGCGTCGCGGTGGTGCGCGACCCCGCCCTCAACGTCGCCTACTGGAACCTCGACCAGCGCCGCCTCGCGCGCGACGGGACGGGTTTCACGATCGACGGCCGGCCGCTCGTCCTCTTCCATTTCTCGGGCCTCGACCCGCAACGCCCGCAGGCGCTGGCCGAGCGGATCGGAACCATCCTTCCCGAGGACGGCCGCGCCGCCCTCGCGGTCCTGGCGACCGAATATGCCCGCGACCTCGCCGGCTCGCCGTTCGCCGCGATGCAGCAAGCCGCCTACGGCTACGGCCGCTTCGCCGACGGCGGCGCCATTCCCGATCTCCTGCGCTTCCTGTTCCGCCGCGGCTGCGAGCCCTTTGCCGGCGACCCGTTCGCCGACCTGCCCCGCTGGCTGGCTGGGCCCGCGGCCGACCCCGCCGGCCTGAGCCGCCTGATGGCGCTGGTCTGGCGCCACTCCGGGCCGCTCCGCCGGCGCTTCGACCTCGCCGACCCGGCGGCGCGGAAGTCGTACCGCGACGGCTTCGCCGAGATCGCCCGTGGGCTGGGCCTCGCCGCCTTCGTCGAATGAACGCGATTTAACCACGCGGAAAGCCCGCGGAAAGCCCTGAACCGCTACATCCCGTGCCATCGATCAACGCACCCAGGACCGGAGGTTCACCAGCATGGCCGCGATCGTTCCCAATCGTTCCGGACGGACGCTGCGGCGGATCGGCTTATACGCCGCCGCCCCGGCCCTCGGCGCCGCCCTCGCCGCGGCGGCGGTCACCGTCGTGCCGTTCGCCAGCGCCCAGACCACCCCGCCGGTCACCGCACCGGCCGGGCTGCATGCGGCGCTGCCCGGCTTCGCCGACCTGGCGGAGCGCGTGTCGCCGGCGGTGGTCAACGTCTCGACCACCCAGCGCATCTCCGCCCGCCAGGGCGTCATGCCCGACATGCCGCAGTTCCCCGAGGGCTCGCCCTTCAACGAGTTCTTCAAGCGCTTCTTCGAGCAGGGTCCCGGCCGCCAGGGCCGCGGCGGCGACGACGCCCCGGCGCGCCGCGCCCGCTCGCTCGGCTCGGGCTTCGTCATCGACGCCTCGGGCTTCGTCGTGACCAACAACCACGTCGTCGACGGCGCCCAGGACATCGACGTGACGATGCAGGACGGCACCGAACTCAAGGCCAAGCTGATCGGCCGCGATCCCAAGACCGACCTGGCGCTGCTCAAGGTCGATGCCGGCCGTCCCCTGCCCTACGTCAATCTCGGCGATTCCGACCGCTCGCGCGTCGGCGACTGGGTCGTCGCCGTCGGCAACCCGTTCGGCCTCGGCGGCACGGTCACCGTCGGCGTCCTGTCGGCGCGCGGGCGCGACCTGCGCTCCGGCCCCTTCGACGACTACCTGCAGATCGACGCCTCGATCAACCGCGGCAACTCCGGCGGCCCGACCTTCAATCTCGCCGGCGACGTGATCGGCATCAACACCGCGATCTACTCGCCCAACGGCGGCAGCGTCGGCATCGGCTTCGCGGTGCCGTCCAACCTGGCACGGCCGGTGATCGAGCAGCTCAAGGCGACCGGCAGGGTCGAGCGCGGCTGGCTCGGCGTCGCCATCCAGCCGGTCAGCCCCGACATCGCGGAGAGCCTCGGCCTCGACAAGCCGCGCGGCGCGATGGTCGCCAACGTGCAGCCCGATAGCCCGGCGCTGAAGGCCGGGGTGCGGCAGGGCGACGTCATCGTCCGCTTCGACGGTCGCCCGATCGAGCGGGTGCGCGACCTGACTCAGGCGGTGGCCGCGACCCATGCCGGCAAGTCGAGCGACGTCGTGGTGTGGCGTGACGGCCGCGAGGTGCGGCTCTCGGCCGCGATCGGCCCGATGCCGACCGAGACCGCGTCCGCCCGGGAGAGCGCCGACGAGCCCCGCGGCCAGCTCGGCCTCTCGCTCGCCCCGCTCGACCGCAATGCGCGGCGCGAGAACGGCGTGCCGCAGAACGTGAAGGGCGTGCTCGTCACCGACGTCGCCGCCGACAGCCCGGCTGCCGACAAGGGCATCCAGGCCGGCGACGTCATCGTCAAGGTCGGCAACCGGGCCGTCTCGACCCCGGACGAGGTGGCCGAGCGCGTCGCCGCCGCCCAGGGCGAGCGCCGCAAGAGCGTCCTCCTGCTGATCAACCGGCAGGGCAACGAGCGCTTCGTCGCCCTGCCGCTCGGCCAGGCCTGATCCCCTCTCACCTGGCCCGGACCGCGCCGGCATCCCTCCCCCCGGGGATGCCGGCGTCGGCTCTTTCCGTACACGCGATCGCGGAGCCGACCATGCCTCCCCTCGTCAGGCATCTCATGCCGCTCATCGTCATCGGCGCCCTCCTCCTCTTCTCCGTCGCCTGCGCGCTGGCGATCGTCTTCGCCATCGGCCGCCTCTTCGGCCGTCGCGTACCGCCGACCCCCGCGGGACCGGTCATCGAAGGCAGCTACAGCGAGCTGCCGGCCGACGATCGCCCCCTCCGATCCGGCGGCTGAGCCGGTCGCCCCGTTTCCCGGGATTTGCGCTATGGTCGCCTTCGCCATCCGTCCGGACGTCAGCGTCGGCATGAAAATCCTGGTCATCGAAGACGACCGCGAAGCGGCCGCCTATCTCGTGAAGGGCCTCGAGGAGTCGGGCTACGTGGTCGACCACGCGGCCGCCGGCTCCGACGGGCTGTTCATGGCGTCGACCCAGCCCTACGACGCGCTCATCGTCGACCGGATGCTGCCGGGCATGGACGGGCTGTCGATCATCGAGACGCTGCGCCGCCAGGGCAAGGCAACCCCCGCCCTCATCCTCTCCGCCCTGGGCGAGGTCGACGACCGCGTCGCCGGCCTGAAGGCGGGCGGCGACGACTACCTGACCAAGCCCTACGCCTTCGCCGAGCTGCTCGCGCGCCTGGAGGCGGTGCTGCGTCGCGGCCAGGGCGCGCAGCCGACCACGCGGCTGGTGGTCGGCGATCTCGAGATGGACCTGCTGGCGCGCACGGTGAAGCGCCGCGACCGCTACATCGACCTGCTGCCGCGCGAGTTCCGCCTGCTCGAATGCCTGATGCGCCACGCCGGCCAGGTGGTGACGCGGACGATGCTGCTGGAGAAGGTCTGGGACTATCATTTCGATCCACAGACCAACGTCATCGACGTGCATGTGAGCCGGCTGCGCCAGAAGATCGACAAGGGCTTCGACAAGCCGCTGCTGCACACGGTGCGGGGCGCCGGGTACTGCCTGCGTGAGCCCACGTAACGCCCTCCGCACGACGACCTTCCGGCTGGCGCTCGCCTACCTCGCCATCTTCGTCGCCTCCTCCGCCACGCTCCTCGCCTTCATCTGGTGGGCGACGACCGGCGCCATCGACCGCGAGACCGAGCAGATCATCGAGGCGGAGATCACCGGCCTCGCCGAGCAGTACCGCCAGCGCAACCTGCCGGGCCTGCTGCGCGTCGTCGCCGAACGCGGGGCGGGCGAGCGCGGCGACGAAATGCGCTACCTCGTCGCCGGCCCGCGCTTCGACCGGCTGGCCGGCAACATCGCGAGCTGGCCCGAGGACCTGCGCGACAAGCGCGGCCTCGTCGAGTTCGTGACGGCGATCACCCGCGGCGACCGCACCGAGCTGCGCAAGACGATGGCCGTCGCCCTCGACCTGCCGAACGGGTTCCATCTGTTGGTGGGCCGCGACATGAAGGAGCGCGGCGAGTTCCGCGAGCGGGTGCTGGGCGCGCTCGCCTGGTCGGTCGCGCTGACCGTCGCGCTCGGCCTGCTCGGCGGCTACTGGGTCAGCCGCCACCTCATGCGGCGGGTCGACGCGATCAACCGCACGAGCGCCGAGATCCGCGCGGGCGACCTGAAGCGCCGCGTCCCGGTCGGCGGCAAGGGCGACGAGTTCGACCAGCTCGCCCTCAGCCTCAACGCCATGCTCGACCAGATCGAGCGGCTGATGTCGGGAATGCGCCAGGTCACCGCGAACATCGCCCATGACCTGCGCACGCCCCTGAATCGCCTGCGCGCCCGCCTCGAGGTGACGCTGATCGAGAAGCCCGACGTCGACCGCTACCGCGAGGCAATCCAGGCGACGATCGACGAGGCCGACCAGCTCATCGCCACCTTCAACGCCATGCTCTCGATCGCCGACGCCGAGGCCGGCGCCCGGCCGGATGCGATGGCGCGCACCGCCCTCGCCCCGCTGGTCGATCAGGTGGCCGAGCTCTACGAGCCGCTCGCCGCGGAGAAGGGCCTCGCCTTCCACGGCGCCCACGCGGGCGACGCGGCGGCCAGGGCCGACCGCCACCTGCTGTCGCAGGCGGTGGCCAACCTGCTCGACAACGCGATCAAGTATACGCCCGCCGGCGGCCACGTCGCCGTGCGCACCGGCGCCGGCGCGGCGGGAGCGGAGATCGTCGTCGCGGACACGGGCCCCGGCATTCCACCCGAATCCCGCGAGCTGGTGCTGGAGCGCTTCGTGCGCCTGGAGCAGAGCCGCTCGACCCCCGGCAACGGCCTGGGCCTCAGCCTCGTGCAGGCCGTCGCCCGCATGCACGGCGCCACCCTGGCCCTGGAGGACAACGGTCCGGGCCTGCGCGTCACCTTGCGCTTCCCTGCGGCCGTCGAGCCGCGCGCGCCGGCGCGCAAGGAGCCGGCGGCCGCCTGACCGGCGCCTTGCCCCCCGCCGTCCCCGCCGCTACACCAGCGCTGCGGTCGGCCCCTTGGCGGAACTGGTAGACGCACGCGACTTAAAATCGCGGGCCCACGGGCGTGCCGGTTCGATCCCGGCAGGGGCCACCACCACTTCGGGCAGCGGCCGGTCGAATCACCTGCGCTTTCCGGCACGATCCACACGGGCGGCATAGGCGGCGTGCCGCTCCTGCCCGTACCCGCCGCCGCCCGACGTCTCCATCACTACCCGGTCGCCCTCGCGCAGGGTGAGATTCTCCTTCCCCGCGAGCTCGCGCGACGCGCCGCCGGCACCCTGCAGGGTCACCCGGAACGGCGTCCCCGCCGCCCCGCCCTGCAGCCCGTAGGGCGGCACGACACGTCGCTCGAACATCGTCGTCAGCGTCATCCCGTCGGCCAGCACGCGGTAGGAGCGGACCATCCCGTCGCCGCCGCGATGGGCACCGGCGCCGCCCGACCCGGCGCGCAGGCGCTGCTCCTCGACCCGCAGCATGTATTCCGCCTCCACCACTTCGACCGGGGTGTTCATCGTGTTGGTCAGGTGGACCCGCACCACCGGCACGCCGTCGCGATCGATACGCGCGCCCTCCCCGCCGCCATGGGTCTCGTAGAAGGTGCCGACGGCGCCGTCGCGGCGGCGGCCGCCGAAGATCAGCAGCCCCGCGGTCGTGGAGCCGCCGGCGGTCAGCCGCTCCGGCACCGCCGGCTCGAGCGCGCGAACGATGGCGTCGACCGCCCGCTGCGAGGTCTCGTGGTTGCCCCCCACGACGGGCCGGTCGATGCCCGGGTCGAGGATCGACCCCGGCCGCGTGCGAATGGTGAGCGGCCGGTAGCAGCCGCCGTTGGGCTGGATCTCAGGCCCGGCGATGGCCTTGATCGCGTAGTAGACCGCCGCCATCGCCACGAACGGCGTGGTGTTGAGCGGCCCGGCGACCGCATCGTCGGTCGCCGAGAAATCGAAGAGCGCCCGTTCGCCGTCAATCTCGATGCGCACGCGGATCGCCGCAGGCGCCCCGCCCGGCCCGTCGTCGTCGAGGAAGTCCTCGCCCGCGTAGACGCCGTCCGGCAGGTCGGCGATGGCCTCGCGCATCTGCGCCTCGGAGAGGTCGTTCATGCGGTCGAGCGCCGCGCGGATCGTCGCCCCGCCATGCTCTTCGGCGAGGCGATGGAGGCGCGTCTCCGCCGCGCGGGTGGCGGCGACCTGCGCCAGGATGTCGCCCTCGCGCTCGGCCGGGCCGCGCAGGTTGGCGAGCAGGAAGTCGAGCTTCTCGCGGTCGCAGCCGGCGGCGGAGAACAGGCGCAGCGGCGGGATGCGCACGCCCTCCTGCCAGGTCTCCGTCGCCGCGGCGAAGTAGCTGCCGGCCCAGGCGCCGCCGATGTCGCCCCAATGGGCGAGGCTGACGCCGAAGGCGAAGAGCCGCCCGTCGACGAAGATCGGCCGGATCGCCTTGACGTCGGGCAGATGGTTGCCGCCGACCTCCGGCAGGTTGAGGAACCAGACGTCGCCGGGGGCGAGCCGCTCGGCCGGGACGCGCTCCAGGAACTTCTTCACGGTGAAGCTCATGACGCCGAGATGGATCGGGATGTCGCGGCCCTGGGCGATCAGCTCGCCCGCATGGTCGGTGATCGCCGAGGAGAGATCGCCCGCCTCGCGCAGCAGCGGCGAGCGTGCCGACCGCATCACGACGAACGACATCTCCTCCGCGGCGGCGGTCAGCGCGTGGCGGATGACCTCGACCGTGAACGGATCGACCGCGTTCCTCATGACAGGCCGGCCTCGCGCAGGAAGAGATGACCGAAGCCGTCGACGGCGACGGCGTGACCGGGCGGCACGACCACCGTCGACCACGCATCCTCGATGATCGCCGGTCCGGCGATGCGGGTGCCGCCGGGCAGCGCGTCGCGGTCGTAGCGCGGCGTGGCGACCGGGCCTGCGCGATCGAACCAGCACGGCGACAACGCAACCGGGGCGATGCGTCCGCCGATCGCACCGGCCGGCGCCAGTCGCGCAGCCCGGGCGATGCCGACGCGCAGCCGCAGGCTCTGCATCTCCCAGTGCTCGTCGGTCGCGTAGCCGTAGACCTCGCGATGGCGGTCGCGGAAGGCGAGGCCCAGCGCCGCGAGATCGAGCGGCAGCGCGAACGGCACCTCCACCGCATAGCTCTGGCCGACATAGCGCACGAGGGCCGTGCGCTCGACCATCGTGTCCGCGTCGGCATGGCCCTGGCGGCGGAACGGGGTCAGCAGCGCATCCTGCATCGCGTCGTGGATCGCGGCGAAGCGCGCGGCGTCCCACCGGGTGCTCAGCATCCGCACGGTCTGCTGCTGGGTGTAGCTCATGTCCGCGACGATGCATCCCAGCGCCGAGAAGCCCGAGGAGAAGCGCGGCACCACCACCTCGGCGATGCCGAACTCCCGGGCGAGCCCGGCCGCATGCATCGGCCCCGCGCCGCCGAACGCCAGCAGGCTGCATTGGCGACCGTCGACGCCGCGCTCCACCGTGACCCGGCTGAGCGCCCGGACCATCGTCGCGTTGGCGACCCGCTGCACGCCGAGCGCCACCGCCGGTACCGTCATGCCGAGCCGGGTGGCGAGCGGTCGCAAGGCCGCCTCGGCCGCAGCGACGTCGAGGTCGATGGCGCCGCCGAGCCGGCGCGACGGATCGAGATATCCCAGGACGGCGTTGGCGTCAGTCACCGTGGGACGCACCCCGCCGCGGCCGTAGGCGGCCGGCCCCGGATCGGCGCCGGCGCTCTCCGGGCCGATCGAGAGCCCGCCGGTGCCGAGCTTGACCAGCGAGCCGCCGCCGGCGCCGATCGACTCGACCGCCACCATCGGCTGGCGCACGGGACGACCCGCCAGACGCGAATTCGTCGAGATCTCCGCCGCGCCGTCGAGGATCAGGCAGACGTCGGTCGTGGTGCCGCCCATGTCGAAGCTGAGCACTCGCGGCAGGTGCAACTCCCGCGCCGCATGGGCCGCCGCGGTGACGCCGGCCGCCGGTCCGGAGAGCGCCATCACCAGGGGGCGGTGCGCGGCGGCCTCCGGCGACGACATGCCGCCGGCGGAATGCATGACGTGCAGCCGGGCGGTGCCGGCGATCGCCCTCTCCAACCGGCCGAGATAGCGCGCGGCGATCGGCATCACCGAGGCGTTCAGCACCGTCGCCGCCGTGCGCTCGAACTCGCGCGTCTCCGGGTTCACTTCGTGCGAAAGAGACACGAACGGCACGACCCCGCGCACCGCGTCGCCGATGCACCGCTCATGGTCGGCGTTGGCGTAGGAGTGCAGCAGCGAGACCGCGACGGAATCGACCCCGAGGCCGCGCAGCCGCGCCACCGCCGCAGCGACGGATGCCGGGTCGAGCGGGGTCAGGACGGCGCCGGCATGGTCGAGGCGCTCGACGACGCCGATGCGCCGATCGGCGGGCACCTGGGCGGGCAGCTTGGGCGGCAGGTCGAGGCGATAGAGATGCAGACGGCCGGCGCGGCCGATGTCGAGCACGTCCTCGAAGCCGGCCGTGGCGACCAGCGCCACCGGCTCGACCCGGTCCTCGACGATGGCGTTGGTGACGAGCGTGGTGCCGTGGACGAG
>JADZBA010000255.1 GCA_020852355.1 Alphaproteobacteria bacterium
CCCGAGGCGACCGTGCCGGTGAGCAGCTTGAAGCCCTCCAGCGCCAGCTTCTCGCCCTGGCGGCGGGCGAGGTCGGGCTTCGCCTCCGTGTCCAGGAAGCGGGCCTCGACCTTGCGGCCGGCCACGCCGCCCGCGGCGTTCGCCTCGTCGACGGCGAAGACGATGGCGCGTCGCGCCTGGTCGCCGAGATCGGCGTAGGTACCGGTCAGCGCCGTGGGCACGCCGATCTTGATCGTCTCCTGCGCGCCGGCCGCGCCGGTCGCCGCCAGCACGGCCGTCGCCGCGAGCCCGAGACGCCTCATCCAGCTCGTCTGCATCGCTGTCTCCATTCCCGTTTCCCCTGATGTCCGCGGCTCATACGGCCACGTGCTTCTTCAGCGTCTCCACCGAAAGGCCGGCGAGCGCGCCCGTCTCGATGATCGCCCCCTTGGAGAGGACGTAGTAGCGGTCGGCCACCCGGCGGACGAGGCCGAAGTTCTGCTCGATCAGCAGGATGCCCGTACCCTCCGCGGCGAGGCGGCGGAAGATCTCCGCCAGCTCGTCGACGATGACCGGCGCCAGCCCCTCGCTCGGCTCGTCGAGCACGAGGAGGCGCGGGTTGGCCATCAGCGCGCGGCCGATCGCCAGCATTTGCTGCTGACCGCCGCTCAAGGCCGTGCCGGGCGTGTCGGCGCGCTCCCGCAGGATCGGGAAGAGCCCGAAGACACGCTCGATCGACCACGCGCCCGCCCGCGACACCGAGGCGCCCAGCAGCAGGTTCTCGCGGACCGTCAGCGTCGGCACGATCCGGCGTCCCTGCGGCACCACGGCGATGCCCGAACGGGCGGCGGTGAAATGGCGGAAGCGACGGGTCCGGGCGCCCGCCATCTCGACCTCGCCGCGCCTGACCGTCGCGATTCCGAGGAACGAGTTGACGATGGTGGTCTTGCCGACACCGTTGCGACCGAGGATGGCGACGCGCTCCTGCTCGCCGATCTCGAAGGAGACGCCGTGCAGCACCTGGGCGCGGCCGTAGAAGGAGTCGACGTCGCGGAAGGCGAGCAGGCTCATTCGACCGTGCTCCCGAGATAGGCGGTCACCACCTCGGGCACGCGGCGGATCTCGTCGGGCGTGCCGTCGGCGAGGATCTTCCCAAGATGCAGCACGGTGACGCGGCTGCAGATCGAGAAGATCACGTCCATGTCGTGCTCGACCAGCAGCACGGTCACGCCCCAGCGCCCGGCGAGGTCGCGCAGGATGCCGGCGAGCGTCAGGGATTCGCTCATCGACAGGCCGGCCGCCGGCTCGTCCAGCAGCAGCACCCGCGGCCGCCCGACGAGCGCCAGCGCCAGGTCGAGGCGGCGCTGGTCGCCGTAGGAGACGTCGGCCGCACGGCGATCTGCGAGGGCGGCGAGGCCGAGCTCGGCCATCACCTCCTCGCTGTTGTCGCGCTCGGCGGTCGCTGCGGCCAGCCGGATCTGCTCGCCGATGCCGAGATCGGGGAAGATGTTGGTGCGCTGGAACGAGCGGGCGAGGCCGGCGCGGCGGCGCTCGACCGCCGTCAGCCGGCTGATGTCGACGCCGCCCAGCCGGACCGTGCCGCTCCAGCTCTGCGCCCGGCCGGAGAGCACGTCCATCAGCGTCGACTTGCCGGCGCCGTTGGGACCGATGAGGCCGCGGATCTCGCCCGGCGGCACCGCGATGGAGACGCCGTCCAGCGCTGCGAAGCCGCCGAAGCGGCGCGTCAGCCCGACCCCCTCGATGGCCCAGCCGGGCGCGATCACGACGACCGCCTCCCGCCGACGCGGCCGGCGAGCCGCACCAGCATGCCGCCGACGCCGCGCGGCATCAGCACGGTGACCAGGATGAGGACGGTGCCGATTACCGCCGGCCAATGATCGGTGAAATCGCCCGCCGCGTTCTTGATGAAGAAGAAGATCACGGCACCCAGCGCCGGTCCCCAGACGAGGCGCGGGCCGCCGATGATCGCCATGATCAGCGCCTCGCCCGACAGGCTCCAATGCAGGGTGCCCGGCGACACAAAGCCGTTGTAGAGGACGAACAGCAGCCCGCCCAGCGCCGCCACCGCCGCCGAGACGGCATAGATCAGGGCACGCGGCACCACCGTCGTGTAGCCGATGAAGCGCGCCCGCTCCTCGTTCTCGCGGATCGCCAGGGTCAGGGTTCCGAAGCGGCTGCGGGCGAGCAGCCACAGGCCGAGGATGACCGCCATCAGGATCAGCCAACAGATGAGGAACATGCTGTGCGGCTGCTGGAAGGTGGCCATGTCGACGCCGAACACGCGCGCCGGGAACGCGATCGCCATGCCGTCGTCGCCGTTGGCGAGCTCGCGCCACTTCAGCAGCAGCTCGTACAGCGCCTGGGCGACGGCGAGCGTCAGCATGGAAAAGGCGACGCCGACGATGCGGACGATGACGAGGCCGAGGGCGAAGGCCAGGACGGTCGGCAGCAGGATCGCGATGATGGCCGCCAGCTCCGCCGGCATGACCGCGTGCTTCAGGGTCAGCGCCACGACATAGGCGGCGATGCCGAAGAAGGCGGCGTGGCCGAAGCTGACGGAGCCGTTCTGACGCACCAGGAAGCCGACGCCGGTCGCCAGGATCGCGTTGATCGCCGCCTGGGTCATCAGCGTCAGGAAGAGCGCGGAGCCGACGAGCAGCGGCAGCGCGGAGCCGATCGCGGCGACGGCGACGAGGCCCGCGACGAAGCCGTAGCCGCGCCCGGCCGGCCGCCGCGCCGCCGCCGCCGCGGGCACCGAGGCGCTGGTCATGCGCGCCCTCCCGCGAAGCCGGTCGGGCGCCAGATCAGGACGCCGACCATGAGCAGGAAGGGGATCATCGAGGAGGCCCAGGGGATGTAGACGACGCCGAAATTGTGCACCTGGCCGATCAGCAGCGCGGCGAGGAACGCGCCGGAGAAGCTGCCGAGGCCGCCGACCACGACGACGATGAAGCTGTCGATCAGGATGAAGCTGCCCATCGAGGGCGACAGCGCCATGAGCGGGGCGGCGATGGTGCCGGACAGGCCGGCGAGCCCCGCGCCGATCGCCACCACGACGGCGCTGACCCGGTCGGTGTCGACGCCCTGCATGCCGGTGGTCACCGGGTCGACGCTGGAGGCGCGGACATAGAGGCCGATGCGGCTGGCGCGCAGCCACAGCGTCAGGCCAGCCGCAACCAGCACGGCCACCAGGATCACCATCAGCCGGTAGACCGGGAAGATCTCGCCCGCGATCGTCACCGTGCCGGCGAGGGCGGTCGGCGTCGGCATCGACAGGAAGTCCTTGCCCCAGATCGTCTTCACCACGTCCTCCAGCACGAGCAGCAGGCCGAAGGTGACGAGCACGGTGGCGATCGGATCCTCGTGCTGCAGCGGCCGGAAGACCAGCCGGTCGAGCACCACGCCGAGGACGGCCAGCACCGCCACCGACACGACCAGCGCCAGCCAGAAGCCGCCGTAGGCGGCGACCGCGAAGGCGACGTAGCCGCCGACCATGAACAGGCTGCCATGGGCGAAGTTCACCACCCGGCGCAGGCCGAAGATGAGCACCAGCCCGACCGCGAGGATGTAGAGCAGCCCGCCATAGACGAGGCCGTTGAGGATGTTGATCAGCATGGCGGGCGATCGCGCCCGGACGGGCCGTCCCTGCGCGCCGCGCGGCAGTCCATCGCTGTCCTCCCTCCCGAGCGGGCGGCCGTTTCGTGGCGTCCCGTGTCGCCGGGATCGTGGCCGCCGTCGACTGAATGATGGTTCGTTCAGTCGGTTCGTGTCAACGTCACGTCGCGCCGAATCCGCCGTCGACGTGCAGGATCTGGCCGGTGATGAAGGCCGAGGCCGGGGAGGCCAGGAACACCAGCGCGCCGGCGAGGTCCTCCGGCTGGCCGAGCCGGCCCAGCGGCATGCGCGCCAGCACGGTGCCGTAGACCTGGGGCTGATGGTCGACCAGGTGGCGGTTGAGATCCGTCACGATGACGGTCGGCGCCACCGCGTTGACATTGATGCCGTGGGGGCCGAGTTCGACCGCCATGGCGCGCGTCAGGTTGGCGACGGCCGCCTTGGCGGCGCAGTAGGGCGCACGGTTGGCGATGCCGTGCGAGGACAGGATCGACCCCATGTTGATGATGCGGCCGGCCTTGCGGGCGATCATCTGCGGCGCCAGCGCCCGGCAGCACTGCCAGGTGCCGGTCGCGCTGACGTCCATGACGTGGTGCCAGTCGGCATCGTCGAGGTCGATCATCGTCTTGGGCGAGATGACGCCGGCGTTGTTGAAGAGGATGTCGACGCGCCCGAAGGCGTCGAGGACTCGCGCCGTCATGGCGTCGACCGACACTCGTTTCGTCACATCGACTGCGACCGCCAGCGCCCGCCGCCCCATGGCCCGCACCTCCTGCGCCACCACCTCGCAGCGCGCCGCGTCGGGCGCCGCCACGACGACGTCGGCCCCGGCCTCGGCGAACGCCCGGCAGCCGAGCGAGCCGAGGCCGCCATTGCCGCCGGTGACGAGCGCCACCTGGCCGTCGAGACGAAAGCTCGGGAAGGGCATCGCAAAGTCTCCTGGCTGAACGGCGGCCTCACCCCGCCATCTGGCCGCCGTCGACCGGCAGCGCCACGCCAGTGATGAGGCGGGCCTCGTCGGAGGCGAGGAAGAGCGCGGCGTTGGCGGTGTCGACCGGTTCGGGCATGCGGCCGAGCGGGATGGTGGCGCGGAAGCGCCGGCGCGCTTCCGCCATGTCGTCGGCCATGCCGGGCAGGAACTTCGGCAGCATCGGCGTCTCGGTCACCGTCGGGCAGATCGCGTTGACGCGGATGCCGGCCGGCGCCAGCTCCAGCGCGAGGCTGCGCACGAGGCCGACGATGCCGTGCTTGGCGACCGTATAGATGCTGAAGTTGGGCCGCGCCTTGATGCCCTGGAGCGACGAGGTGAAGAGGATCGCCGCCCCGCTCTCGCGTGCCTTCGCGGCGTCGCGCAAGGCCGGCAGCGCCGCCTGGGTCATCTTCATGACGCCCATCAGGTTGACGGCGACGACCCGTTCCAGGGTCGCATCGTCGGCGCTCTCGAAGGCGCCGGCGAACGGGCCGCCGGCATTGTTGTGCAGGATGTCGAGGCTGCCGAAGGCGGCCAGCGTCGCGGCCACCGCGGCCTCGTTCTCGGCACGCCGCGTATGGTCGCAGCGCACGAAGCGCACGCCCTCGCCCAGCGCCGCGGCGAGCGCGGCCCCGCGCGCCGCGTCGATGTCGGCGACCATGACGCGGGCGCCCTCCGCGCGGAAGCGCCGCACCGTCGCCTCGCCGAGGCCCGAGGCGCCGCCGGTGACGAGCGCGACGCGACCGGCGAGACGGCTCAACGCGGCTCTCCCCCGGGCATCGCCCCCTTGATCGCCAGCAGCGCGGTGACGCGGCCGAGGAGATGGCGGTACTGGCCCTGCATCAGCGGGTCGGCGCAACGCGACAGCGTGGCGGCGCGCGCCTCGATCTCGCGCAGCAGGGCGACCTCCTGCTCGTCCGTCGGCGGCGTGTCGGTCATGTGGCGAGCCCCGCCTTGCGCTCGTCGGTCCAGCGCCGCGCCTTGTAGGTGAAGACCGGCAGGTCGGCGCGCGGCACGACGCGGAGCTGCATCTGCACGTTGGTCCGCTCCTTGATGCGTTCTGCGAGCCGGGCGCAGAGCGCCGCCTCGCCTTGGGCGCCGAGATCCGCATGGCCCTCCTTCAGCGCCAGCCGCAGCTCGACGGCCGTACGCCCGCCGTCGTCCACGAAGACGCGGCCGACATACTCGGCGACCGCGGCTTCCGCGAAGACCGCGGTGTCGACCGTCAGCGGCCAGACGTTGTTGCCGCGGATCTTCAGCATGTCGTCGTAGCGGCCGATCGTGCCCGCCTCGATGCCGTGCCACGGCCGGCCGCAGCCGCACTCCTCGCAGGCGACGAGGCGGGCGCGGTCGCGGGTGGCGAAGCGCAGCACCGGCGAGCCTACTATGTCGAGGTTGGTCAGCACGATCTCGCCCTCCTCGCCCGGCGCCACCGCCTCGCCGCTCTCGGGGTCGACGATCTCGACATGGTTGATCCATTCCAGCAGATGCATGACGCCGCGCTCGCGGTCGTCGCGCACCACGCCGGCCTCGCAAGTGGTCGCGATGAATCCCGCTCCCTGCGTGCTGCCGTAGCCCTCGTGCAGCTTGCAACCCCAGAAGCGCTCGGTCGCCCGCGCCCATTCCATGGGATAGCCCTCGGCGACGATGTGGATGGCGCGCATCGACGGGAAGCGCTCGGCCGGCACGATGCCGCGCCGGCGCAGGGCCTCGCTCAGGGTGTGCAGGTAATTGGTCGAGGCGTAGATGAAATGGATCTCGCCGAAGCGCAGCATCAGGTCGATCTTGGCGTCGGTCGACATGGCGCCGCCGCAATGGAAGGCGGTGGCGCCGGCGATGCGGAAGCCCTCGGGCGGGCCCCAGCCGCCGGTCGTCAGGCCGCCGGTCGGCACGCAGTTCAGCACCATCTGCCCCGGCCGCAGGCCGGCCATGAACCAGGGGAGCAGGTGGAGATAGCCCTGGATCGCGATGTCGTGGTCGCTGCGGCCGTAGACCTCCTGCCCCTGGCCCGACGTGCCACCGGTCATGTTGACCAGCGTGACCGCGTCGCGCGCGACGCCGAGGCGCCGGCCGAAGGGCGGGTGCGCCTCCTGGTCGGCGAGGAAGTCCGCCTTGGTCGAGAGCGGCACGCGGCGGCGGAAGTCGTCGAGGCTGCGCACGTCCTCGGGACGCACCTTCGCCGCCTCGAGCTTGGCGCGGTAGAAGGGGTTGCCCTGCCACAGCCGGTCGAGCTGGGCACGCAGCTTGGCGAGCTGGAGCGCCTCCAGCTCGGCCCGGCTCATGCGCTCCAGCCGGGCCAGCGTCGCCGAGGCGTCGCGGAAGGCGAGCGGCGCCGCCATCAGCGCCCCGCCGCCGGACGGAACCTGGGCAGGCTGATCTCCGCCGTCACGTCCTCGAAGGCGACCTCGACCGGCATCCCCGCCGTCACCTCCTCCGGCGCGCAGCCGACGATGTTGGTCGCCATGCGCACGCCCTCCTCCAGATCGACGAGCGCCACCACGTAGGGCACGTCGGCCGCATAGACGTCGCGCGGCACGGGATGGCGGACGGTGATCCAGCTGAAGACCGTGCCGCGGCCGCGCGATTCGATCCAGTCGGCCTCGCGCGACCGGCAGGCGGGGCACAGCGCGCCCGCGGGAAAGCGGTGCGTGCCGCACGACCGGCAGCGCTGGAGCAGCAGCCGGTGCGAGCGGCAGCCTGCCCAGAAGTGCCGGGAGTCGGCGTCGGGCACGGGCAGCGGCTTGCCGTAGGCGGTCATCGGCGCAGCACCATGGCGCTGCCGCAGGTCATCGCCCCGGCGGTCGTCAGCGCGATCTCGGCATCGGGGATCTGGCGCGGCCCGGCATGGCCGCGGAGCTGGCTCACCGCCTCGACGACATGGTTGAGGCCGTGGATGTAGGCCTCCGACAGGAGGCCGCCATGGGTGTTGATCGGCAAGGCGCCGTCGCGGGCGATGCGGCCGTCGGCGACGAAGGGGCCGCCCTCGCCCTCCTTGCAGAAGCCGAGGCCCTCGAGCTGCATCAGGACGCTGTAGGTGAAGCAGTCGTAGATCTCCGCCACGTCGACGTCGGTCGGGCCGACGCCGGCACTGCCCCAGAGGTCGGCCGCGATGTAGCGAGCATAGTTGTGGCTGTGGTCGGGCCAGCGGATGGCATCGAACAGGTCCTCGCCCTGGTTCGGTCCGCCGCCATAGGCCCCGCCCATGATGTAGACGGGGCGATGCCGCAGGTCGCGGGCGCGGTCAGCGCGCGTCACCAGGACGGCGCAGGCGCCGTCGGATTCCAGGCAGATGTCGAGCATGCGGAACGGGTCGACGATCGGGCGCGAGGCGAGATAGTCGTCGAGGCCGATCGGCTGGCGCTGCATGGCGCGCGCGTTGAGGACGGCGTTGGCGCGGCAGGTGACGGCGACCGCGCCGAGCTGCTCCGACGTGGTCCCGTACTCGATCATGTGCCGGCGGCACCACATCGCCATCGCCTGGGGATAGGTGATCCAGCCAAAGGGCGCGGTGTACTGCGTGACGCCATGCGCCGACAGCTCGCGTCCGCCACCCAGCCGGAAGCCCGAGCGGCCGTTCATCGCGCGATAGCACAGCACCGTCTCGGCCAGCCCCGCCTCGATCGCGGCGGCCGCCTGCAGCACGATCAGGTTGGCGGCGTTGCCGCCGCCGGCGATGTCGATCGCGTAGCGGGCTGCAGGCAGGCCGAGCTGGGTCGCGACGGCGATCGCCGGCACGCTGTCGTTGAAATGGAAGCTGACGATCCCGTCGATCGCCTCGACCGCCACCCCCGCGTCCTCGGCGGCGGCGAGGCAGGCCGACGAGGCGAGGTCGAGCACGGTGCGCCCGGACGCCTTGGAATATTCGGTGAAGCCGATGCCGGCGATGCAATGCCTGTCTCTCAGCGACCACATGTCAGCTCTCCCGCCGCCCCGATCCGAAGCGGGGCCGGCGCTTCTCCTTGAAGGCGACCAGACCCTCGACCGCGTCGGGATGGGTGGTCGCCCAGCGGTGAACGTAGTCGATTTCCATCCGCAGCCCCGCCTCCAGCGATCCCCGCATGCCGTCGTCGACCAGCCGCTTCATGCCGGCGAGCCCGTCGGGGCTCTTCTCCAGCAGCGTCGCGATGAGCGCGTCCACATGCGCCTGCAGCTCGGCGAGCGGCACCGACTCGGCGACGAGGCCGATGCGCTCGGCCTCGACGCCGTCGATCAGCCGCCCGGTCAGCATCAGGAGCTTGGCACGCGGCACGCCGATCGCCCGCGGCAGGCGCTGCGAGCCCCCGGCGCCGGGAAGCTGGCCGAAGTTCAGGTGGCCGTCGCCGATCTTCGCTTCCCGCGCGGCGATCGCGAGGTCGCAGGCCAGCATGAGCTCCAGCCCGCCGGCGACGCAGAAGCCGTTGATGGCGGCCACGAAGATCTTCGGTGCTCGCTCGATCGCGTCCAACAGCGCCCAGAAATCGTCGAGGAAGGCACGGAACCCGGCCGGGTCGCGGTAGAGCGTCAGGTAGCCTTCGAGATCGCCGCCGGCCGAGAAGGCGCGGCCCTCGCCCGTCACCACCACGGCGCGCACGGCGGGATC
>JADZBA010000256.1 GCA_020852355.1 Alphaproteobacteria bacterium
CTACGAACTGACCGAGAAGATCGGGATCGGCGGCAGCCTGAAGAACGCGCCCGAAGGGTGGGGCGAGCATGCCCTCACGGGCGCGGTGTATTTCCAGGATTCGACGCCCCTCAGCAATTCGGCGCTGTCGCGGCCGCGGTTCGGCGATCCGCGCACGGATCGGCCGGCCCGTCTGCGCAAGCGCGACGGCGGCGTCAGCAATACGCGGACCCTGGAATCCTTCGCCCTCAGCCTCGACGGTGCGGACATGCCGTTCGCGCCCGGCCTCGAATATACGGTCGGCTACCGCTACCAGAAGCGCGGCGAGACGGAGGGGTTCGACGAAAAGGGCTTCGTCGCGGGCCTGGCGTACGCGATCGAACTGGCGGACGAACTGACGCTGACGCCGATGGTCGAATACGCCGACTTCCAGAAGTTCGAGGGCGCCGATGCCAGCGCCCGCTATCTCACCGGCTCCCTGCTGCTGGAGTACGGACCCTGGTCCGCCTCGACCTCCTACACCGGCCGTCGGATCAAGGTCCGCGGCGACGAGCCCTCGACCGACGACGACCGCCTGTTCCAGGTCTCGGCGGGATACACGTTCGACTTCGGCCTCGGCCTCTATGTCGGATGGAAGAACCAGCGGGTCGCCGGCGTCAGCAGCGATACAGTCGGCGCCATGGCGATCTACGGCTTCAAGTTCTGAGTGCGCCGGAATGACATTCTTCCAATGGATCGCGAACGAGCCCTTGTGGCTGTCGACGTCCCTGCTGATCGGCGGCGGCCTGCTTCTCTCGATCTTCGCCGCCACGGTCGTCCACGGCTACTACACGCCGGCGGACCTGCAGGGGAACAGCCTCGTCGGCGGCTTCAAGTTCGCGTTCCTGTCGTCGGTGTTCGCGGGCTATCTCGGCCTGCTGCTGTTCGGCGCCTATCAGAAGTACGAGGACGTCCGGGTTTATGTCGACGAGGAGGTGGACTCCCTGCTGTCGATGCACGATCTCGCGGCGGCGTTCCCGCTGGACACCCGCAACGTCGTTCGGGCGCAGATCAAGGACTATGTCCGCAGCGTCGTCGACGACGAGTGGAAGATCCTGCACCTCGGCACGGGACATCCGGCCACGGACTCGGCGCTCGACGACCTCTTCTCCGTCTACATGGCGATGGAGCCGTATACCGAAAAGGAACGGACCGTATACCAGCTATCTCTCGACAATCTCATGAAAGTCAGAGACATGAGATCGAAGAGAATCCTGATCGGGGCGGGCGCGCTGAATCCGATATTGCTCTTGTCCGCCTTGGTCGGGACGATCGTTTCGATCGTCTTTCCTGCATTCTTTGCGAGTGCCGACTTCGGTTCGACGCTCATCATGTCCCTGATGCTCACGGTCGTGACGATGACCGTGGTCCTCATCATCTTCAAGTTCACCTATCCGTTTCTCGGCGACTACGGCGTCTCGTCGGACTCGCTGAAACTGCTGCTGCTCCGCTAGGTGCGCGATGTCGTCCGACGGCCCTTCCAGTCAAGCGGACACGTCGGGCGGTCCCTCGCTTTCGGCCGCGGCCACCAGCGCGTCGCAGAGGGGCCCTGCGGCACCGCCGGCGTCCGCGGCGGGAGCCGTCTGGGCGTTCCTCCTCGGTGTCCTGCTCATCCTGGCGGGGATCGGTGCCTTTGCCGGCCTCGGCATGCCGAGCGCGCCGCCGGCGAAGCGACCGCCCTCGATCCCGCCGCGCGTCGAGGCGAGCAGCGCGGACTTCGAACTGGTCGGGGTCCTCGAGGGCGAGCAGATCCTGCTCTACCTCACCCGCTACATCGGCAACGAACCCATCCACGGCGCACAGTTGATCCTGATGTTCGACGACCGCGAGGTTCCGGTCGCCGAGCGCGGCGGTGGGGTCTATGTGGGCGCGGTCGGGACGCGTCCCCTCGCCCCGCAGGTCGCGGTGACCTTGCAGATCGCCCATGACGGCAAGGACGACCTGCTCGGCGGGATGCTCGACATCCCGAGCGCTGCCGCGGTGGCGGCGGGCAGCGGGTTGTTCGGCTCGGTGCTGCATCCCGGGCCGTGGCTGCTGGCGCTCGGGGCCTTTCTCGGCGGTTTCGGCCTCGCGCGGCGGCGCGGCCGCGCCGCCGCGTCGGTGGCGGCCCTCGGTGCGTTCGGAATTCTCGCGACCGCTCTGCCCGCCGACGCCCATCCCGGCCACGGCGAAGGCGAGGCGGGCGTGTCGCGCGAGGACCTGGAATCCTCGGTGCTGCCGCCCAACAGCCCGCGCCGCCTCTCCGACGGGTCGCTGTTCGTTCCGAAGCAGGCCCAGTTCATCCTGGGAATCCGGACCGCGCTCACCCATGTCGGCGAGGCGACCCGGTCGACCCGGCTGGTCGGTCGCGTGGTCGGCGATCCGGCGGCGAGCGGGACGGTGCAGAGTTCGCTCGTCGGACGAATCGAACTCACCGCCGACGGGCTGCCGCGCGTCGGGCAGCCGGTCTCCCGCGGCCAGGTCCTGGCGACCATCACGCCGGTCATCAACCCGCTCGACCGCGGCAACATCCAGCAGCAGATCTCCCTGATCGACCGGGAACTCGGAATCCTGCAGCGGCGGGCGGAGGACGCGACGTCGGCGAACGGCAACGGAGCCTCCGGCGACGCCGGCCTCGATCGCGTCCCGGCCGGCCTCGTCGCCGCCGAAATCGAGGCGCTCAGTCGCCGGCGTGCGACCATGAACCGCGTCCTGCTCGATCGCGAGGCGCTGCGCATCCCGCTGCGCGCGCCGACCGACGGCGTCGTCGCGGTCGCCAACGTCGTCGCCGGGCAGAGCGTGGTGTGGCAGCA
>JADZBA010000257.1 GCA_020852355.1 Alphaproteobacteria bacterium
CGGATCGCTGCGGCTGTTCGCCGGTCACGCCGGCGCCCATCCCGTCTCGCAGTCGGTCGCGCGTCTTGTGGCGCGCGAGGCGGCGGCCGGGGTCGGCGACCCGGCGACCTATCGGCGGTTCGGCGAGCAGGTCCGCGCCTGCCGCGACCACCTGGCGGCCTACCTGCGCGGCCTGCGCGGCGGCGGACGGACGGTCGCGGCCTACGGCGCGTCGGCCAAGGGCACGACCCTGCTGAACTACTGCGCCGTCGGCGCCGATCTCATCGACTTCGTGGCCGACCTCAGCCCCCTGAAGCAGGGACGCTGCATGCCGGGTGTCGGCATCCCGATCGTCGGCCCCGAGCAACTGGCCCATCGCCGACCGGACTTCGTCGTGCTGCTGGCCTGGAACCTCGCCGACGAGATCGCGCGCCAGCAGGCCGCCTACCTGCGCCAGGGCGGCCGCTTCGTCGTGCCGATCCCCGAGCCGCACCTGCTGTCGGACGGCGGCTGAGGGGCGCGCGATGATCTTCACGCCGACGGCCCTGGCCGGCGCCTACGTCATCGATGTCGAGCGCAAGGAGGACGAGCGGGGCTTCTTCGCCCGGGTCCATTGCGTCGACGAGCTCGCCGCACGGGGATTGTCGTTCGACACCGTCCAGGCCAGCATCTCGTGGAACGTCCGGCGGGGAACCCTGCGCGGCCTGCACTACCAGATCGGAGCGGACGCCGAGACCAAGATCGTCCGCTGCACGCTGGGCCGCGCGTTCGACGTCCTGCTCGACGTTCGCCCCCGCTCGCCGACCTGCGGCCGCTGGATCGGCGTCGAGCTGTCGGCGCGGAACCGGCGCAGCCTGTTCGTGCCGGCCGGCATCGCGCACGGCTTCCAGACGCTCGAGGACGGCACCGAGATGCACTACCAGATGGACAGACGCCAGGCGCCGGCGGCGGCCCGCGGCGTTCGATGGGACGATCCGGCGATCGCCATCGCCTGGCCGCTTCCCGGGATCGCCTTCCTGTCGCCCGCCGACCGCGTCCTTCCCGACCTGGCGGCGGCGCTGAAGCAGATCGCCACGGACCTCGGCTAGGCCGGCGCGAGAATGAACCCGATCCTCGTCCTGGGCTTGCACAAGGATCCCTGGCACAGCACCGGCGCCGCCCTGGCCCGGTCGCTCGACGGCACGGTCGACCTGGTGATGGTCTCCGAGGAGCGCCTCGACCGCGTCAAGGATTCGCGCAACCCGCCCGAGCTGTCGATCGGCGCCTGCCTGGGCGAGTTCGGCCTGCGCTCGCTCGACGAGGTCGACCTCGTGGTGCTCGACTACATCCGGAACCCGGATTGGCGCCAGGACCATTTCCGCACGCCCTGCCGACGGATCGAGGCCCTCGAGCGGCTGGCCGCCGGCAAGGTGCGGGTGATGAACCATCACCTGGCGCACGCCGCGGCGGTCTTCTATTCGTCGGGCTTCGCCTCGGCGGCGGTCCTCGTCGTCGACGGCCGCGGCTCGGACGACGAGACCCAGAGCCTGTTCGTCGCCGACGAGTCCGGGATCAGGCTCGAGGCCACCACCCGGACCATCGGCATCGGCCTGCTGTACGCCGCCGTGACCCAGGCCATCGGCTTCAAGCTACTGCAGGAAGGCAAGACGATGGGCCTGGCCCCGTTCGGCGGCTCCGTCGAGCCGCCGGTCTTCCGCTTCGAGCGCCGCTTCGACGGGATCGTCACCGACTACTCGGCGAGCTGCGTCGAAGGCTCCTACGAGCTCGCCGCCCCGCACCGGCCCCTCGCCTCCTTCGACGACAAGGCGCGGGCCGCCTTCGAGGTCCAGCAGGAATGCGAGGCGGCCCTGCTGCACCTGGCGCGCTGGGCCCGGGAGCGAACCGGCCAGCGCCATCTGTGCCTCTCGGGGGGCGTCGCCCTGAACTCGGTGGCCAACCACAAGATCCTGCGCAGCGGCCTGTTCGACGACGTATTCGTCAATCCTGCGGCCTCCGACACCGGCATCCCGCTGGGCGCCGCGCTGCATGGCCTGCACGGCATCCTCGGCGTGCCGCGTCGCCATCGCGGCATCGATGCCTTCGTCGGCCCCTCCTACGGCGCCGCCGACATCGACCGCGCGATCGACGGGGCGAGCGGCTACCGCGTGGTGCGCGCCGGGGCGCTGGCCGAGGCCGTGCGGCTGCTGGCCGGGAACCGCATCGTCGCCTGCCACCAGGGCCGCTCGGAAATGGGCCCGCGGGCGCTCGGCAACCGCAGCATCCTGATGAGCCCCCTGAAGGCCGGGAACAAGGACATCCTCAATGCACGGGTCAAGCATCGCGAGGCCTTCCGGCCGTTCGCGCCCGCCATCCTCGAGGAGCGGACCGGCGAGTTCTTCGAGATCGACAGGCCGTGCCCCTACATGCTGTTCGTCCCCCTCGTGCGTCCCGACAAGCGCTCGATCATCCCCGCGGTGACCCATGTCGACGGCAGCGGCCGGCTGCAGACCGTGACCCGCGGGCGCAATCCGCTGCTCTACGCGATCATCGAGCAGTTCGCGGCCCGGACCGGGGTGCCGGTCCTCCTCAACACGTCGTTCAACGACAACGACGAGCCGATCGTCGAGACTCCCGCCGACGCGATCCGCTGCTTCCTCTCGACCGACATCGACGCCCTGCTGCTGGGCGGCGACCGCCTGCTGGTCAAGCCGGCGGCGGGCGGCTGACGGGTGGCGGCGGGCATGGGCGGCAGTCGCTTCACCGTCCTGGGGGCCGGCGGCTTCATCGGCCGCCACCTGGCGGCGCGGCTGCGCCAGGCGGGCCACGAGGTGCTGACGCCCGGCCGCGGCGCGCTCGGCCACCTCCGCGATCAGCCGCTGGGGCACGTGATCTACTGCATCGGCCTCACCGCGGACTTTCGCCAGCGGCCGCTCGAGACGGTCGAGGCCCATGTCGGGGTGCTCGGCGACCTGCTGCGCGGGGCCGACCTCGCCTCCCTGCTCTACCTGTCGTCGACCCGGGTCTATGCCCGGGCCGGCGACGCGCGGGAGGATGCGCTGCTGCCGGCGTCGCCCCGTGACCCATCCGACCTCTACAACCTGTCGAAGATGATGGGCGAAGCGCTGTGCCTCAACGCCGGAGGCCCGCGGGCGCGCGTCGTCCGGCTGGCCAGCGTGGTCGGCTTCGACCCGCTGTCGCAGAACTTCCTGCCGGCGATCGTGCGGCAGGCGCTGGACGGCCGGATCGTCCTGCAGTCGACGCTGGCCTCGGCGAAGAACTACATCGTCCTCGAGGACGTTCTCGACCTGCTGCCGCGGATCGCCGAGCACGGCGCATCGGACGTCTACAACGTCGCCGGCGACCGCAACGTCAGCCATCGCGAGATCGTCGACCGCCTCGCCGAGCTCACCGGCTGCACGGTCGGCGTGGCGCCCGATGCCGTCGAGCAGGCCTTCCCGCCGATCCCGATCGAGCGCATCCGGCGCGAGTTCGGCTTTCGCCCGCGCGATCCCCTGGCGGCGCTGGCGCCGATCGTCGCCGCCCACCGCCGCCACGCCGCCGCGCCGTCCGGCGGCCCTGCACGGAGAGACGCATGATCCGCATCGATCTCGAGCAGGGCTGGGTCGGCGAAACCCGCGACGGGCGCGAGGAGCGCCATCCGCTGGGCTCGCCCGAAGGCTTCGCCCTGGTGTCCCGGGCCTGGCTGCGCGCCGGCTGGGACGCCAGGTACGTCTACTCCTTCTCCTGGATGGGGCGGCCCATCATCCAGCTGCCGGAGGACATGCTGCGCATCCAGGAGGGGATCTTCGCGGTGCGGCCGACGCTGGTCATCGAGACCGGCGTGGCCCATGGCGGCTCGCTGATCTTCTACGCCAGCCTGCTCAAGATGATGGATCTGCCGGGTCGGGTGGTCGGCATCGACGTCGAGATCCGGCCGCACAACCGCCGCGCCCTCGAGGCCCATCCGCTGTCGGCCTTCCTGACCCTGGTCGAGGGCAGCTCGGTCGCGCCCGAGACGGTGGCCCGCATCCGCGAGGAGGTCGCCCCCGACGATCGCGTGCTGGTGGTGCTCGACGCCAACCACAGCAAGGCGCACGTGCGCGCCGAGCTGGAAGCCTACGCGCCGCTGGTCAGCCCGGGCTCCTACATCGTGGCCACCGACGGCATCATGCACTGGCTGGGCAACGCGCCGCGCACGGCCAGCGACTGGGCGTGGAACAACCCCCGCGAGGCGGCGCGCGAGTTCCTCGCCGACCATGCGGAATTCGAGCTCGCCGTGCCGGCGCCGCCGTTCAACGAGGGCATCGACTACGAGCCGGTGACCTACTGGCCGCAGGGCTGGCTGCGCCGCCGCGCCTGAGGCGGGACAGGCGCCGCCGCTCCCCGGCCGCCTCAGAGCCGTACCGGCTGGCCCTGGACGTGGCGGGCAATGACCGAGCGGTCCAGCAGCGCCGGCGACAGCGACCGCGGCCGGCCGCGCACGGCGGTCAGGCCGGCGGCGTGGACCTCGCGCGCCGCCTCCAGGGCGTCGGACCGCACCCCGAGACGAACCAGCGCATGCATCAGGAACAGGAAGTCGTGCACCAGCATCGACGCCAGGGTCGGCTCGGGCGGCGAGAAGTGCGTATTGAGCAGGCCGATGGCGATCGACCGGCGCAGCTCGGCCGGGGCCGCCGCCAGCGCGGCCCGCGCGAGGTCGGCGACGATGGCCACGTCCCAGCGCTCGGCGCGCGGCGGCTCCGGCACCAGGTGGGCGGCCGCGCCGTGGAACGCGCAGACCAGGTGATGGGGCGAGAGCTCGCCGCTCTCGCTGCCCGTCGCCCATTGGCCGAAGCCGGGGGCCGTACGGCGCACGACGTAGCCGCTCTCCGAGGCCATCCGGGCAAGCCCGTCCTGCGTGAACCAGGTGACCAGCGGCGCCGTGAGATCGTCCCTCGCCCGCAGCCGGGCCCGCGGCGTGAACAGGAAGCTGTCGGCGGCGAACGCCGCCTCGGTCCGATAGACGCAGCCCTGGCGGGCCGCCGACACGATCGCCTGCCGCAGGCTGCCGGCGTCGTAGGCATAGAGCAAGGCGACGGCGTGGTCGGAGCGTCGCAGCGCGGCCAGGCGGGCGAGGAACGGCTGCGGCGCGGCGATGCACGGCAGGATCCCGTAGATCCACAGGATGTCCGCCGCCGCCTCGACCGTGCCCGACACCACGTCGCCGTGCACGATGGTCAGCCGGTCGATCGCGTGCTCCCGCCGATAGGCGTCCAGGGCACGGACATTGGATTCCGAGGCGTCCACCGCGATCGCCTGCCGGGCACCGCATCGCAGCGCCGCCAGGGACCAGTTGCCGCGACCGAAGGCATAGTCGAGGAAGACGCCGTCCTTCAGGCGGTCGCCGAAGATCTCTTCGAGGTACCTCGCGCAAGACCCGATCCAGCGATCGTGCGGCCGATCGAAGGCGAACATCGACCGGGCATACTCGTCGATCCGCGCGCCCGTGATGGCCTCTTCCGCCATGGTCCTAGCGCGCCGTCCCGCGGACCGGCAGGAACCGGTCCAGCTCCGCCTCGAGACGGGCGAGTCGCGACGGGTCCAGGGCCTGCGGTGCGATCTCGTCGAAGGTCAGGACCGCCTTGCGCCAAAGGTAGCGGCGGCCGGCGATCGACGACGGATGGACGCGATCGCCGGCGCCGATCGCGGGATCGCGCGGACCGGGCTCGGGCAGGTTGAGGGTGCCGATCGGGTCGCCCAGCTGCACGCGGGTCGAGTGGTTCACCATGCCCATGTCGATCTCGCGCCCGAAGTAGGAGGCATGCACGAGGTCCAGGGCCTGCAGGCAGGCGGCGGACGGCGCCGGTTCCTCCGTCGGCGCGCCGCGCACGGCATGGCGTCCCGGCTCGATCCGTTCGAGCTGCTGCACCAGGCCCTGGCGGTAGGCGGCGTAGGCGGCGAAGAACGACCCGCTGTCCTTCAGGAACCACATCAGCGGATGGGTTTCCGTCACCGGCGTCTGGGAATTCACCGTGCCGCGCAGCGTATGGATCACCGGCAGGCGTGCCGACTTGCCCACCAGAGCGACGGTCGCGCCGAAGGCCAGCTCCTTGAAGAAGGTGCCCTGGGCGGCCGCCAGCGCGTCCAGCGCCCGCCGGTAGACGTCGGTCCGGAACACCGCCCAGAAGTACGGCTGGTAGCGGCGCATCAGCTCGTAGAGCCGGCGCAGCGGCTCCGTCTCGACGTTGCTGGGGGTGAACCAGCGGACGGCATGGACGTCGATGTCGCCGCCGTCGAGATCGGCGTCCAGCACATAGCCCTGCGCCACGGTATGGTCGGGATGGCGTTCCAGGAAAGCGAGGCAAGCCTCGAGGGCCGAGGGAAACGTCACGTCGTCGTCGGTGACCATCGACACGAAGGGCGTGGTGACGGTATCGGCCACGGCCCTCATCTTGGCGTCGAACGAGGTGGCGCCGGGAAACGGCCGGTACTCGAACAGGCCGGTGCAGGCCTTGCGCAGGCGCCGGTCCGGCTGGTCGCTCGAATCGGCGACGATCACCCGATGGCCGAGGCCGCAGTCCTTCAGGAAGCCGATCTGGACCCGGCACAGCTCCGGCCGGTTGCGCGTCGGCAGGATGATGGTGAGCGTGCTGGCGATCGCGGCGATCCTGTCCTGGCGGCTTCGCTGCTCCTGGCGCAGCCGCGTCGCGATCGTCGCGACGTCACGATCGGGATCGCGGTAGGGCGTCCAGGCGTCGCGCCGGCACGGCAGCATCTGAGCCCGCGGGAACAGGCTCATCTGCACCGGATAGCTGACGTCGTGGGCGCGCAGGAAGGCGTCGACGTCGAACGGCTTGCCGATCGTCTCGTACACCCGGTCGGCGGCCGTGAAGTTGTTGACGTAGGCCTCGCGCGGATCCTCGATGATCTTGATCCGCGCCGGCCCGGCGAACAGGCGGGGAATCATCCCGTAGTCGATGTTGGCGTAGTGCTTGCGCCGATAGTTGGCGAGCCCGACGGCGGAGGTGAACAGCGGATGGATGAAGATCGAGTGGATCTCGATGCCGCCCTCGCGCGGCCAGAACAGCTCGCGCGGATGCTTGCCGAAGTCGACATTCTGCGACGCGATGACCTGCGAGGTGAAGTAATGGTGCGCATGCTCGACGGCCAGCGAGGCCAGCTCGAAGGTCGAGATGACGATCGGGCCTGCGCCGGGAAAACGCGAGTCGATCGCCGGCAGGAACGTTTCGGTGCTGGCGACGAGGTTGCCGCCGCCGCAGCATTCGAAGCCCTGCAGGCGATAGCCCGCCATGCTGTCCAGCGAGCCGTCGGCCACGACGGCGTCGACCGGGATCATGAACAGGTGGGCGGCGGCCCCCTGCGCGAAGAAGATCGAGCAGTGATCGAGCAGCCCGTAGAGGATGTAGAAGTTGCGCACGAGATGGCCGCCTTCGAGGCTCGCCATGAGCGGGTCGGGCACCAGCGTGAGCTCGACCTCGGCGATCGCCAGGATAGCGTCGAACAGCGGATCGGCGCGTATCAGCTGCGCGCCGGCCGCATCGGTCACGATGCTCAGGACGACGCGCCCCTGCCGCGCGACCGCCGGGATGTTCCCCGGGGCCAGCATCGAGCGCAGGCTGTAGCGCAGGAAGTTCCGGATGTAGGCCTCGCCCCAGACGATGAAGCCCATGGCGAAGATCTCTTCGTCGGGAAACCGCGCGCGATACGCGGCGCCGCGCGCGCGACAGGCGGCGTACTGCCCGCCGCAGAACTCGAAGAAGGCCGCGACCTGCGGGGCGACCGGCAGATCGTGCTGGGCGATCAGGTGGCGCAGCTCGTCGAGCAGGCCGAGCCGCAGCATGTTGATCCAGAGACGCTCCAGCAGATCCTCCGGCGCCTCCTTCGGCGGCACGACGCGTCCCGCCAGGATCGCCTCGCCGACCTTCTCGAGCAGGTATTCGATGCGCCCGAAGCAACCGTTGGCGATCTCGAGCCGCAGCAGGGAATCGGTGAGGTCGGCCAGCTCGCGCAGGGTCGGCGTCGGGGACAGTTCCAGCGGCCGCAGGGTGGGCGGATCGCGGCTCCGCCAGATCCGCCGCAATCCCCGCCGGACGGTCCGGCCGAAGCCTCCCAGCCCGCTGCCGAGGAAACCCGCCATCGCCGTGCTCAGCCGGCCGTGCCGGCGAGGAAGGCCAGGACCTCGCCGGCCACCGTCTCGACGTCCGCCGCGCTCATGTACTGGTTGACCGGCAGGGTCAGGATCCGCTCGGCCTGGCGCTCGGTCACCGGGAAGTCGCCGGCCCGGTGCCCCAGCGCCCGGGCCGCCGGCTGGAGATGGATCGGGACCGGATAGTGGATCGCCGTCCTGATGCCCCGCTGCTTCAGATGGGCCTGCAGCTCGTCACGCCGGTCGACCTGGATCACGAAGGTGTGGAAGGTGTTGAACTCGTCGTTGCGGCACGGCGGCACGTACAGCCGGTCGTGGCGCAGCAGCTTCTGGTACAGGGCGGCGTTCGACCGGCGGCGGGCGATCACGTCGGGCAGCCGGTCCAGCCGGTAGTCGAGGATCGCCGCCTGCAGCACGTCCATGCGCGACACCAGGCCCCATTCCTCGACCGTCTGCCGGTCGATCATCCCATGGGCGCGCAGGCGCCGCAGGCGGGCCGCCGCCGCCGGGTCGTCGGTGGTCACGAAACCGCCGTCGCCGACGGCATTCAGGTTCTTGAGCGGATGGGCCGAGAAGCAGCCGAACTGGCCGATCGAGCCGGCCGGGCGGCCGCGATGCAGCGATCCGACGGACTGCGCGGCATCCTCGATCACGACCAGGTCGTGGCGGC
>JADZBA010000258.1 GCA_020852355.1 Alphaproteobacteria bacterium
CCCTGCCGGACGCGGTGCTCCGGCGCTACCTCGTGCAGGACTACGCCTTCGTCACGACGCTCGCCTCGCTCGTCGGCCATGCCATCGCCAAGGCGCCGACGATGGCGGGCAAGCGCCTCTTCGCCGGTTTCGCCGCGGTCCTGACCAGCGCCGAGAACAGCTATTTCGAGCGCTGCTTCGATGCGCTCGGCGTGCCGCCGGAGGAGCGCGCGGCGCCGGTGCTGTGGGAGGAATCGCAGCGCTTCCTGGCGTTGCTGCGCGCGGCCGGCGAGGGCTCCTACGCCGACATCCTGGCCGTGCTGCTGCCCGCCGAGTGGATCTATCTCGACTGGGCCGCGGCCGAGGAGGCGAAGGCGCCCGCGCGCTTCGAGCACCGCGAATGGATCGCGCTGCACGCGGCCCCCGCCTTCCGCGACTTCGTCGCGGCGCTGCGCGACGAGCTCGATGCCGCCGCGGCGGCGCTCGACGACGCGGCCCGCGAGGCGCTGGCCGCCCGCTTCGCCGCGATGGTGACGCTGGAGGGCGATTTCTTCGACGCGGCCTGTCGGCCTACAGGGTCCTAGCCCGTTCCCGCAGCGCGTATTTCTGCACCTTGCCGGTCGAGGTCTTCGGCAGCGGCCCGAACACCACCGTCCTCGGCACCTTGAAGCGCGCGAGATTGTCGCGCGCGAAGGCGATGATCTCCGCCTCGGTCGCCGAGCTGCCCTCCTTCAGGGTGACGAAGGCGCACGGCGTCTCGCCCCAGTGGGCGTCCGGCCGCGCCACCACGGCCGCCTCCAGCACCGCGGGGTGGCGGTAGAGCACGCCCTCGACCTCGATCGTCGAGATGTTCTCGCCGCCGGAGATGATGATGTCCTTGGAGCGGTCCTTCAGCTCGATATAGCCGTCGGGGTGGCGCACGCCGAGGTCGCCGGTGTGGAACCAGCCGCCGGCGAACGCCTCGTCGGTGGCGCGCGGGTTCTTCAGGTAGCCCTTCATGACGATGTTCCCGCGCATCATCACCTCGCCCATGGTGGCGCCGTCCGCAGGCACCGGGAACAGCGTCGCGGGGTCGGCCACCATCAGCCCTTCCAGCACCGGGTAGCGCACGCCCTGGCGCGACTTCAGCCGCGCCTGCTCCTCGCCCGGCAGCGCGTCCCAGTCGTCGTGCCAGGCGCAGACGACGGCCGGGCCGTAGACCTCCGTCAGCCCGTAGACGTGGGTGATGTGGAAGCCCTGGCGCTCCATCGCCTCGATCACCGCGGCGGGCGGCGGGGCGGCCGCGGTCATCAGTGCGACGCGGCCCGGCAGCGTCCGGCGCTCGCGCTCGCCGGCATGGATCAGCATGTTCATGACCACGGGCGCGCCGCACAGGTGGGTGACGCCGTGGTCCGCGATGGCGTCGAACATCGCCTTCGCCTCGACCCGGCGCAGGCAGACATGGGTGCCGGCCAGGGCGGTGATGGTCCAGGGGAAGCACCAGCCGTTGCAGTGGAACATCGGCAGCGTCCACAGATAGACCGGGTGGCGGCCGAGCCCCCAGACCATGACGTTGCCCATGGCGTTCAGGTAGGCGCCGCGATGATGGTAGACGACGCCCTTGGGGTTGCCGGTGGTGCCCGAGGTGTAGTTGAGGGCGATGGCGTCCCATTCGTCGGCCGGCGGCGACCAGGCGAAGCCCGGGTCGCCGGTCGCCAGGAACGCCTCGTAGTCCATCTCGCCCAGCCGCTCGCCGCGCGGGCCCGAGGGGTCGTCGATGTCGATGACGATCGGCCGCCGCGCCGCCGCCGCCAGCGCCTTGGCCACGGTCGGCGCGAACTCGCGATCGGTCAGCAGCACCTTCGCCTCGCCATGGTCGAGAATGAAGGCGATCGTCTCGGCGTCGAGGCGGACATTGAGCGCGTTCAGCACGGCGCCGGCCATCGGCACGCCGTAGTGCGCCTCCAGCAGCGCCGGCACGTTGGGCGCCATGACCGCGACGGTGTCGCCCTTGCCGATCCCCAGCCGCACCAGCGCGCTCGCCAGCCGCCGGCAGCGGTCGTAGGTGTCGGCCCAGGTGCGGCGAACGGCGCCGTGGATCACGGCGGTGCGGTCGGGGAAGACGGCCGCGGTGCGCTCGATGAAGCCGAGCGGCGTCAGCGGCACATGGTTCGCCGGGTTGCGCTCGAGATGCAGGTCGTAGGGGCTGCTCGTCATGGTCCGCGGCACCTCGCTCCGCTGCCGCCGCGGCGATGCGCACCTTGGCACTGGCCGGCGGCTGCTCCACTATCGCGCTGCCGCGACCGGGCGACCGGTGGCGGCGGGGGAACGCCATTTAGACGAGAAGGAGCGGCGATGACCAGCCGCTACGACGCCGCCTATCGCCGCTCGCTCGCCGATCCCGAAGGCTTCTGGGGCGAGGCGGCGCGCGCCATCGACTGGGTCGCAGCGCCGACCCGCGTCCTCGACCGCGACCGCCCGTCCGGCCGGTGGTTTCCCGACGGCGTGCTCAACACCTGCTGGAACGCGCTCGACCGTCATGTCGCGGCCGGCCGCGGCGGGCAGGCGGCGCTCGTCTGGGACAGCCCCGTCACCGGTACGGTCGCACGCATCACCTATGGCGAGCTGCGCGACCGCGTCGCGGTATTCGCCGGCGCCCTGGCGCGGCTGGGGGTCGGCAAGGGCGACCGCGTCGTCGTCTACATGCCGATGGTGCCCGAGGCGGTCGTCGCCATGCTCGCCTGCGCCCGGCTCGGCGCGATCCACTCGGTGGTGTTCGGCGGCTTCGCCGCACCCGAGCTGGCGACGCGGCTGGACGACGCCACGCCGAAGGTGGTGGTGTCGGCATCGTGCGGCATCGAGGTCAACCGCGTCGTCGCCTACAAGCCGCTGCTCGACCGGGCGATCGAACTGGCCACCGCGAAGCCCGCGCATTGCGTCATCCTGCAGCGGCCGCAGCAGGCCGCGACGCTGGTCGCCGGCCGCGACCTCTCCTGGGAGGACGCGATCGCCGGGGCCGCCCCGCACGCCTGCGTGCCGGTGGCGGCGACCGATCCGCTCTACATCCTCTACACCTCGGGCACCACCGGGCAGCCCAAGGGCATCGTGCGCGACAATGGCGGCCATGCGGTGGCCCTGCGCTGGAGCATGGCGAACATCTACGCGGTCGAGCCCGGCGAGACCATGTTCACCGCATCCGACGTCGGCTGGGTGGTCGGCCATTCCTACATCGTCTATGCGCCGCTGCTGACCGGCGCGACGACGGTGCTCTACGAGGGCAAGCCGGTCGGCACGCCCGACGCCGGCGCCTTCTGGCGGGTCATCGCCGACCATCGCGCCGCCGTCATGTTCACCGCGCCCACGGCGTTTCGCGCGATCAAGCGCGAGGATCCCGAGGGACGGCTGCTGGCCGGGCACGACCTCTCGCGTTTCCGCGCGCTCTTCCTCGCCGGCGAGCGCGCCGATCCGCCGACGGTCGAATGGGCGCAGGAGCTGCTGAAGCTGCCGATCATCGACCATTGGTGGCAGACGGAGACGGGCTGGCCGATCGCCGCCAACTGCATGGGCCTCGGCCTGCTGCCGGTGAAGGCCGGCTCGCCGACCCGCGCCGTGCCGGGATGGGACGTGCGCTGCCTCGACGCCGCGGGGGAGGAAGCCAAGCGCGGCGACGTCGGTGCGTTGGCGATGCGGCTGCCGCTGCCGCCCGGTGCGCTGGCGACCCTGTGGAACGCCGAGGACCGCTTCCGGCAGGCCTACCTCGCCGCCTTCCCCGGCTACTACCAGACCGGCGACGCCGGCTTCGTCGACGACGACGCCTACATCCACGTCATGGCGCGCACCGACGACATCATCAACGTCGCCGGGCACCGGCTGTCGACCGGCGCCATGGAGGAGGTGCTGGCCGGCCACCCCGACGTCGCGGAATGCGCGGTGATCGGCGTCGCCGACGAGCTCAAGGGCCAGGTGCCGCTCGGCCTGCTGGTGCTGAAGGCCGGCGTCGGGCGCTCCGACGCCGAGGTGGCGAAGGAGGTGGTGCAGCGGGTGCGCGACCGCATCGGCCCGGTCGCCGCCTTCAAGACCGCCGTCGTCGTGCAGCGCCTGCCGAAGACGCGGTCCGGCAAGATCCTGCGCGGCACCATGCGCGCCATCGCCGACGGCCAGGAATGGCGGATGCCGGCCACCATCGACGACCCGGCGACGCTGCAGGAGATCGGCGCCGCGCTCTCCGGGATCGGCTACGGCCGCGGCTGACGCCGGCGGCTATCGCCGCCGGGCGCCGCGGAAGCCGCGCGCGGCCGCCACCGCAAGGACGATGAAGAGCAGCAGCACGACGACCTGGGACACCAGGAAGGGCGGCTCCGCCAGGGTCGGCGCCATCTGAGCCAGGGCCGGCACCTTCCTGAAGAGCTGCGCCACGCCGACGAAGACCAGGAAATAGAGCGTCAGCACCATCCCCGCCGCGTAGATCCGGCGCCAGGCGCCGCCCAGGCCGAAGACCCAGCGCCCGGCCAGCACCGCCGCCAGCACCACCAGCGATGCGATGCCCGTCCAGTGCGATTCGATGAAGCGGTCGAAAGGGAACATGAAGCCGGTGACGTCGGTCGCGATCGCGGTCGGCAGGAACAGGCCGGTCCAGAACGGCGTCGCCCGGCCGCCCAGCAGGCCCGGCAGGACGATGAATCCCGCGGCGATGGCGACCAGGCTCAGCAGCGTGTGGATCCCAGTCAGCGTGGTCGGATCGAACATATGCTGGCGCCCCCCTCGAAGCGGGGATTCTATCATGCGTGGCGGGGGCGGCGGAGGTGGCTTCAGATCACCGGCACGTGCGCCGCCGCCGAGCGCGGCGCCTGGCCGAGCAGGCGCGGGTCGTCGGCGATCTCGACCTGGCGGCGGAAGGGGACGAAGCCGGAGCGGACGTAGAAGGCGAGCGCGCCCGGATGGTCGAGCGTGCAGGTATGCACCCAGAAGCGCGCGATCGGCCGCGCCCAGGCGATCTCGACGGCGCGGTTCATCAGCCAGCGCCCGGCGCCGGTGC
>JADZBA010000259.1 GCA_020852355.1 Alphaproteobacteria bacterium
CGCTGGAGAGCGCCGGCTTCGACCGCGCCGCGCTCAGCATCCTCGCGGCCGACAGCGTGCTGGCGCCGAGCCTGACGCAGCCGCGCGAGGCCGTCGCCGCGGCCGACGACGACCATACGGCGAAGGCCGCCGTGGTGTCGGACACCGACGTCCGCCAGGGCCGCACTCTGGCGACCAGCATGGCGGGCGTGGTCGGGGCGTTCATCGCGACCGGCGCGACCATCGTCTCCGGCGGCGGGGTGCTCGCGGCGATCGTCGGCGCGGCGGCCGTCGGTGGCGGTGCCGCGGCCGCGGTCGAGGCGATCGGCCAGAAGCTCGGGGGCGGCCGGGAGGCGTTCCTGGAAAGACAGATCGCCAGGGGCGGCATCCTGCTGTGGGTCGCGATGATTCCGGCCGGCCGCGAGGATCTCGCCATGACCATCTTGCGCCGCCACGGTGCGGACGACGTGCATATCCATGACAGCACCACTTGATTCGGCCGCGGCGCGCAACGGCGCGGAGGCCGTGGACGAGGACGGCGGCACGCCGGATCCCGGGCGGCGGGCGCGCTGGGCGCGAGGTACGGCCGCGGAGATCCGCGCCCGCTGGCGCCGCCTGCGCTGGGCCCGGCGCGCCCGACCGATCGACGGCGCCCCGACCGGCGGCCGCATCATCCGCCCGGGCTGGAACTGCTGGCGCGTGGCGGAGACTGCGCGCGCCGCGGTCCTGGTCGACGGCGACCAGTATTTCCGCCATCTGGAGACGACGCTGCTGCGTGCGCAGCGGTCGATACTGATCGTCGGCTGGGACTTCGACGCGCGCATCCGCCTGCGCCCGGAGGCCGACGCCAAGCCGCTCGGCCAGATCCTGCGCGAGCTGGTGGAGGTGCGGCCGGAGCTCGAGGTGCGGGTCCTGGTGTGGAGCCTGGCGGTGCTGCATGCGCCGGGCGCGCCGTGGCCGCTGGTGCTGGGGGCGCCGTGGCAGGCCCATCCGCGCATCCGCGTGCGGCTCGACCGCCGTCATCCGCTCTACGGCGCCCACCACCAGAAGATCGTCGCGGTCGACGATGCGGTCGCGTTCGCCGGTGGCATGGACCTGACGGTGCAGCGCTGGGACACGCCCGAGCACCTGCCCGACGACCCGCGGCGCGTCGACCCCGACGGCACGCCCTACGGCGCGGTGCACGACGTGCACATGGCCGTCGACGGCGAAGCCGCCCGGGCTCTGTCGCAGATCGCGCGCAATCGCTGGCGCGTCGCCACCGGCGAGACGGTACCCTCGGTCGCCGTCGATGGCGATCCCTGGCCCGAGGCGCTGGCGCCCGACTTCGCGGGGGTCGACGTGGCGATCGCGCGCACCGCCCCGCCCTGGGGCGGCGAGCCGCGCCGGCGCGAGGGTATCGCGATGGCCGAGAGCGCCCTGCTGGCGGCGCGGCGCAGCATCTACATCGAGGCGCAGTACCTGACGGCCCGCCGCATCGGCGCCGTGCTCGCCCGTCGCCTGGGGGAGCCGGACGGGCCGGAGGTCGTCGTCGTCTCGACCCACTCCTCGCGCGGCCTGCTCGAGGAATTCGCGATGGGGACCAACCGCGACCGGCTGATCCGCAAGCTGC
The DNA here is from genome assembly GCA_020852355.1 of Alphaproteobacteria bacterium. Classification (GTDB taxonomy): domain Bacteria; phylum Pseudomonadota; class Alphaproteobacteria; order ATCC43930; family Allostellaceae; genus Allostella. The sequence goes on from JADZBA010000259.1 coordinate 1,592, forward strand.
GCCGCCATGATCGCCACGGCCGGCTGCGGGCGCTTTATCCGGTGGTCTGCGGCGCCGACGAAGGTGGGCGACTGCTCGTCCATTCCAAGGTGGTCGTCATCGACGATGTCTTCGTGCGCATCGGCTCGTCGAACTTCAACAACCGGTCCGTGGGGGTCGATACGGAATGCGATCTCGGCATCGAGGCCGGTGACGCCGCTGTCCGCGGCGCCATCGCGGCCCTGCGCGACCGGCTGCTCGGCGAGCATCTCCAGGTCGCTCCGGCCGTGGTCGGCCGGACGGTCGACGCGGCGGGCGGCTCGCTGATCGCCGCCATCGATCGCCTCAACACCGGCGATCGTGGCTTGCGGGCCTTCGCGGCGATGACGTCCGACGGGCCGACACGGCCGGTCTGCGGCACCTTCCTGCTGGATCCGGAGACCTTGATCGATCCGCTGTGGTTCCTGCATCGGCGCCGCTTCGCGCCGCGTCACGCTCCGGCCCGCCCCACGGCGGCGGCCACCTGAGGCGGCGCGCCGTCTCGGTCGCCAGGAACAGCGCGCCGCCCAGCGCCAGCGGCACGAGAAAATAGACGACCCGGAAGGCGACGAGCGCGCCGATGACGTCGTCCTCGCCGAGCAGCACCAGCACGACGCTCTCGATGACCCCGAGCCCGCCCGGTACGTGGCTGGCGATGGCCGAGACGTTGGCGACGACGTAGACTGTGGCGACCGCCGGATACCCGACAGCGGCCAGGGCAGCCAGACACTGGTGCAGGCAGCCGGCGACGCAGGCGAAGTTGGCGGCGCCGAGGGCAATCTGGGCCAGCGCCAGATGGGGCGGCGGCGGCTCGATGGTCCACGCGCCGAGCCGCAGCGGCCGTCGCCGCAGGGTCGCCGCGAGGGCATACGCCACGGGCACGGCGAGGCACAGGACGGCGACCAGGATGGCGGCGCCCCGGGGAAGGCCGGTCACCTTCTCGGCGAGGGCGGGCTGGGCGAGGAGAGCCGCGCCGCCGAGTGCCAGCAGGCCGAGCGCCACGGTCGCGGCGCAATACAGGATGACCTTCGCCACCTCCGCCGCCGAGAGCCCCCAGGCCGCGTAGAAGCGGTAGCGGACGGCACCGCTGCTGAGGGCGGCCAGCCCGATGTTGTGGCCGATCGAGAGGGCGCAGAACGAGGCCAGCGCCGCGCGGCGATAGGGCATCGGGCGACCGGCGCAACGCAGCGCCACGTAGTCGAAGCCGGTGAGGCACAGATAGCTCGCCGCCGCGAAGCCGATGGCCGCCGCGAGGCGGCCCGTCGGGATGGCCCGGACGGAAGCCAGGATCTCGTCGAGGGAGTAGCGGCCGAGGGTCCGATGCACGAGGAAGGCCGCGATCGCCACCGCGGCAGTGGCGATGGCCGGGGCGAGCCAGTGCGACACGCGGCCCGCCATGGCGGCTCAGCCGTCCGGGACGATGTCGATGTCGACGACGACCGGGCGGTGGTCCGACGCCACGCGCGCCAGCGGCGTCGAGACCACCTCGGCGCGGCGGACGGTGACCCCCGGGCCGACCATCACATGGTCGATACGCAGTACGGGCAGGCGGGCGGGGAAGGTGGCGCGAGCGCGCGCCGACGCCGGGGCGAGCTGCGCGTCGGCGAGGTGCCGGGCGAGCCGCCGGTAGGCGCGCGAGCGCGGCACGGCGTTGAGATCGCCCAGCAGCACCACCGGCGGCCGGCACTGCGCGTGGCCGAGCCAGTCCTCGCCCAGCAGGGTGTCCGCCTGGGCGATGCGCTCGGTCGCCAGCAGGCCGAGATGGGTGTTGACGACCTGGAGCGTCGCGTCGCCGACGGTGATGGCGGCCCACAGCGCGCCGCGCCGCTCGATCCGCCGGAGATGCCGGTGGCCGGGCAGCATCGCGGCATGGACCATCCGCGAGGGCAGGGCGGTCAGGATCGCGTCGCCGTACTGCTCCTCCA
>JADZBA010000260.1 GCA_020852355.1 Alphaproteobacteria bacterium
AGGCTAGCGATAATGCATTGTATACGACAAGAGGAAATCGTCGCTGCGCCGCAGCAGAAAGTCAGCGCCGAGGACGGGCCTGCCGCGCCGCGAGGGTGGCCGCGACGTCGACCCGCGGCGGCTCCAGGGCGATGACGACGCCGTAGCGGTCCAGCGCCGCGGCGACGGTGACCTTGCCGGCGCGCACGTCCGCCAGGACGCGATGCGGGTCGCGCGCCAGCGGATCGCCGTAGCCGCCGCCGCCGGCGAGTCGCACGCGCAGCACGTCGCCGGCATCGACCGTGGTGAGGAACTTCTGCGGGAACGTGTCGACCCGCCCGCCGGCCCGCCTGATGTCGACCCAGGACGGCGCCCCCGCCTCGCCGCCCGCCAGCGCATAGGGCGGGTGGTCGCGCCGGTCGGAGCGGATCTGCAAGGTGGCACCGTCGAGCTTGAAGCGGAGATGACGGTCGAGTGCCAGGCCGCCCCGCCACTCCCCCGCCCCGCCGGTGTCGGGCACTAGGCCGTAGCGCTCGACGGCGATCGGCAACTCCGCCTCGATCATCTCCGCCGGCGTGTTGGAATAGTTCACCAGCGTTCCGGTGCAGGCGTCCATGCCGTCGCGGTCGGGTCCGCCGCCCCACGAGCCGACCAGGAACTCCAGGAAGACGTGCGACTTCCCGTCCCGCCCGTAGCCGCCGAAGCTGACGCCGACGTCGGGCGCGTTGGCGCCGCAGGCGGGAATGAGGCCGGGCACCGCCTGGGCGAGCGCGCCGAAGATGGTGTCCGCGATGCGGATGCCGGTGATGCCGCGCGCCGCCACCGCCGCCGGCGCGCGCGGGTTGACGATGGTGCCTTCGGGCGCGATCACCTTGATCGGCCGGAAGTACCCGGCGTTGTTCGGGATCGACAGGTCGACGATCGAGCGGACGCAGGCGAGCGCGGTCGACAGCGTGAAGGGATAGACGCAGTTGATGGCGCCCTTCACCTGCGGCGCCGTGCCGGTGAAGTCGATCGTCATCTCCTCGCCGGCGATCGTCACCGCCACCTCGAAGCGGATCGGGTCGGGCGAGATCCCGTCATTGTCGAGATGGTCGACGAAGCGGTAGGTGCCGGCCGGCAGCCGGGCGATCTCCGCCCGCGTGAAGCGCTCGGTGTAGTCCAGCAGGTCGCGGCAATGCGCGGCGAAGCCCTCGGCGCCGTAGCGGCCGACGAGATCGAGGATGCCGCGCTCGCCCTGGCCGCAGGCGGCGATCAGCGAGCGGATGTCGCCCAGCACCTTGTCCGGGACGCGCACGTTGCGCTCGATCAGGCGGAACAGGTTCTCGTCGGGCTCGCCCGCGCGGTGCAGGCGCGAGGGCGGGATGCGCAGCCCCTCCTGGTACAGCTCCGTCGAATCGCTGGCGTTGCCGCCGGGAATGCGGCCGCCGATGTCGGTCATGTGGGCGAGCGCCGCGGCGAAGCCGATCCGCCGCCCGTCGAGGTGGATCGGCTTGACGATGACCACGTCGGGCAGGTGGGTCGAGCCGTCGTAGGGATCGTTGGTGACGAACAGGTCGCCCGGCCCGATGCGCCCGCCGAAGGTCCGCATCACGGCCGCCACGGCGAAGGGCATGGCGCCGAGGTGGAACGGCAGGCAGGTGCCCTGGGCGATCAGTTCGCCCGCGCCGTCGAACAGCGCCGTCGAGAAGTCGAGCGCCTCCTTGACCACGAACGAGCGCGCCGTGCGGGCCACGGTCAGCGCCATCTCGTCGGCGATGGTGGCGAGCGCGTTCTTGACGAGGTCGCGGGCGAAGGGATCGACCGTGCGGGCCGGTGCCAGGGGTTCGTTCATCGTCCCGCCTCCAGCTCGACCTCGAGCACGTCCCACAGGATTCGCCGCACGCGGGCACCCGGCGGCACGACGGTGGTGCTGTCGTATTCCTCGACCAGCAGCGGCCCCTGCTCCCACGCCGCACTGATCGCCGCGCGGCCGACCGTCGGCGTCTCGACCCAGCCGACCTCGGGACCGAAATAGACCGGGCGGCCGCGGCCGGGCGTGCGGCTGCCGAGTGCGGCGGCGACGGCGAGACGGTCGGGCACGCGCGGCGCGGTCGACAGGCCGCGGGCGACGAGGCGCAGGTTCACGATCTCGGCGGTCTCGTCGCCCGAGTGGTAGCCGTAAGTCCGCTCGTGGGCGGCGTCGAAGTCGGCGCGCAGCATCTCGGCCGGCGGGCCGGCGCCACGGATGGGCAGGGTCAGCTCGGAGTTCTCGCCGAGATAGCGCAGGTCGGCGAGCCGCTCGAAGCGGATGGCCGCGGGGGCGTAGCCGTCCTCCGCCAGGGCCCGCGCACCGTCCGCCTCGATGCCGGCGAAGGCGGCGTCCAGCGCGGCGGCATCGAGCCCGTCGAGCCGGCGCTTGAAGGTGCGGACAAAATGGTGCTCGGTATCGGGAAAGAGCATTCCCAGGGCGCTGAAGAGGCCGGGCACCGGCGGCACCAGGATGCGCCGGACGTCGAGGGATGCCGCCAGGGCCGCCGCGTGGATCGGGCCGTTGCCGCCGAAGGCGAGGACCGAGAAGTCGCGCGGATCGCGGCCGCGCTCGGTCGAGACGGCGCGCAACGCCCGGCCCATCGTCGCGTTGGCGACGCGATGGACGCCCCAGGCGGCGGTCGCGAGATCGACGCCGAGCGGCCGGGCGACCGTCTCGGCGATGGCGCGCTCGGCAAGGGCACGGTCGACCGGGATGCTGCCGCCGGCGAGATACTCGGGATTGACGAAGCCGAGCACGACGTTGGCGTCGGTCACGGTCGGCAACGTGCCGCCGCGGCCGTAACAGGCGGGACCGGGGGCGGCGCCCGCGCTCTTCGGACCGACGCGCAGGCCGCCGCCGGCATCGACCTCGACGAGGCTGCCGCCGCCGGCGCCGACCTCGGCGATGTCGATCGCCGGTGCCCGGACATGGTAGCCGCCGCCGCTCAGCAGGCGGCCGGCGACGTTGATCCCGCCGCCGACCTCGAGCGAGCCGACGCGGTCGAAGGCGCCGCCGGCGACCAGCGCCGCCTTGGCCGTGGTGCCGCCCATGTCGAAGGCGATCAGCGAGCGGCCGCCCAGCCGGCGCGACAGCTCCGCCGCGCCGACCACGCCGGCGGCGGGACCGGATTCGATGAGATGGATCGGGCGCACGCAGGCGGCCTCGACGCCCATCGCCCCGCCGCTCGACTGCATCACGCGCAGCGGCGCCGCGACTCCCAGCCCGGTCAGCCCGGCCGTGAGCGACCGGAGGTAGCGCGAGACGACCGGCATGACGTAGGCGTTAACCACCGTCGTGCTGGTCCGCTCGTACTCCTTGATCTCCGGCAGCAGCGCGCTCGACACGCATACCGGCAGGCCCGGCGCCGCTTCCGCGACGAGCGCGGCCAGCCGCTCCTCGTGGGCGCCGCTGGCGTAGGCGTTCAGCAGGCAGATCGCGATCGCGTCGACGCCTTCGGCCAGCAGCGCCGCGATCGCCGCCCGGGCGCCCGCCTCGTCCAGCGGCCGCTCGACGGCGCCGTCGGAGTCGATGCGCTCGGCCACCTCCATGCGCCGCTCGCGGCCGACCAGCGGCTCCGGCTTGCGCCACCGGATGTCGTAAAGGACGGGCATGCGCAGCCGGCGGATCTCCAGCACGTCGCGGAAGCCCTCGGTGGTCAGCAGCCCGACGCGGGCACCCTTGCCTTCCAGGATGGCGTTGGTCGCGACGGTGGTGCCATGCACCACCTGCTCCACCGCGGCGGCGGCGGCCTCGCCGGCCGCGAAGACCGCGCCCAGCCCCTCGGCGATGCCGCGGCTGTAGTCGTCGGGCGTGGACAGGACCTTGGCCGTGAGCACGCGCCCCGCGGGCCCGAGGAAGACGAGGTCGGTGAAGGTGCCGCCGATGTCGATGCCGAGCCGGTAGGCCATGATCTTTCAGGTCCCCAGGCCGTAGCGCAGCCGCAGGCGGTCGGCGAGCGCCTTGCCCGCGGCGGAGACGGCGAAGATGAAGAGGATGTAGATGGCGGCGGTCGCCGTCAGGATCTCGATCGGCTCGAACCAGACGTTGACCAGCCGCTGCGACTGGAACATCAGGTCCTGGACGGTGATCACCGACACCAGGGTCGAGGATTTCACGATGACGGTGAACTGGGTGACGATCGACGGCGCGATCGTGACCAGCACCTGCGGCAGGATGATGCGCCGGAAGGTGAGCAGCGGCGACATCCCGACGGCGTAGGCCGCCTCGCGCTGGCCGCGACCGATGTTCTCGATGCCGGTGCGGAACGTCTCGGCGAGATAGCCGCTGGATTGCAGGGCGAGCGCCACCCAGCCGGCGGTATAGAACGTCGTCGGCCAGCCGAGGATCTCCGGCCAGACATAGTTGACCCACATGAGCTGCACGTAGATCGGCGTGGCGCGGCAATATTCGATCCACATGATGGCCGGCCAGCGCAGCGGCCGGACGTAGAGCCGCAGCAGCGCGAGGCCGAGCCCGGCGGCGACCGCGACCGCGAAGGCGATGGCGCAGATCTCGAGCGTCACCAGGAAGCCGTCCAGGAGGACGTTGCGCTGGTTCCAGACGAGGCGCTCCCAGTTGCCCATGGCGGCTCAGGCCCAGATCTTCCGGCGCCAGCGCTCGCTGCCGGCGCGCGCCAGGGCCGCCACGGCCCAGATCAGCACGAAGTAGGTCAGCGCCGCGCCGGTGTAAAGCGGCAGCGGCCGCATCTCCTGCTGCGTCACCATCTGCACGCGGTACATCAGGTCGGGCACGGTGATCAGCGAGACGATGGTCGTCGCCTTGAACAGCGAGACGAAGTTGTTCATGGCCTCGGGCAGCATCATGCGCACGGCCTGCGGCAGGATGATCCGCCGCATGACGAGGACGCCGCCCATGCCGCAGGCGCGCGCCGCCTCGATCTGGCCGCGCGGCACCGCCTGCATGCCCGTCCGGAAGGTCTCGGCGAGATAGCCGCTGTAGACCAGGCCCAGCGCGATCACCGCCGACACGAAGGGCGCAAACGTGACGCGCATGCCGATCGCCTGGCCGATCAGCAGCGGCATCACGAAATGCACCCAGACCAGCATCACGTAGTCGGGTGCGTTGCGGAACGTCTCGACATGCACCGCGCCCAGCCAGCGCAGCGGCCTGAGCGGGTTCACCCGCGCCAGCGCGGCGAGGAAGCCGAGCACGATCGCCGCGCTCGCCGACGCCGCGAAGACGTAGAAGTTGAAGGCGAGCCCGGCGAGCAGGATCGACCGGTACTCCCAGAACAGCCCGAGATCGAGCATCTGGCGGAGATTCTCGGACATCGCCCTATCGCCCTTCGCCCTCTCCCGCCCGATGGGGAGCAGAGAGCGATCGGCACCGTTCTTCCGACTGGACGCTCAATGCAGCAGCTTCGCCAGGAACTGCCGGCAGCGTTCCGACCGCGGCGTGCCGAACACCTGCGCCGGCGGCCCCTCCTCCTCGATCAGGCCGCCATGCAGGAAGATAACCCGGTCGGAGACCTCGCGGGCGAAGCCCATCTCGTGGGTGACGACGATCATGGTCGTGCCGTCCACCGCCAGGCCGCGCATCACCTCCAGCACCTCGCCGGTCAGCTCGGGATCGAGCGAGGACGTCGCCTCGTCGAACAGCATCACTTTGGGCTGCATGGCGAGCGCCCGGGCGATGGCGACGCGCTGCTGCTGGCCGCCGGACAGGCGCGCGGGGTACTCGCTCGACTTCTCGCTGAGCTGGACCCGCTCGAGACAGGCCCGTGCGAGCTCCATGGCCTGGCGGCGCGGCAGGCCGCGCACGCGGATCGGCGCCTCGACGACGTTGCCGAGGACGGTGAGGTGCGGCCACAGGTTGAACTGCTGGAAGACCATGCCGAGGTCGCGGCGGAAGCGGCCGATCTCCCGCATGCTGCGCCGGCGCTCCGATCCGTCCGCCCGGCGCTCGATCCCGATCGGCTCGCCGTCGATGCGGACTTCGCCCGAGGTCGGCTGCTCCAGGTAGTTGATGCAGCGCAGCAGCGTGCTCTTGCCCGAGCCGCTGGCGCCGATGATGCTGACGACGCTGCCGCGATCGACCGCGAATGAGACGCCGCGCAGCACCTCCAGCGCGCCGAAGCGCTTGTGCAGGTCGACCACCTCGACGCACGGCGCCCCGGCCGGGTCAGCCATCGATCGCTCGGGGCTCGGAAGAGGAAATAACCATCGCGGCCGGGTTTGTTCTGAAATACGCTATCGCCGATTTCAATCCCTGCAAAGGTCCCATCCGTGCCTCAGCGTCCCCCCGCCGAGATCGGCATGCCGGTCGGCGATGTCGACACGCCCGCCCTGCTGCTCGATCTCGACGCGTTCGACCGCAACCTGCGCAAGATGGCCGAAGTATCGCGGCGCACCGGCGTGCGCGTGCGGCCGCACACCAAGACGCACAAGTGCCCGGTCATCGCGATGAAGCAGATCGAGCTGGGTGCCGTCGGCCAATGCTGCCAGAAGGTGGGCGAGGCCGAGATCCTGGTCGCGGGCGGCGTGCGCAACGTCCTCGTCAGCAACGAGGTGGTGGGCGATCGCAAGCTCCTGCGCCTGGCGGCGCTGGCCCGCGACGCCGAGATCGGGCTGTGCGTCGACGCGCCGGAGCAGGTCGAGGCGGCCGGCCGCGCGGCACGCGAGTTCGGCGTCGAGCTGGCGGCCCTGGTGGAGATCGATGTCGGCATGACCCGCTGCGGCGTCGCCCCGGGCGAGCCGGCGGTCGCCCTGGCGAAACAGATCGCAGCCACCAGGGGGCTGCGCTTCGGCGGCCTGCAGGCCTATCACGGCACCGCCCAGCACCTGCCGACGTGGGGCGAGCGCGAGGCCGCCATCGCGATCGCGGTGGAGAAGACCAGGGCGACCGTGGCCGCGCTGGCCGCCGCCGGCCTCGCCTGTCCGATCGTCGGCGGCGCCGGCACCGGCACCTTCCAGTTCGAGTCGACGAGCGGCGTCTACAATGAGCTGCAGGTCGGCTCCTACGTCTTCATGGATACCGACTATGCGCGCATCGGCGGCAAGACCTCGAACCGCTACGACGAGTTCGACCACAGCCTGTTCGTGCTCGCGACGGTGATGAGCCGGCCGACGGCCGACCGCGCCGTCGTCGACGCCGGGCTCAAGTCGTATTCCATGGAGAAGGGCGTGCCCTGGGTACATGGGCTCGACGACGTCGAGGTCACCGGCGTCTCCGACGAGCACGGCCGGCTGCGTGTCGGTGCCGGCGCCAAGCCGCTGAAGCTGGGCGACAAGGTCTGGCTCATCCCGGGACACTGCGACCCGACCGTCAACCTGCACGACTGGTACGTCGGCGTGCGCAACGGCCGCGTCGAGGCCCTGTGGCCCATCGCGGCGCGGGGTTGCAGTCACTGAGTCCCTTTTTCGTCTGGAACAGGAGGCAAGAAATGGACGAGACGATCGACAGCGGCAGGCGCGGCCTGCTGACGGGTGTGGCGATGGCCGGGGCGGCGGCGGGCGCCGCCGGGCTGCTGGCGGGGGCAGGCTCGATCCGCGAGGCCCATGCCCAGCTCCTCGACACCGGCATCAGCGAGAACTCGGTGCTGGCCAAGGTGAAGAAGACCGGCGTCATCAAGGCCGGCTACGCCCAGACCGGTCCCTGGTTCTACAAGGACGCCAAGACGGGCGAGCTCGGCGGCATCTACAAGGACTGCATCGAGCGGCTCGCCAAGGAGATGGAGGTCAAGGTCGAGTGGAGCGAGGTGACGTTCGCCAATGCGACCGTCGGCCTGCGCCGCGGCGACTTCGACGTGTTCGGCTCTTCGGCGGTCTATACGATGGCGCGCGCGCTGGTGGTCAATTTCATCGGCCCGGCCTGGTCCAAGGGCACGCTGTGCCTCGCCCACAAGGACAATGCCGGCCGCTTCAAGACGGCGGCCGACTTCAACGACCCGTCGGTCACCATTTCCGTCACCACCGGCGCCAGCGAGGAAGGCCGCATCGCCACGCTCTTCCCGAAGGCGAAGGTCATCACCACGACGGGCCAGGTGTCGCTGGGCGCGGAGCCGGTGCGCGCCAAGCGCGCCGATCTCTGGATCTCCGGCGACAGCGACGTGGTGCTGTTCGCCCGGCGCAATGCGAGCTGGGCCTACGCGGTCGACCCGGACCACCCGTTCGACAAGCGCCCGAACACCTGGATGGTCCGCTACGGCGATCCGGAGTGGAAGGCGTTCCTCGACTTCTACGCGACGTTCCTCAACGTCAACGGCGAGGTCGCCCGCCTGCTCGACCATCACATGGCCAAGCTGGGCTGAACCGTCCCGCGCGGGGCCGGCTGCGGCCCCGCGCCCTCCTTCGAGCGAATGCGGACATGATCGTCGACTGCCACGCGCACGTCTTCCAGCACTGGGACGGGCCCTGCGGCCATCCGTCCGTCGAGGTCCACCTCAAGTATCTCCAGAAGGTCGTCACCCGCCCCGCCGCGCGCGCGTTCCGGGCGCGCGACGGCAAGGAGATCCGGCCGACGATGCTGTTCCGGCCCGAGGACAACACCTGGGCTGGGCTGACCGACGTCCGCTTCCGGGTCGGGCAGCACGGCCAGCTCTGCTTCACCTGGGAGGGCGAGGACTACTACGTCCAGTACATGCCGGTCGCCATGCAGGACATCGTCTGCCCGCCCGAGCAGGCGATCGCGCAGATGATCAACGCCGGCGTCGACCACATGGTGCTGCAGGCGGGCGGCGGCTACGGCGTGATGAACGACTACAACGCCTTCGCCCAGAGCCAGTACCCCGCGCGCTTCACCGGCCTGATCAACATCGACGAGGCGGTCGCCGACCGGCCAGAGACGCTGGCCGAGGTCGACCGGGCGGTGACGAAGCTCGGCCTGAGAGGCCTCTACTATGCCCACGAGATGTCCCGCCACGGCTACGCGCGCAACGTCGACCATCCCGACTTCCGGCCGTTCTGGGACAAGATCGCGGGCTACCGCCTGCCGGTGCTGATCGAGCTGTCCTCGACGCCCGCCTACGACCGGCCGAGCTACATCGCCAACCTGGTGGCGCTGGAGCGCGTCGTCGTCGCCTACCCGACGCTGCGCTGGCTGCTGGTCATGGGTCCGCCGGTCGGCCATTTCGCGCCCCGGGGAAGCTGGGACTTCCCCGACGAGGTGCACCGGGTCTACGCCCGCGACAATGTCCAGATGGAGGTGATGTTCCCGATCACCTGGGGCGGCGTCTGGGACTATCCCTATCCCGAGGCCCAGGCGCTGATCCGCGAGATGCGCGACCGCTACGGCGCGGACAAGCTCGTCTGGGGCTCCGACATGCCCAACGTCGAGCGCTTCTGCACCTACCGCCAGTGCGTCGACTACGTCCGGCGTCATTGCGGCTTCCTCTCGGCCGCCGAGAAGGACAAGATCCTCGGCGACAACGTCGTCGATCTCCTGGGGATCGGCCGCGCCTGAGCTTCCCCACCCCGCTCGAGGTTGCGCCATGGCCAAGCAGCTCGCGTTCGTGCACACCGTGCCCGGCCTGGTGTCGACGTTCGCCGACCTCGCCCAGGCGCGGCTGCCGGACTGGGAGACCTTCAACATCGTCGACGAGAGCCTGCTGCGGAACACCATCCGCAGCCGTCGCCTGACCGAGGCGACGATGCGCCGGGTGGCGGGGCACGTGCTGTCGGCGGTCGATGCGGGCGCGGATGCGGTGCTCGTCACCTGCTCGTCGATCGGCCCGGCGGTCGACGCGACGCGTCCGTTCTGCCCGGTGCCCCTCTTCCGCATCGACGAGGAGATGGCCGACCGGGCGATCGCCGCGGGAGCGCGCATCGGCGTGCTGGCCACGCTGAGCTCGACCCTGGAGCCGACCCGCGAGCTGGTGGCGCGGCGCGCGGCCATGGCCGGCAAGCCGGTCGCAATCCGCGACGACGTCTGCGCGGGGGCGTTCGAGGCGCTGCAGCGCGGCGACCGCGACGGCCACGATGCGGCGGTGCGGGCGGCGGTCGGGCGCATGCTGCCCGCGGTCGACGTGATCGTGCTGGCGCAGGCCTCGATGGCCCGCGTGCTGGAATCGATGCCCGCGGGATCGGTGCAGGTGCCGGTGCTGACCAGCCCGGGCACCGCCATGGAGCGCGTCGCCGCCGCTCTCTCCGGCGCCTGATTCAACCGCTCCTCCTCTCATGCCCCCCGCCGGCCGCTCGACGCTCGCGGCCTTCGGACTGCTCGCGGTCGTGTGGCTGAGCTGGGGCCTCAGCTATCCGATCATGCGGATCGTGCTCGACGAGATCGATCCGTGGTCGAGCCGCTGCCTCGTCATGGTGGTGGGCGCCTGCGTCCTGCTGCTGGTGGCCCGCATGGGCGGCCACTCCCTGCGCCTGCCGCGCGATCACTGGCGGGACCTGGCGATCGCCGGTGCGTTCAACATGTCGATCTTCCAGATCGGCATGACCTACGGCGTGCTGCTGCTCAGCCCCGGCCGTACGGCGCTGCTCGTCTACACCATGCCGATCTGGACCGCGGTTCTCGCCGCCATCTTCCTTGGCGAGCGGCCGGCCCCACGCCACCTGGCCGCGCTCGGACTCGGCATCGCCGGCATCGTGGTCCTGATGGCCCAGGACCTCTCCGGCCTGGCCGACGCGCCGGCCGGGGCCGCGCTCACCTTGATGGCCGCGGTCTCCTTCGCCGTCGGCACGATCCTGATGAAGCGCCGCCTCTGGCGGGCCGACGTCGGGCTCATCGCCGGCTGGCAGCTCCTGATCGCATCCCTGCCGCTGCTGGCCATCCGCGTCGCCGCCGGCGCCTCGACCGACTGGGCAGCGGTCACCGCCCAGGGCTGGGCCGGGCTCGCCTTCCTGTGCCTGATCGCCAATGCCGCCGCCTATCTCGCCTGGTTCCGCGTCGTCGCGGCGATGCCGGCGACGATCTCCGGCATCGGCACGCTTGCCGTTCCCATCGTCGGCCTGCTGTCGAGCGCCCTCGTCCTCGGCGAACCGGTCGGCTGGCACGAGATCGCGGCGCTGCTCTGCATCGGGTCGGCCCTGGTGATCACGCTGCTCCAGCCGCGGCGGAGCCCGCGGCAATGAAGTGATATCTCAGTGATATACGGTCTTCCCTCCGTGCCGGGATCGGGATTAGGTTGCGGCAAACGAGGTGAGGAAACCCATGTCCGCGATCGCCGAGAGCGCGTCGCCGCGCACCAAGCTGCTGTCGCCCGACGCGGTCGCACGATATCGCCGCGACGGATTCTACTTTCCCATCCGGGTCCTGGAACCGGGCGAGGCCGCCGACTACCGCCGTCGCCTCGAGGCGTTCGAGGCCATCGAGGGCGGGCCGCTCAAGGGTGCGCTGCGCCACAAGTCGCATCTTCTCTTCACCTGGCTCTGGGAGCTGACCCGCCATCCGCACGTCCTCGACGCGGTCGAGGACGTCATCGGCCCGGACATCCTGTGCTGGTCCAGCTCGTTCTTCATCAAGGAGGCGCACGATCCGGCCTTCGTGTCCTGGCATCAGGACTCGACATACTGGGGCCTCTCGGAGCCCGCCGTGGTGACCGCCTGGATCGCCTTCAGCCCGAGCACGGTCGCGTCGGGTGCCATGCGCGTGATCCCCGGGACCCACGGCGAGCAGGTCGGCCATCGCGATACCTACCGCAAGGAGAACCTCCTGACGCGCGGTCAGGAGCTGATGGTCGAGGTCGACGAGAGCAAGGCCGTCGACCTCGTTCTGCAGCCCGGCGAGATGTCGCTGCATCATGTGCGGCTGTTCCACGGCTCGGAGCCGAACCGCTCGGACGACCGCCGCATCGGCTTCGCCATCCGCTACATCCCGACGCACCTGCGCCAGGTGATCGGTCCCCGGGACGGCGCCGCCCTGGTACGCGGCGTCGACCGCTACGGCAACTTTGAGCCGGAGCCCGCGCCCGACGCGGACCTGTCGCCGGGCGCGCTCGCCGCGCACCGGGCCGCGGCCGAGCGCCAGGCCGCCATCCTCTACGCCGGAACGCAGACGACGAGCTTCGAGAACGTCGTCCGCAACTGACCCACACCATCGCGGGAGAAGCCCGATGCCGAAACGGCTGACGGAGTCCGAAGTCGCGGCCTACGGCCGCGACGGCTACCTGTTCCCCATCCGCATCCTGCCCGAGGACGGCATGGCCGCCTACCGCGACCGGCTCGCGGCGCTCGAGCGCCGCGACGGCGGCACGCTGACCAAACGCACCAACCAGAAGCCGCATCTGCTGCTGCCCTGGCTGAACGACCTCATCCGCCACCCCGCCATCCTCGACCCGGTCGAGGATCTGCTGGGTCCGGACCTGCTGTGCTGGGGCTCGGGATTCTTCAACAAGAGGCCGGGCGACGGCGGCTTCGTCTCCTGGCACCAGGACGCGACCTACTGGGGCCTGTCGGAACCGGACGTGCTCACCGCATGGATCGCCTTCTCGCCGTCCACCAGGGCGAACGGGTGCATGCGGGTCGTGCCGGCGACCCATCTCGCCGACCAGCTGCCGCACAGCGACACCTTCGCCGCCGACAACATGCTGAGCCGCGGCCAGGAGATCGCCGTCGCGGTCGACGAGAAGGACGCCGTCGACATCGTGCTGCGGCCGGGCGAGATGTCGCTCCACCATGTCCGCCTCGTCCACGGGTCCGAGCCGAACACCGGCACCGAGCCGCGGATCGGCTACGCGGTCCGCTACATCCCGACGCGCATCCGGCAGGTCAAGGGCATCCGCGACAGCGCCACGCTGGTGCGTGGGGTCGACCGACACGGCAACTTCGACGTCGAGCCGGTGCCGCAGGCCGATTTCCACCCCGATGCGGTCGCCTACCACACGGCGATGCTGGAGCGGCAGACCGCCATTCTCTATGCCGGCGCCGACAAGCGTCCGGCCTATGCCGAATCGCTGATGTGAGCAGCGGTCACCGTCACAACAATCCAGGGAGGACCTACCGATGATTTCGAGACGGCAGTTCGCGACGATGGCCGGTGCGGCGGCGGTGACGGCGGGAGCCGGGGTCGCGGCACCCGCGCAGGCGCAGCAGGTCACGCGCTGGAAGATGCAGTCGATGTGGCAGGCGGGCACCATCAACCAGAAGGTCTTCGAGGACTACTGCGCCCGCGTGAAGGTGATGACCAACGGCCGGCTCGACATCGAGTCGCTCGCGGTCGGCACCATCGTCGCCTACACCGAGACCCTCGACGCGATGCAGAACGGCATCCTCGATTCCCATCAGTCGGGCGGCCCGTACTTCTCGGGCAAGGAGCCCGCCCTGGCCCTGATCGGCGATCTCAACGGGGGCTACGAAACCCCCTACCAGATGCAGATGTGGTTCGAGTACGGGGGCGGGCTGGAACTGGCCCGGGAGATCTACAAGCGCTTCAACATCCACTATGTCGGCCCGGTCTGGTGGGGCGTCGAATCGGTTCCCGCCAAGCGCGCGCTGCGCACTCTCGCCGACTTCAAGGGCGTGAAGATGCGGGTACCCGAGGGGCTCGGCGCCGAGGTCTGGCGGCGCGCCGGCGTGGGCGTCGTGACGCTGCCGGGGAGCGAGGTCTACACGGCCCTGGAGCGCGGCGTCATCGAGGCGACCGACTGGGGCACGCTCGGCATGAACCAGGATCTCGGCTATCACAAGATTGCCGCCCATCCGCTCTATCCCGGCTTCCACTCCATGCCGTCCGCCGAGGTCGCGGTCGCCTTGCCGAAGTGGAACGCGCTGTCCAAGGACCTCCAGGTGATACTCGAGGTCGCCACGCGGGACTTCGCGCGCGACATGATCCAGCGCATCGCGATGGAGGACATCAAGGTCGTCGAGCAGGCCAAGGCGCAGGGCATCGAGATCGTCAACTGGCCGGCCGAGGAGCGCAAGAAGTTCCGCAAGCTGGCTCAGGAAGCGTGGACCGACTGGGGCAAGAAGAGCCCGATGGCCAAGCGGGTCCTCGACAGCCAGGTCGCCTTCCTGAAGAAGCTCGAACTCATCGACTGAGCAACAGCCGAGGGGGCGTTCTCGAAGGCGGATGGCGATGAGCCGTCCGCCTTCTCTTTATCGTCGAGGGGGGAATGACGGAACGTGATCCAATCGGCCGCCTGGCGACCGTGCTCAACCTGCGCCTCAGCTGGGTCTATGCGGTCGCAGTCTTGGTGACCGCCTACGAGGTGGTGATGCGCTACGGGCTGAACAGCCCGACGATCTGGGTTCACGACATCGCGATCGCCGTCTGCGCCGTCGCCTTCGTGTTCGGCGGCGCCTACGCCATGGTCACCGACCAGCACATCCGCATCACCAGCGTCTACGACAACCTGCCCTCGCGCATGAAGCGGATCGTCGACGTGTTCAACGCGCTGTGCACGCTCGGCTTCCTCGCCGGCCTGACCTACGCGGCGACCATCCAGGCATCCCGCTCGGTCGCCCTGATGGAGACCAGCGGACATGCCTGGGACGTGCCGATACCCGCCGCGCTCAAGACGCTGCTCGCCGTCGGCGTCTTCCTGATGGCCGTCCTCGCCCTGGATCGCCTGCTGCGCGCTCTCTTCCGCCGGCGAGGAAACTGACGCCATGAGCATCGAGCTGATCACCGTGGCGATGTTCGGGGGCATGATCGTCCTCCTCCTCCTCGGCCTGCCGCTCGCTTTCGTGACCGGCATCATCGCCGTGACCTTCGGCCTCGGGCTGTTCGGGTTGCCGAGCCTCCTGCTGATCTCCAGCCGCGTCTACTCGTTCATGAACGAGTACGTCCTGGTCTCCGTGCCGATGTTCATCCTGATGGCATCGATCATGGAACGCTCGGGCGTGGCCCGCGACCTGTTCCGCGCCATGCATGTCTGGGCCGGTGGCCTCAAGGGTGGCCTCGCCGTGCAGACGACGCTGGCCGCGACCGTCATGGCGGCGATGACCGGCATCATCGGCGGCGAGATCGTCCTCCTCGGCCTGGTGGCGCTGCCGCAGATGCTGCGCCTGGGCTACGACCGCAAGCTCGCCATCGGCACGATCTGCGCCGGCGGCTCGCTCGGCAGCATGATTCCCCCGAGCATCGTGCTGGTGATCTACGGGCTGACCGTCAACGTCTCGATCGGCGACCTGTTCGCCGCGGCGGTGGTGCCCGGGCTGATCATGTCGGGCATGTACATCGCCTACATCCTGATCCGCTGCCATCTCGACCCGTCTCTCGGCCCGCCGGCTCCGGAGGAGGAGCGCAACATCCCCTTCGCCGAGAAGCTGCGTGCGTTGAAGTCGATCGCCCTCCCCATGCTGATCGCCTTCTCCGTCCTCGGCACGATCTACACCGGCATCGCGTCGGTCACCGAGGCGGCCGGGATGGGCGTCGTCGGGACGGCCGTCGCCGCCGCGATCCGGCGCGAGTTCACCTGGCCGATGCTGCAGGGCGCGCTGACCCAGACGATGGCCGCCTGCGGCATCCTGCTCTGGGTGTCGTTCGGCGCAACGGCGATGATCGGCGTCTACAACCTCGCCGGCGGGCCGGCCTTCGTGCGCAACCTCATGGTCGGGCTGCCGGTCGCCCCGATCGTCGTCGTCCTGATCATGATGGCGATCCTGCTCGTGCTCGGCTGCCTCATGGACTGGATCGGCATCTGCCTGCTGACCATGCCGGTTTTCGTCCCGATCGTGAAGGCGCTCGGCTACGACCCGATCTGGTTCGGCGTCCTCTTCTGCATGAACATGCAGATCTCCTACCTGTCGCCGCCGTTCGGACCGGCCGCCTTCTACCTCAAGGGCGTCGCCCCGCCGGACATATCGCTGAACGAGATCTTCGCCTCGCTGTGGCCGTTCATGGGCCTCCAAGCGGTGGCGCTCTTTCTCATCATCATGTTCCCGGGGATCGCGCTCTGGCTGCCCGGGCTGAACTGAGGGACCGATGGACTTCCGCGCCGCCGTCCTGCATCGGACCAATACCCCGCTCGCCGTCGAGACGGTCCGCCTGACCGGCCTCAAGCCGACCGACGTCCTCGTCCGGATGCGCGCGTCGGGCCTCTGCCATACCGATCTCGAGGTGATCCAGGGCGAGCTCGCCGACCCGCTCCCGATCGTGCTCGGCCACGAAGGCGCGGGCATCGTCGAGGAGGTCGGCGGCGACGTCACCCTGGTGAAGCCCGGCGACCATGTCGTCTGCTCGTGGAACCCGAGCTGCGGCCACTGCTTCTACTGCGACCGCGGCCAGCCGATCCTGTGCGAGCCCTTCTCCCGCCACCAGCCGCGGGGCCATCTCCTCGACGGCAGCTCGCGGCTGCAGGTCGGCGGCC
>JADZBA010000261.1 GCA_020852355.1 Alphaproteobacteria bacterium
CACGAAATCGCCGCCGTGCTCGCTGATCCGGGTGACGAACGGGCCGCCGGGACGAAGGTCCATGTCCATGACCTTGCATCGGGCCGGCGCCGGGACCCACCATTGCTCGAAGCTCGCAGGGTCGGTCCAGGCGCTCCACACGAGGGCGCGAGGCGCCTTGATGATCCGCGATATCGTCAGGTCGAGGGCGGGATCCGCTTGCGGCGTCATGACGATCTGTCCTTCCTTCGGGGAGTGGTGACGAACCGCTCGAGCCGGTCGGTGCGCCCTTCCCAGAGGGCACGCTGCTCGGAGAGCCACGCCTCGACTGCCGCGAACGGCTGCTTCTCGATGGTGCAGGTCCGCACGCGGCCTTCCTTGCGCGTCCGGATCCATCCGCTGTCCTCCAGGAAATGGATGTGCTTCATGAAGGACGGCAGCGCCATGTCGAACGGCTTCGCCAGTTCGCTGATGGATGCGGGGCCTTTGCCCAGGCGCCCCAGGACCGCCCGGCGGGTCGGGTCGGCGAGCGCCTGGAAGATGCCGTTCAGCCGCTCCGAATACTGTCCCATGGAGCTAAGTATCAGGACGCGACACTTAGCACAATAGCTAACTGAATGAACCAGGTCGCCGCCGATTCGCTCGTCTCCCACCCCTTCCGCGGGCAACAAGCCCAGCCTTGTTCGCGCCCTGTCCCTTCGATCATACTCGCGGGGATCCGTCAACGAACGGGCACCCTAGGGGAGGATCATTCGTGCAGCTACGTTCATTCCTGAAATCCGCCGGCATGGGGGCGGTCGGCGCGGCCTCCGCGGCCAGCGTGCTGCCGGCGCCGGCGATCGCCCAGTCGAATCCCGAGATCAAGTGGCGCTTCACGTCGAGCTTCCCGAAGAGCCTGGACACGCTCTACGGGGGCGCCGAGGTGATGGCGAAGCTGTGCGCCGAGCTGACCGACGGCAAGTTCCAGCTCCGCACCTTCGCGGCGGGCGAGATCGTGCCCGGGCTGCAGGTGTTCGACGCGGTGTCCAACGGCACCGTCGAAATGGGCCAGACCGCCGCCTACTACTATTTCGGCAAGGACCCGGTGATGGCCTTCGACACCGGCCTGCCGTTCGGCCTGAACACGCGCGAGCACGCGTCCTGGATCTATGGCAGCGGCGCCTTCCAGATCTTCCGGGAGTTCTACGCCGAGCACAACATCACCAACTTCGTCTTCGGCACCACCAACGCCCAGATGGGCGGCTGGTATCGCAAGGAGATCAAGTCGGTCGAGGATCTCAAGGGCCTGAAGTTCCGGGTCGGCGGCTTCGCCGGGCAGATCCTGATCCGTCTCGGCGTCGTGCCGCAGCAGATCGCCGGCGGCGACATCTACCCAGCGCTGGAGAAGGGCACGATCGACGCCGCGGAATGGGTCGGTCCCTACGACGACGAGAAGCTCGGCTTCAACAAGGTGGCGCCGTTCTACTACTACCCCGGCTGGTGGGAGGGCTCGTCCTACGGGGCGCTGTTCGTCAACACCAAGTCCTTCAACGAGCTGCCGAAGCACTACCAGAACGTGATCGAGATCGGCTCGCGCTACGTCACGGACTGGATGCGCTGCAAGTACGACCACGAGAATCCGCAGGCGCTGCGTCGGCTGGTCGCCGGCGGCACCCAGCTCCGCCCGTTCCCGCGTGCCGTGCTGGAGGCCTGCTACCACGAGGCGCAGAAGGTGTACGACGAGACGTCGACGAAGAGCGCCTGGTTCAAGCGCATATACGATCATTTCAAGCCGTACCGCGACGACCAGCACACCTGGATGCGGGTCGCCGAGCACACCTACGATCGCTTCATCTTCGACATGTCGGCACGGCGGAGCTGACCGCGCCGCCATCGCCGCGCCCGAACAGGGAAGGGCCCCGGCGTACCGGGGCCCTTCTTCATGCGCGTGTGACGATTCCGGCCGCTACTTGAAGACCGGCGGCGCCTCGTCCTCCTCGGATTCCTCCGGCGCCGGCAGCTCGATCCGGATGGTCGCCGGATCGACCCCGGTGCCGTGACCGAGGAAGGACGTCACCAGGATCGGGAAGGCGATCACCAGGGCGACCATGATCATCTGCAGGGCGACCCACGGGATCGAGCCCCAGTAGATGTCGGAGCTCTTCACCTCCTTCGGCGCCACGGCGCGGAGATAGAACAGCGCGAAGCCGAACGGCGGATGCATGAACGAGGTCTGCACGTTCACGCAGATCATCACCCCGAACCAGATCAGCGCGGCATCGGCGCCGACCATCGGCGTCAGCAGCTTCTGCGCCACCGGCGCCAGCATCGGCACGATGATGAAGGCGATCTCGAAGAAGTCGAGGAAGAAGGCCAGGAAGAAGATGAACAGGTTGACGGCGATCAGGAAGCCCCAGACGCCGCCGGGCAGGCCCGCCAGCCAGTGCTCGACCCAGAGATTGCCCTCGACGCCGTTGAAGACGATGGAGAAGCAGGTGGCGCCGACCAGGATGAAAGCGACCATCGAGGTGATGCGCATGGTCGAGGAATAGGCCTGCCTGATCAGGTCGCGCAGTCCCGCGTCCGCGGCGGCGCGGAAGCAGAGCCAGGCGATGACCAGGTACATCACCGTGATCGCCATCTGGAACGGCAGCGACTTGAACGCGAATATCCCGATCATGACCGCCACGCCGCAGGCCGCGAGGCCGATCAGGAAGGCGTGGTAGTCCGGACCCTTGAGCTCGCTGCGCCGCAGGACCGCCAGCACGACCGCACCGACCGTGCCCATGGCGCCGGCCTCGGTCGGGGTCGCGAGACCGAGCATGATCGTACCGAGCACGAGGAAGATCAGCACGCCCGCCGGGATGATGCCCCACATGCATTTGACGAACAGCGGCCAGCCCGCCAGCGTGCGCGGCACCGGCGGCACCGCCTCGGGCCGGAAGATGCCGAGCACGAAAGTGTAGGCCGCGAACAGCGCGATCTGCAGCAGCGACGGCCCCCAGGC
>JADZBA010000262.1 GCA_020852355.1 Alphaproteobacteria bacterium
ATCCGGTTCAGGCGCCCGGGCGCTTGGGCTAGGATCGGCCGCCGTCGGCCCCGGCCATCGGGGACGCGGCGCGGGAGGAAGCAGCATGTCGGTGCAGAGCGAGCGGGCGGCCGCCGTGGCCGCGACGATCGCGCGGGTGCGCGCCATCGCGGCGCGGCTGGGCGCGTCGGCCGAGGGGCTGGACGCGATCAAGGCGGAGGTGGTGGCGCTCGCCTCGCAGCGCGCGCTGTTCCCGGAGAGCCAGTTTCCCGTCGTCGGCGGCAAGGGCACGATCTACCGGCTGTCGGAGGACGCCGACCACCGCTTCGCCCTCTACGGCTCGGCCGGCGCGCCCGGCAAGGCGCAGCCGCCGCACGACCACACCACCTGGGCGGTGATCAGCGGCGTCTACGGCGAGGAACGCAACGTCTTCTACGCCCGCACCGACGACGGCGCCGTCGCCGGCCGGGCGAGCGTGGCGGAGACCGGCGGCATCACCGTGCGCCGCGGCAACGCGGTCTCGTTCGGGCCGGCCGACATCCATGCGATCCACGTGCTGGGCGACAAGCCGTCGCTGCACCTGCACATGTACGGCATGAGCCTGGAGCATCTGCCGGGCCGCCTCGTCTTCGAGGCGGCGTCGGGCACCTGCGCCGTCTTCCCGCCGCCCGCCATCGTCAAGGCGCCGATCGTGCCGCCCGCGGAGCTGAAGGCGATGCTGCGCGACGGCGAGGAGCTGGCGCTGATCGACGTGCGCGAGGAGGGGCCGTTCAGCGAGGGCCACCTGTTCCTCGCCGCCTCGGTGCCGCTCAGCAAGCTGGAGCCGCGCTTCGCCGCCGTGGTGCCCAGGCGCACCACGCGCATCGTGCTGGTCGACGCCGACGAGAGTCTCGCCCACCGCGCCGCCGCGAAGCTGCATCTCGCCGGCTACCGCGACGTCTCGGTCATGGGCGGCGGGCTCGACGCCTGGCGGGCGGCCGGCTTCGAGGTGTTCTCCGGGGTCAACGTGCCGAGCAAGGCGTTCGGCGAGATCGTCGAGCACGAGTGCGGCACGCCGCGCCTGGAGGCGTCCGAGATCAAGGCGATGATGGACGCCGGCACCGACATGGTCGTGCTCGACAGCCGGCCCTGGCCCGAATACGTCAACATGAGCATCCCGACCGGCGTCGACTGCCCGGGGGCGGAGCTCGTCTACCGCATCAACGACATCGTCACCTCGCCCGACACGCTGGTCGTGGTGAACTGCGCCGGGCGCACGCGCAGCATCATCGGCGCGCAGTCGCTGATCAACGCCGGCCTGCCCAACCGCGTCGTCGCGCTCAAGAACGGCACCATGGGCTGGCACTTGGCCGGCCTCACCGTCGACCGCGGCGCCGGGCGGCGCGCGCCGGAGCCGACGCCGGCCGGCATCGCCAGGGCGAAGGCGATGGCGGCGGCGGTCGGCGCGCGCGTCGGCGTGCGCACCATCGACGAGGCGCAGCTGGCGCGCTGGCGGGCCGAGCCCGGGCGCACGACCTACCTGCTCGACGTGCGCAGCCCGGAGGAGTTCGCGGCCGGCCATCGCGCCGATTCGCGCTCGGCGCCGGGCGGCCAGCTCGTCCAGGCGACCGACGTCTATGTGGCAACGCGCGGCGCCCGCATCGTCGTCCTCGACAATGACGGGGTGCGGGCGACCATGACCGCGTCCTGGCTGGTCCAGATGGGCTGGGAGGCGGCGGTGCTGGCCGACGGGCTGGTCGGGCAGCCGCTGACCGCGGACGAGCCGCAGACGGAGATCCTGGGCGGCATGCCGGACGTCGAGACGGTGACGCCCGAGGCGCTGGGCGCGGCGCTGGCGCGCGGGGCGGCGGTCGTCGTCGACCTCGACACCAGCATCCGCTACCGCGCCGGCCACATTCCCGGCGCGTGGTTCGCCGTGCGCTCGCAGCTCGGCACGTCGCTGGCGAAGGTGCCGGCGGCGGCCGCTACCGTGCTGACTTCCTCCGACGGGCTGTTCGCGGCGCTGGCGGCACCGGAGGCCGCGCGCATCCTCGGCCGGCCGGTCCAGGCCCTGGCCGGCGGCACGCGGGCGTGGAAGGCGGCCGGCCTGCCGCTGGCGACCGGCTTCGAACACATGGCCGACCCGCCCAACGACGTCTGGTATCGCCCCTACGACCGCGACACCGGCATCGAGGAGGCGATGCACCAGTACCTCACCTGGGAGGTCGACCTCGTCGGCCAGGTGGAGCGCGACGGCGACGCCCGCTTCACCGTCGTCCCGCCGGCGTAGTCCGGCCTCCCGATCCCCGCGACCCCCACCAGCGCAAGGCACGGCGACGATCATGAAAGAAGAGCTCAAGGGCAGGATGCGCAAGGACACGCTGCTGACCCATCTCGGCAGCCATCCGCGCGACCAGCACGGTGCGGTCAACCCGCCCGTCTACCACGCCTCGACCATCACCTTCCCGACCGTGGCGGCGCGCGAGGCGGCCCGCTCGAAGAAGTTCGAGGGCGTGACCTACGGCCGCTCCGGCACGCCCACGGTATTCGCGCTGGAGGAGGCGCTGGCCGGCGTCGAGGGCGGCTACCGCGCGATGATCGTCTCCTCGGGCCTCGCCGCCATCTCCGTCGCCCTGCTGGCCTTCGTCCAGGCGGGCGACCACGTGCTGGTCGCCGACACCGTCTACGGGCCGACGCGCAATTTCTGCGACAAGGTGCTGAAGCGCTTCGGCGTCGCGGTCACCTACTACGACCCGCTCATCGGGGCGGGCATCGCCGCGCTGATCCAGCCCAACACCAAGGTCGTCTACTGCGAGAGCCCGGGCTCGCTCACCTTCGAGATCCAGGACGTCCCGGCGATCGCCGCCGCCGCCCACGCACGCGGCGCCAAGGTGCTGCACGACAATACCTGGGGCACGCCCTACTTCTTTCCCTCCTTCAAGCACGGGGTGGACGTCTCGATCCACGCGGCGACCAAGTACATCGTCGGCCATTCCGACGCGATGCTCGGCGCCATCGTGACCAACAAGGAGAGCTTCCTGCCGGTGCGCCAGTCGATGGCCGACCTCGGCTACTGCGCCGGGCCGGACGACGTCTATTTCGGCCTGCGCGGCCTGCGCACCATGGCCGTCCGCCTGCGCCAGCACCAGGAGAGCGCGACCCGCGTCGCGACCTGGCTGCAGGGCAGGCCGGAGGTGGCGGAGGTGCTCTATCCGGCACTCCCCGGCGCCCGCGGCCACGATCTCTGGAAGCGCGACTTCCTCGGCGCGTCGGGGCTCTTCGGCGTCGTCCTGAAGCCCTGCGGCAAGGCCGGGATCGACGCGCTGCTCGATGGCATGGACCTCTTCGCCATGGGCGCGAGCTGGGGCGGCTTCGAGAGCCTGATCCTGCCGGCCCATCCCGAGGACCTGCGCACCGCCACCAGATGGACCGGCGCCGGCCCGGTCCTGCGCCTGCATGTCGGCCTGGAGGACCCCGAGGACCTGATCGCCGACCTCGCCGCCGGCTTCGAGCGGCTGCACGCGGCCGACAAGGCCGAGGCGGCGGAGTAGGAGCGGGCCGGGAACCGAGCGTCAGTCCGCCGGCCGTTCGGCCAGCAGCGGCCGGCCGACCCGCTCGACCGGGTCGCCGCCGGCATCGGCGATCTCGCGCAGCAGCTTCTGCAGGATCGCCTGGGCGAAGGCGGCGGGCTCGGTCGCCACCACCAGGAAGCTGTTGGGGCCGCCGACGACGTTGGCGCGGTAGTAGTCGTCGAGCGGCGGCTCCGGCGGCCAGGTCCAGGCCGGGCGCGGCCGCATGATCGCCAGGCCGTTGACGGTGATGCCGGCGGCGACCGCCTCGTCGCGGGCGGCGGC
The DNA here is from genome assembly GCA_020852355.1 of Alphaproteobacteria bacterium. Taxonomy (GTDB): domain Bacteria; phylum Pseudomonadota; class Alphaproteobacteria; order ATCC43930; family Allostellaceae; genus Allostella. The sequence goes on from JADZBA010000262.1 coordinate 3,813, forward strand.
CGGCTCGCGGCCGTGATTGTTCATCCCGTCGCCCGACACGTCGATGACCTTGCGCGCGCCGGCGAAGGCGTTGGCGTCGATCAGGATCGAGGCGGCGTCGATGGCGGCCGATATCGACGTCCAGCTCTGGCTGATGCGCGGCTGGGCCGCCAGCCGGGCGGCGAAGCCGTCGGCCGCCTCCTTGCCGTCGACCAGCGACCAGCCGACGACGACGCGCTGGTAGTCGGCGGCCGACCATTCGAGATAGGTGACGGCGATCGCCCCGGTGCGGCCCGAGCGGATCGCCTCGACGACGCGCGGGTCGCGGAAGGCGCGCGCATAGCCCTCGCGCTGCAGCTTGCCGTCGGCCTCGTCGATCGAGAAGGAGACGTCGACCGCCAGCACCAGCTCGAGGTCGACCGGCACGCCGTCGGCGCGCGCCCCGGCGGCGGCGAGCGAGAGCAGCAGCGCGACGGCGGCGACGCGCATCGCCGTCAATCGCCCGCCGCCGCCGCCGGCGACGTGTCGGGGTCCGGCCGGCTCGCGATCTCCTTCAGCAGCTTGTTGAGGATCGCCTCGGCGAACGCCTCGAAGTCTTCGGCCACCACCAGGAACGAGCCGAAGCCGCCGACGACGTTCTCGCGGTACCACTCGTCGAGCGCGCGGTCCGGCGGGCGGCTGAAGTTCGGCCGGTCGTTCATGATCGCCAGCCCGTTGATGACGATGCCCCTGGCGAGCGCGTCGTCGCGCGCCTCGGCGGCGGGGCGGCCGGAATTGTTGCGCCCGTCGCCCGATACGTCGATCACCATGCGCGTGCCCTCGTGCGCCTTGCCGAACAGGCGCGCGGAGTAGTCGATGGCACCCGAGACCGAGGTCCAGCTCCAGGATTCCCGCGGCGCGGCCGCCAGCCGGTCGGCGAAGGCGCCGGCCGAGGCGGCATCCTTGACGACCGTCCAGTCGATGACCAGCCGCTGGAAGTCGACCGCGGCCCACTCGACATAGGCGACGGCGATCCGACCGAGCGGGCCGTTGGCGATGGCGCGGACGATGCGCGGGTTGCGGAACGCCTGGATGTAGCCCTGGCGCTGCAGGTGCGCCTCGACCTCGTCGACCGAGCGGGAGACATCCACCGCCAGGACCAGCTCGATGTCGACCGGCTCGGCGCGGCCCGCGGCCGGCCACAGGGCCAGCATCAGGGCGGCGACCAGGAGACGGAATCGGACGCTCATGACCCGCCAGACTAGCCGCGGCGGACGCCGCCGTCGCGCTTCGTCTTCGCCTCGCGCCAGGCGATGTAGAGGGTGGACGAGAAGATCACCGCCCCGCCGGTCCAGGTCCAGGCGTCGGGCATTTCGCCGAAGGCGACGAAGCCGATCGCCGCTGCCCACAACAGTTTCAGGAAGTCGAACGGCATCACCGCGGTGGCATCGGCCTCGCGGAACGACTGGGCGAGGGCCATCTGGCCCAACGTGCCGAGGGCGGCGACGGCGGCCAGCCAGGCGAGCTGGCGCGGGTCGGGCCACACCCACCAGGGCAGGGCCGCCAGCAGCGACAGCGGGGTCATGACCAGCGCCATGTAGAGGGTGATCGTCAGGCTCGAATCGGTGCGTGCCTGGAGCTTGATGATGAGCAGCGCCGTCGCCCAGAGGGCCGAGGCGAACACGGCGAGCAGCGGCCCCGCACCGACCTCGGCGAAGCCCGGCCTCAGGATTACCAGCGCCCCCACGAAGCCGACGGCGAGGGCCGTCCAGCGGCGCAGGCGCATCTTCTCGCCGAGGAACAGGGTGGCGCCCAGGGTCGCGAACAGCGGCGCGGTGAAGGACAGGGCGGTCACTTCGGCCAAGGGCGTCATCGACAGCGCGGTGAACTGGCAGAGCATCGAGACGACGTTGATGCCGCCGCGCAGCAGGTGGACGCCGGGTCGCGCCGCCCGCCACGAATGCAGCCCCATGCGCAGGGTCCACGGCGCCAGGATCAGCAGGCTGCCGAAGTTGCGGTAGAAGGCGATGACGAAGGGCGGCAGCTCGAAGGTCAGGAAGCGGATGGCGCCCTGCATCGCCATGAAGGCGGCGGTCGCGAGCACCATCAGCAGGATGCCGCGCAGCACCGAGGGCGGGCGCCGGGCGACCGGGGAGGGGGGCGGGGCCATCGGGGACGGGCCACCCTAGCACCGACGGGCGGGCGGCCTCCATCGTCGAGCGCGTTGGAAAGGCGCGGTCGCCGCCGTATACACTGCCGCCTCCCGCCACCATCGCGACGGCGCCCGACCCCCATGGAATCCCTGGACTGTGCCGTCATCGGCGCCGGCGTCGTCGGCCTCGCCGTCGCGCGCGCGCTCGCCCTCGCCGGCCGCGAGGTGGTGGTGCTGGAGAAGGCCGAGGCGATCGGCACCGAGACGAGCTCGCGCAACAGCGAGGTCATCCATGCCGGCATCTACTATCCGACCGGCAGCCTGAAGGCCGTCTCCTGCGTCGCGGGCAAGCACCGGCTCTACGAATATTGCCGCGCGCGCGGCGTGCCGTTCCGCGACTGCGGCAAGCTGATCGTGGCGACCGATCCCGAGCAGGTGCCGCTGCTGGATGCGCTGCGCGCCAAGGCGACGGCCAACGGCGTGCCCGACCTCGTGGCGCTGACGCCGGCCGAGGTCGCGCGCATGGAGCCGGCGGTGCGCTGCGCCGCCGCCCTGTTCTCGCCCTCGACCGGCATCATCGACAGCCACGCCTTCATGCTGGCGCTGCAGGGCGATGCCGAGGCGGCGGGCGCGATGATCGCCTTCGAGACGCCGCTGCTGCGTGGGCGGGCCGAGGCGGCCGGCATCGTGCTGGAGACCGGCGGCGCGGAGCCGATGACCGTGCGCTGCCGGACCGTCGTGGTGTCCGCCGGGCTGCACGCGCCCTCGGTCGCCGCCTCCATCGCCGGGGTCCCGCGGCAGACCGTGCCGCCGCAGCTCTACGCCAAGGGCAACTACTTCTCGCTGCTCGGCAGGCAGCCCTTCGGCCGCCTCGTCTATCCCATGCCCGACCGGCACGGCCTCGGCGTGCACGTCACCATCGACCTCGGCGGTCAGGCGCGCTTCGGCCCCGACGTCGAATGGATCGAGGAGATCGACTACGACGTCGACCCGCGGCGCTGCGAGGGCTTCTACGCCGCCGTGCGCAACTACTGGCCGGAGCTGCCCGACGGCGCCCTGGTGCCGGCCTACAGCGGCATCCGCCCGAAGATCTCCGGCCCGCGCGAGCCGGCGGCCGACTACCGCATCGACGGGCCTGCCGACCACGGCGTCGCCGGCCTCGTCTGCCTCTACGGCATCGAGTCGCCGGGCATCACCGCAGCGCTCGCCCTGGCCGACCGGGTCGCGGCGCTGGCCGGGCCGCCGGGATGACGCCCGGCGCGCGGCCGGGCCGATGACGCTGCTGCTCACGCTGTTCCTGACGGGGGCCGGGTTCGCCGGCTTCGTGTCGGGGCTGGTCGGCTTCGCCTTCGCCCTGGTCGCGGCACCGCTGTGGCTGCGCGTGCTGCAGCCGGTCGAGGTGACGGCGCTGGTGGTGAGCTACGGCGTCCTGACCCAGGGCTACGCACTGTGGAACATGCGCCGCGAGATCGACCTGCGGCCGTCGCTGCCCTTCATCGCCGGCGGCCTGGTCGGCGTGCCGCTGGGCGTCTGGATCGCCCGCGGCATCGACCCGCACCTGTTCCAGGTGGTGGTCGGGATCTTCATGATGGCCTACACCGCGTTCCTGCTGCTGCGCCCCGACGTCGGCCGCATCCACGGCGGCGGCCGCCCGGCCGACGCCGCGATCGGCTTCGTCAGCGGCGTGCTCGGCGGGATGACGGGGTTCAGCGGCCCGATCGTGACGCTGTGGTGCGCGCTGCGGCCGTGGAACAAGTACGAGCAGCGGCAGGCCTACCAGCCCTATCTCATGGTCATGCACGCCGCGACCATCGCCTCGCTCTGGGTCGCGGGATCGCTGGAGATGCGCCTGGGCGAGCTGTTCGCCCTGGGCGTTCCCCTGGTCGTCCTCGGCCTGTGGGCGGGCTTCCGCCTCTATCGCCGCGTCAGCGACGAATCCTACCGCCGCATCGTGCTGTGGCTGCTCTTCGCGTCCGGATTCTCCCTGCTCTGGTGAGGTGACGTCATGGCGACCCTGCCGCTCGCCGACCTGCGCACGCTCGCCGAGGCGGTGCTCGTCGCCGCCGGCACGACGCCGGCCAACGCCGGCCATGTCGCGCATGCGCTGGTCGCCGCCGACGCCGACGGCATCGCCTCCCACGGCGTCGCCCGCCTGCCGGCCTATTGCGACCAGGTGAGGAGCGGCAAGGTCGACGGCGCGGCCGTCCCGGTCGTCGTCCAGACGGCGGCCGCGACGCTGGCCGTCGATGCCGCGGACGGCTTCGCCTATCCGGCGGTGGCGCTCGCGCTCGATCGCGCGGCCGCCCTGGCGGCGACCACCGGCATCGCCGCGGCGGGCGTGCGCCGGTCGCATCATTTCGGGGTCGCCGGCCACCATGTCGAGCGCCTGGCACGGTCCGGGCTGGTCGGCCTCGCCTTCACCAACTCGCCGGCCGGCCTGGCGCCGTGGGGCGGCCGGCGGGCGCTCTACGGCACCAACCCGATCGCCTTCGCCTGCCCGCGCCGTGACGGCGCGCCGCTGGTGGTCGACCTGTCGCTCTCCAAGGTGGCGCGCGGCCGCATCATGATGGCCGCCCAGAAGGGCGAGCCGATCCCCGAGGGCTGGGCCGTCGACGCCGAGGGGCGGCCGACGACCGACGCGAAGGCGGCGATGGCGGGAACGATGCTGCCGATGGGCGACGCCAAGGGGGCGGCGCTGGCGCTGATGGTGGAGCTGCTCGCGGCGGGGCTGACCGGTGCGAACTATGGCTTCGCCGCGGGATCGTTCTTCACCGCCGACGGGCCCAGGCCGCGCATCGGCCATCTCTTCCTGGCGATCGACCCGGCGGCGCTCGGCGGCCCCGGCTTCGCCGACCGCGCCGCCGTGCTGCTGGACGCGGCGACGGCGGAGCCGGGGGTGCGCCTGCCGGGCGACCGCCGGCTGGCCGCGCGCGCCGCGGCGATGGCCGGCGGCGTCGCGGTACCGGACGGCCTGCTGGCCGAGCTGCGGTCGCGCGCCGGCTGACCGGCCGCGTCAGATGCTGCCGCGGTTGACCGCGTCGCTGCGCCGCGAGGTGTTGAACTTGCCGAGGTTGCCGACGAGTTGCTCGAAGAAGCCCAGCTCCTTGCCGACCGAGGGGGTCTGGCGGGCGACCGGCTCGACCGCGCGGCCGTCGCGCAGGTCGTACTGGCGGACGCCCGAGACCGTGCCGCGCTCGTCGAAGTCGACGGCGACCGATTCCTGGTCCTCGGTGCGCGGGGCGAAGAACGCCACCTGGGCGGTGCGGCGGCTGACGTAGTACCAGGTGCGGTCGCCGAAGGTGGAGAGGGCCGACGGCGAGCCGAGGATGCGCTGCACCTCCGGCTTGGTGGTGACGCCCGGCTTCAGCTCGGCCAGCTTCTCGGGCTCCACCAGGTTGCCGTGCTGGTTGATGATCGGCGTGCATGCCCCGGCGGCGATCAGCAGCGCGAGGGCGGCGAGGCGGGTCGGCATCGTCGTCATGGGCTGGGCTCCGGACGGGGCGGGCCGGTTGACCCGGCGGGGCGCCGTCCCCTATTTCCTGGCCCGGAAGGTGCCGCCCGCCGGCCGGACTGTCAACGCGGCGATTTCGGAGGCCGGATGCGGCTCGCACGCCTGTTCACCCGCAAGGACCGCCACGCGCGCGCGGCGGCCGACCTCTACCTCGCCGTCGTCGGCCAGGCGCGCGCCCCTGCCTTCTACGCGCGGCTGGCCGTGCCGGACACGCTCGACGGGCGGTTCGAGCTGATCGCGCTGCACGCCTTCCTGGTGCTGCATCGGCTCGCCGACGCGCCCGGGCGCACCCGCGAACTCGGGCAGGCGCTGTTCGACCTGCTGTTCGCCGACATGGACCGCAACCTGCGCGAGATGGGGGCGGGCGACCTCGGCGTCGGCAAGCGGGTCCAGCGCATGGCGGAGGCCTTCTACGGCCGGATCGCCGCCTACCGCGAGGGCCTCGCCGGCGACGACGCGGCGCTGCGTGCGGCGGTGCGCCGCAATCTCTACGGCACGGTGATCGACCGGCCGGCGCCGGCCGCCGCGATGGCCGCCTACATGCGCGCCGCGACCACGCTGCTGGCGGCCCAGGATCTGGCCGCCCTGGAGTCGGGCCGGGTGCGATTCCCGGCGCCGCCCGATCCGCCCGATTGACTTTCCCGGGCGCGAGGCCAACCTGATGGGCGACGAGCGCCGATGCTTCAGCGGCCCGTTCCCGTACCATGAAAGTCGAGCAACCCGTCCCCGAGTTCTCGCGCCCGATCGCCGTCGCCGCGATCGACCGGCGCGGCGTCAACCGCGTGATCGAGGCCTCCGAGGCGGAGCGCCGGGCGCTCGCCGCGCGCTTCGATCTCGTCGCGGTCGACCGCCTGGTCGCCACGGTCCGGTTGCGCGCCGTGAACGGCGGCACCGCCATCCGCCTCGACGCGCGTTTCGATGCCGACGTCGTGCAGCGCTGCGTGGTCACGCTGGAGCCGGTTCCCGCGACGGTCGGCGAGGACTTCGTCTTGCTCTACAGCCGCGAGGACGGCGGCGAGGAAGTCGAGCTCGCCTTCGAGGACGAGGTGGTGGAGCCGCTGGAGGGCGATGCGATCGACGTCGGCGAGGCGGTCGCCCAGGAGCTCGCCATCGCGCTCGATCCCTATCCGCGCGCGCCCGGTGCGACCGTGCCGCCGCTTGACGACGCGACCGATGCCCGGCATGAAGGCACATCGTCGCAGGAGGGCGCGTTCGCCGCGCTCGCCCGTGCCCGAGGCGTGCGTCGCGGGCGCGACGTTTGATTGCGCACCGGCGAGGGATCGGATACAAGGCGCGGCTTCGCGCCCCCTCTCGCCTGTGCGCAGGTTCGCCTGCCCTTAGGAAAGTCGCTTAGCCATGGCTGTCCCCAAGAAGAAGACCTCCAAGTCGCGTCGGAACATGCGGCGCTCGCATCATGCGCTGACGCCGTCGGCGCACGTCGAATGCCCCAATTGCGGCGAGCTGAAGCGGCCGCACCATGTCTGCTCCGCCTGCGGCTACTACGACGGGCGCGAGGTGACCGCCGCCGCCAGCGCCTGATCGCGCGCATCGCGGGTCGGGCGGGGGGAAACTTGGGGGAGAGGCTGACGATCGCCCTCGACGCCATGGGCGGCGACGATGCGCCGGACATGGTGCTCAAGGGAGCCGATCTCGCCCTCAACCGATTCCCGCAGATCGACTACCTGCTGTTCGGGCCCGAGCCGCGCCTGCATCGGCTGCTCGACGCCATGCCGAAGCTGCGCCAGCGCGCCGAGGTCTGCCACACCGACGTGGTGGTGACCGGCGACGCCAAGCCGTCGGTGGCGCTGCGCACCGGCCGGCATTCGAGCATGCGGCTCGCCATCAACGCCGTGCAGGAAGGGCGTTGCGCCGGCGTCGTGTCGGCCGGCAACACCGGCGCGCTGATGGCCATGGCCAAGCTCGTGCTGAAGACGCTGCCCGGGATCGACCGGCCGGCGATCTGCTCGTTCTTCCCGACCATCCGCGGCGAGAGCGTCATGCTCGATCTCGGCGCCAACATCGACTGCGACGCCGACAACCTCGTGCAGTTCGCGGTGATGGGCGAGGTGTTCTCGCGCACCGTGCTCGGCCTGGAGCGGCCGACCGTCGGCCTGCTCAACGTCGGCGCGGAGGACCAGAAGGGCCACGAGGCGCTGCGCGAGGCGAGCCAGCGGCTGCGCGATGCCCAGCTTCCGATCGCCTTCCATGGCTTCATCGAGGGCAACGACATCGCGACGGGCACCGTCGACGTCATCGTCACCGACGGCTTCACCGGCAACGTCGCTCTCAAGACTGCGGAAGGCACCGTGAAGCTCTTCGGCTATGCGCTGCGCAGCTCGTTCCAGAGCTCGTTCCTCGCCCGCCTGGGTTACCTCTTCGCCAAGCCGGCGCTGATCAAGATGCGCCGGCGTCTCGACCCGCGCCGCTACAACGGTGCCGTCTTCCTCGGCCTGAACGGCATCGCGGTGAAGAGCCACGGCGGTGCCGACGCGCTCGGCTTCGCGAACGCCATCGGGGTCGCCGTCGACATGGCGCTGCACGGCTTCCTCGACACGGTCCGCGAGGAGTTCCACCGCCTGCCGCCGGTACCCGGCCTCACCCCTTCGCCCGCGGCCGCGCAGTGACCGTCCGCCGTTCCGTCGTCGTCGGCGTGGGGGCCGCGCTGCCGCGCGACCGCGTCACCAACGAGGATCTCGTCCGGCGCGGCGTCGACACCAGCGACGAGTGGATCCGCCAGCGCACGGGAATCGGCGCGCGGCATCTCGCCGGCCCCGGCGAGACCACGGTCAGCCTCGCGACCGAAGCCAGCCGGGCGGCGCTGGCGGCGGCGGGCCTGGCGGCCGATGCGGTCGACATGATCGTGCTCGCCACGACGACGCCCGACGAGACGTTCCCCGCATCGGCGACGCAGGTGCAGGCCGCACTCGGCATCCATCACGGCTTCGCCTTCGACGTCCAGGCGGTGTGCTCGGGCTTCGTCTACGCGCTCGCCACCGCCGACAACTTCCTGCGCCTCGGCCAGGCCCGCACCGCCCTGGTGATCGGCGCCGAGACCTTCAGCCGGCTGCTCGACTGGAACGACCGCACGACCTGCGTCCTGTTCGGCGACGGGGCGGGTGCGGTCGTGCTGACCGCGCGCGACGGCGCGGGCACCGCCGCGGACCGCGGCGTGCTCACCACCCACCTGCATTCCGACGGCCGTCATCGCGACGCCCTCTATGTCGACGGTGGACCTTCGTCCACCGGCACCGTCGGCCATGTGCGGATGAAGGGTCAGGAAGTCTTTCGTCATGCAGTCAACAGGTTATCGGAGGTCGTTGACGAAGCGCTGAAGGCGGCGCACGTCGCGCCCGAAGCCCTGGACTGGCTGGTCCCGCACCAGGCCAACCGGCGCATCATCGAAGCCATGGGGCGCAAGCTCGGCCTGCCGCCCGAGAAGGTGGTGATGACCGTCGAGCGCCACGCCAACACGTCGGCCGCCTCGATCCCGCTGGCGCTTGCCGAAGCCGCGGGCGACGGGCGGATCCGGCCCGGGCATCTCGTGCTGATCGAGGCGATGGGCGGCGGCTTCACCTGGGGCTCCAGCCTGATTCGCTGGTGACCGCGGTCGTCGTTTGTGACGGATTCGGCCGGGCTCGGGGATCGGTGCCAAGAAGGTCGCGCAAATGCTTGGAATTCATGGCGATAGCCGATTGACGCCCTTGTCGGGGTCTGCTTAGGTTGACTCGGGGCCGCACAGCGTAGCCGGGGGGCGGATGGCCGGGCGGACGATCACTCGGGCGCATTTGAGCGAGGCCGTCTATCAAGAGGTCGGCCTTTCCAGGAATGAATCGGCCATCCTCGTCGAGCGCGTCCTCGATGAGATCGCGGGCGCGTTGACGCGCGGCGAGATGGTGAAGATATCGTCCTTCGGCAGCTTCTCGGTGCGCCAGAAGGGACGTCGCGTGGGCCGCAACCCGAAGACCGGCGAGGAGGTACCGATCCTGCCCCGCCGTGTCCTCGTGTTTCGGGCTTCGCATGTGTTGAAGAATCGCATCAACGGAATTGTCGAACCCTTTGTTTCCGATAAAGAAGACGACTGAGGCTCGGGCCCATGGCATTGCCTTCCGGGGATGAGTCGACCGGCGTGCGCCGGGCGAAGTCGGCAGCGGCCTTCCGCACCATCAGTGAGGTGGCGGAGGAGCTCGACGTGCCGCAGCACGTGCTGCGCTTCTGGGAGACCAAGTTCGGCCAGATCCGCCCGCTGAAGCGCGGCGGCGGCCGGCGCTACTACCGTCCCGAGGACGTGGTGCTGCTGCAGCGCATCCGCCGGCTGCTCTACGACGAGGGCTACACGATCAAGGGCGTCCAGCGGCTGCTGCGCGACGGCGGGCGCGGTGGCGCTGCGGCGCCTGCACCTGCGCCCGTGCCGATGATCCCCGCCGCGCCCGGCCCTGCCGAGCGCGAGCCGGCGCCGCCGCTCGACGAGGTCGACGAGATCGATGACGAGGCGGTCGCGCTCCGCACCGCGCTCGAGGAGGCGCTGGACGAGCTCGTGGTCCTGCGCGCCCTCCTGAAAGCCGTCGAGAAGCGCGGCGGACCGACCCAGGAATAGGCGCGCTCGAGGGTTTGCTTCCGGACGGCGCGGTCAGTATAGTCCCGCTCCCCCGGCGGCCGGATTCGGCCGCCCGGATCCGGTCGGAGCGTAGCGCAGCCTGGTAGCGCATCAGTCTGGGGGACTGGGGGTCGTGGGTTCAAATCCCGCCGCTCCGACCAATTTTCATTCACGCATCCGCCGTACGACGAGGTCGCATGAAGCTGGGCGGGTCCCCGAGGAGGCTCGGCGCGACGGCCGCGCTGCTGTCGGTGGTCCTCGTCGGGCTGATCCCGGCTCGCGCGGCCGGACAGGCGTCCGACCCGCGGCGATTCGTCTGCGACGTCCTGTCGGCGGCCGGGCTGTCGGACGACGGCGGCCTCGAGGCGACCGCCTACACCAGGATGCTCGTCGCGGAGCGCGCGAGGCTGACGTTCGACGAGCGCAGCGGCGTGCTGGTCAGGGAACTGGGCGAAGGAGCACTGGCGCCGCGTCGTTTCCTGGTCCTGCAGCGCGGCGGCGCGCGCGGCGATGTCGTGGCGCGCCAGATCGGCGCGACCGGATCGGCCACGTACGACGTCCTGCGCATCGTCGTGTCGCGGCCGACGATGCCGTTCCTCTATCTCGAGGGCGATGTCGTGATCACCGGCGCCTGCCGCGCCGACTGAGCGGGCGGCGCCCGCGGCGTCAGGGGCGCGCGGCGAGTGGCCCGGCGAGGATCGCCATGGCGGCGGGAACCGTCAGGGGCATCGCCGCTGCGACGGCCCGCGTGCGTTCGGCCTGCGCAAAGCCGGCGCGATGCAGGTCGGGGGCGAGCGGACCGACGGCGTGCCGCGGCGCCTGGACCCGGCGCGCCTGCGTGCAGGTGAGGCAGTCCTCGTCGGCCGGAGGGGGCGCCGCCGGCGTCTGCGCCGGCTCGGTATAGTAGAGGTAGAGCGGCGTCAG
>JADZBA010000263.1 GCA_020852355.1 Alphaproteobacteria bacterium
CCCTTGGGCGCCATCGCCAGGAACAGGTTCGGCCGATCGAAGCCCTGGACGAAGATCTCCGGCGTCCCGGGAAACAGCCGCTCGACGATGTCGTTGCGCGTCGCCGCGTCGGCGGTGGCGGTGAGCGCGATCATCTGCACGCCGCCCAGCGCCTGGTCGATGCGCTTGAGCTGCAGATACTCCGGGCGGAAGTCGTGCCCCCACTGCGACACGCAGTGCGCCTCGTCGACGGCGAGCAGCCCGACGCCGGCGCGCTCCAGCATCTCCAGCGTGTCGTCGCGCACCAGCCGCTCGGGCGAGGCGTAGAGCAGGCGCAGGCTGCCGTCGCCGAGCGCACGATGGACGCGCGCGTTCTCCGCCGGGTCGTTGGACGAGTTGAGCGCGCCCGCCGCGACCCCCGCCGCGCGGAGCTGGCGCACCTGGTCGCGCATCAGGGCGATGAGCGGCGACACGACGAGCGTCAGGCCCGGGCGCATCAGCGCCGGGAGCTGGTAGCACAGCGACTTGCCGCTGCCGGTCGGCATCACCGCCAGGACGTTGCGGCCGCCCAGCACGGATGCCATCACGGCCTCCTGGCCGGGACGGAACGAATCGAACCCGAAGACGGTCTTGAGCGCCGCGCGGGCGGTCTCGGGGATGGTCATCCGGCGACGGGCTGGAACGGGCGAATCGGCATGGGCCGGCATCTTCACGCTGCGCAGCGTTCCGTGCCAAGCTCGACCTCGTCGCAGGGAACGGAGAACGGGGAATGACGGTCAGGCTCTACGCCATGACGCTGGGCCGGCTCGACGTCGACATGACGGCGATGATCGAGGGCGGCTCGGGCACCGCGCGCGTGCCGGTACCGGGGTTCCTGGTCGAGCATCCCAAGGGCTCGCTGCTCTACGACACCGGCATGCATCCCTCGATCCAGCGCGACCCGGCCGAATGGCTGGGCGAGGCGCGGGCCGGGCGCTTCGGCTTCGACTATCCGCCGGGCGAGGAGGTGAGCGGCCGGCTGCAGGCGATCGACCGCGACCCGGCGCGGATCGACCTCGTCGTCGTCTCGCACCTGCATTTCGACCATTCCGGCGGCAACGGCCTCGTCCCCAACGCCGGCCTCGTCATCCAGCGCCGCGAATACGACGGCGCGATGGATGCCGACACTGCCGCCCGCGTCGGCCTCGACCGGCGCGACGTCGAGCTCGGCCACCCGCTCATCAAGGTCGACGGCGAGCACGACGTGTTCGGCGACGGCAGCGTCGTCTGCCTGCCGACCCACGGCCACACGCCCGGCCACCAGTCGCTCAAGGTGCGGCTCGACGGCGGCGACGTCGTGCTGACCGGCGACGCCTGCTATTTCTGCCGCACGCTCGAGGAGCGGCGCCTGCCGGCGCGCGTCTTCGACCGCGACGCGATGCGCGCCTCCCTCGACCGCCTCGCCGCCCTGGAGGGGGGCGGTGCGAAGCTGATCTTCGGCCACGACGCGGAGTTCTGGAGATCCGTGCCGCAGGCGCCCGCCGAGATCCGATTCTGAAGGGGCACTCGATGGCCACGAAGAGCGCCACCATCTGGCACAACCCCGCCTGCAGCACCTCGCGCAAGGTGCTGGCGGCGCTGCGCGGCGCCGGCGTCGAGCCGCAGGTCGTCGAGTACCTGAAGACGCCGCCCGACCGCGCCACCCTGGTCGACATGATCGCGCGCGCCGGCCTCACCGCGCGCGCCGCGATGCGCACCAAGGGCGGCCTCTATCGCGAGCTCGGCCTCGACGATCCCGCACGGACCGACGCCGAAATCCTCGACGCCATGCTGGCCCATCCGGTGCTGATCGAGCGGCCGTTCGTGAAGACGGCCAAGGGCGTGCGCCTCTGCCGGCCGCCGGAGCGGCTGGCAGAGGTGCTGTAGCGGCCGGGACTCAGAAGCCCGCGAACGGCGTCGGGTCGAGGAAACGGCGCAGCACGTTGGCGGTGATACGCGAGACGTTGCCGTCGTAGCCCCTGGGCGAGAGCGCGCAGGGCCAGGCGATCGAGCCGACGGCGAAGACCGCGCCGCCGGCCGCCGTCGGGAAGAACACCATGTCGGCACGGACGTTGGCGTTCTGCTCGCCGTCGAGGCCGCGATGGGCGGTGCGGAACTCCTCGGGCGTCGGCAGGCCGCCATAGCCGATGCGGTCGGCGGTGGCGACGCGCAGGAGGTGGGGCGGCGAGCCCAGCGTCGGCTCGGCGCGGTCGATCTCCAGCCCCGCAGCACCACCGTTGCGCAGCCCGTAGTCGCCGATGCGCTCGTCGGCGGCGACGCCCTCGAAAATGAAGCCGACGCGCGGATCGAAGCTCGCCTCCAGCCGGCGGTACCAGCTCGAGCGGTCGAACACCTGGGCGTCGAAGCCGACGCCGACCAGGCGCTGCGGCGCCCGGCCGATGGTGCGCCACAGGCCGGCCGGCTCGCCGGTGAAGGCATGGTGCCCCTCGCCGGGCTCGCCCTCCCAGGTGCGCACGCCGGTCACGTCGCGGCGCACCTCGATCGCCGACGGCAGCGCCGGGTTCCACGCGATGCGCCAGTAGAACCCGTTGCCGCCGAGATACATGTGCCGGCCGCCGCCGCGCTGGTAAGCGTCGAAGGCGTCCCACATCGCGCGCGAGCAGTATTCCGGGTGCGAGCCGGTGATGACGGTCCGGTACTGCGCCAGCAGCGCCGCGCCGTGGCGGTGGATGTCGTCGTCGGTGATTACGTCGTAGGCGAAGCCCAGCTCCTCCAGCCAGTCGAGGACATGGGTGTCGTTGACGTAGTTGAAGCTGTTGCCGCGCGGCCGCATGTTGAGGATCGGCCGCTGCGCCGTCGAATACATCCAGCCGCTGCCGTCGGAATGGGTGTCGTAGGTCGACAGGCCCAGCTCGCGATGCTCGGCGATGTAGCAGTCGTCGCGGGAGAGCTGGATGAGGCCCTCCAGCATCGCCTCGGCATGGACCTGGTCGAGCCGCAGCGCGCTGTTGGCGTAGGCGAGGAAGGTCGCGGTCGAGGCGACGAATGCGACGGGCGCGCTGGCCTTGCCGAGCGGGGCCCGCACGAAGAAGCCGAGGAAGCTCTCCACCGGCTCGCCGTCGGCGGCGGTGGCGCGCATGCGCAGGGCATAGAAGCCGCTCGGCCAGTCCGCCGGCAGGTCGAGCGCGAGGTCCGGCTCCCAGCCGCAATCCTCCAGGTCGTCGTCGTGGAAGTGGACGGCGCCGTAGTGAGCCGGCTTCGCCGTCCACGAGGCGACGCCGCCGTCCCAGTTGGCCCCCGTCACGCCGCGCGCCGGGAGGTTGACGAGACGGCCGTCGAGCCGGCCCGCGGCGCGGTCGTGCACCGCTTCGGTGCCAATGCCGACCGAGAAGTCCCAGGCTGCGACCAGCAGCGGATCGCCCGGGCGCGGCTCCACCTGCTCGCAGAGCGCGCGCATCGCGTCGGCATCGAGCGCCGAGGCGTGCAGCCGCGGGCGGTCGACCTTGCCGTTGTAGTGGTCGCGCGCCAGCGGCCGGCCGCGTTCGGCGCCTACGGCACAGGCGCCGATGGTGAGCGGCGTGGCCGACGGCCAGGCGAGCGCCGGCGGTGCCACGGCGGCGGCGCCGGCGCTGCGGTCGCGGCCGGCCTGCGGGTCGAGGCTGCGCTGGTCGAGCGCGAGGTTGCCGGTCACCGCGTCGTAGCGCGCGGCGACGAACACCCATTCCCGTTCCAGCAGCGGCTGCGGCGCGCGCGCCTCCGCACGCCGGCCGCCACCGGCGACGACGAGCCGGAGATGCCCTTCGCCATCGATTTCGAGCCGCCATCCCGCGCCACTCGCCGCATCCCAGCGCGCCGCCACCGTCTGCAGCGCGCCGTTGCCGGGCAGCGTCGGCCACAGGAAGCAGCCGAACGCGAAGCTCGCGAGCGTCGCGAGCGGCGGCCGGTCGCCCACGATCATGAACGAGCCCGGGCGGATCGGCTGATGCCGCACCGGGTGATGCCCGTCGATCGCCGCTTTCATCGCGTGCAGCTTCAGCCCTGGCCCGGCGGGGTCGGGATCGCCGCAGCGCACCCGCACGACGGCGACGTCGACCGCCGCGAGCGAGGCGCTCGAGAGATGGAAGCGGACGCGCTCGCCGGGCGAGACGACGAGCGGCGTCGCATAGCCGAGGACGGCGGTGGTGTCGACCATGGCTATCGCCCCACCTCACCCCGGCCCTCTCCCCCCCTCCGGGGCGGAGAGGGGGCGAAACACCGATGCCGGCGGCTCCCTCTCCGCCCCCAGGGGGCGGAGAGGGTCGGGGTGAGGTGGGGATTTCTCCGGCGTTCCATCGCCATCAATCCTCGATCGTCCGGCCGGTGAGGGCCTGCCAGCGCAGCTTGAAGACGTGCCACTCCGCAGTCCCGACATCGTCGAAGACCTGGTTGCGGAACAGCTCGACCGGGGCGCCACGGCGCTCCGGCAGGCGGCCCAGAGCCCAGCGCCGGCCGGGGTCGAGGACGACGAGGACATAGCGGCCGCCGGCGCCCGACCAGCGCATCCGATGCAGGACCTTGCGCAGCCCGTCGCTGTGCGGGCCCTTCGGATTGCGCCGGAACTCCGCCACGAGATCGACCCTGTCGGGATCGATCTCGTAGTGGGCCGAGGCCGGGTCGTTCACCAGCATGGCCGCCTGTCCTTCCTCAACGCGTCACCCAGTTGACCCAGCGCTCGCGCAGCTTCTCGCGGTTCGCGGCGATCCACTCGTAGTCGGCGATCACCAGCTTCGACCAGTTGTCGGGCCAGGACGGGCGATAGCGCCGCTCCTCGGCCGGCACGAGGCTGGGCGCGGCGCGGTTATTGCTGTCGAAGCTGACCTTGGCGCTGAACGGCACGTGTTCCTCCGGCCCCTTCACGAAGAATTCCAGGAAGGCGATGGCGTTCTTGGTGTTCGGGCCACCCTTCAGGACCGCCCAGTTGCCGACATCACGCACCGCACCGTTCCAGGTGAAGTTGAACTCGCCGGTGCGGGTCAGCGGCACGGCGCGGCTGGAGTAGGCCATGGTCATGACGGCGTCGCCGCCGCGCATGATCTGCATGATGTTGTCGCCGCTCTTCCACCACGCGGCGACGTGCGGCTTGACGGTGTCGAGCTTCCTGTAGGCGCGGTCCACGTCGAGCGGGAACAGCTTGTCGACCGGCACGCCGTCGGCGATCAGCGCCATGGTCGGGACCCACCATTCGCGGTCGCCGGTATCGGGCAGCGCGCGCGGCCCCGGGAACTTCTGCACGTCGAAGAAGTCGGCCCAGCCCTGCGGCTCCCTGCCCGCGGGGAACGCCTTGGCGCTCCACACCAGCACCATGCCGCCCGCGGTGCGCGTCAGCCCGTGCGGGAAGCACGAGTTCGGCAGGGCGTTCGCCTGCACCGAGGGCATGTTGGCGCAGTCGAGCGGCTGCAGGATGTCCTTGCGCTGCACCAGGTCGGGCGGCGTCGCGGTGACGACGTCGAACGGCACGTTGCCGCTGCGCGCACCGGCGACCGCGCGCGCCCACTGGTCGGGCAGCTCGATCGGCACGGAGCGCACGCGGATCCCCGTCTCGGCCTCGAAGCGCTTGTAGAAATGCTCCTGCAGGCTCTTCTCCATGAGCCCGCCGGTGGTGGCGATGATGACCTCGCCCTTCGGCTGCGCCGCCGCCGGCAGCGCCGCGGCCAGGGCCACCGCGCCCGCGAGCAATCCCCGTCGACCGATAGCGATCATGTGATCCTCCTCTCCGGTTGGTTCTCCAGCAAGGACACCCGCCCCGCCTCCATGTCCTCCAGCAGCCGCACCAGGCGCACGCCCCCCTCGATGGTGTCGGCGCGGATCGCCTCGCGCACGCCGGCCGCGTCGCGCCGGGCGAGCGCGTCCAGCACCTCCAGGTGCTGGTGGCGGCCGGGATAGGCCGGCATGGCATGCGGGTAGAGGTAGTTGAGCAGCGGGCCGTTGCGCAGCCAGATGACCTCCAGCAGCGCCAGCAGCTCGGGCATGCCGGCGCCGCCGTAGAGCGTGTGGTGGAACCGCCAGTTGGCGCGGATGGCGCTGCGCCAGCGGCCCGCCTGCTCGGCCTCGGTCAGCTCGGCATGGACCGCCGCCAGCGCGGCGATGCCGGTCGCCTCGATGCGCTCCGCCGCGCGCTCCGCCGCCAGCCCCTCCAGCATCAGGCGGATCTCGCGCAGTTCCAGGTACTGCGCCAGCGTCAGCCGCGCGACGGTGATCGAGCGGCCGGCATGCATCTCCAGCCCGCGCTCGCGCACGAGCTGCATGAGCGCCTCGCGCACCGGCGTCTCCGAGACGCGCAGCGAGACCGCGAGCTCGCGGATCTTGAAGCGGTGGCCCGGCCAGAAGCGGCCCTCCATCAGCGCGCCGCGCAGCTCGCCGTAGACGCGGGCGGTCAGGCTCTCGCGCGGAACGGGGCCGAACACCGCGTCCATCGCTGCCCCCGCCCCGCTCATCGGCCGCCCGCTTCCGCGACCGGTGCGGCGCGGCGGTCGGCCATCTGCCTGAAGAAGTGGCCGAGCACGAGGACGGCGATCGTCAGCAGGCTCAACATGGTGGCGACCGCCGCCAGCACCGGCGAGACGTCGAAGTCGATGTCCTCGAACATCTTGCGCGGCAGCGTCTTGCGGTCGAGGTCGGAGATGAAGAACGAGACCACCGCCTCGTCGAAGGAGATGATGAAGGCGAAGAGGCCGGCCGACGCCACCCCCGGCAGGATCATCGGCAGCGTGACGTGCCAGAAGGTCCGCAGGCGCCCGGCGCCGCACGAGAGCGCGGCCATCTCCAGGTCGGCGTCGAAGCGATAGAGCGCCGCCAGCACGGTGAAGATGGCGAACGGCAGCGCCAGCACGATGTGCGCCATGGCGAAGCCGAGCAGCGTTCCGGTCAGGCGGAGCTGCTCGAAGACGAGGAACATGGCGACCGCGAGCGCGATGTGCGGCACGACCACCGGGCCCACCACCAGCAGCTCGACCACCATGCGGCCGCGCACCCGCCCGCGCACCAGGGCGAGTGCCGCCATGGTGCCGACCACCGTCGCGCCCACGGCGGCGATCAGCCCGGCCTGGGCGCTGAACAGCGTCGCCTCGATCCACTCCCGGTCGGCGAAGTAGGCGGCGTACCAGCGCAGCGAGAAGCCGGCCGGCGGAAACTGCAGGTACTTCTCCGGCGAGACCGACATCGGCGCCACCAGGATCGTCGGCAGCAGGAGAAACACGACGACCGCGTAGGCGACGGCGTGGAGCAGCAGGCGGCCGGGACCGCCCCCGCGCGGCGGGCGCGTCATCGCGTCCCCACGAACCGCTCGATGCGGATGAAGCGGTTGAAGGCCAGCGTCAGGGCCAGCACGAAGGCCAGCAGCACGCCGACCAGCGCGCCGGCGAACGGCCAGTTCAGGAGCTCGCGCACCTGCTGGGAGACCAGGGTCGCGATCATCATCTGCTGCGGTCCGCCGATCAGGGCCGGCGTCACGAAGAATCCCAGCGACAGCAGGAACACCATCAGGCTGCCGCTCGCCACACCCGGCAGCGACAGCGGCCACACCACCTCCCGGAAGGCGCTCCAGGGCGATGCCCCCAGCATGAGGGCGGCGCGCGGATAGTCCTCCGGGATGCCCTTCAAGGCGGAATAGACCGGCAGCACCATGAAGGGCAGCAGCACGTGGCTCATCGCCAGGACCACCGCCCCCTCGGTGTAGAGCAGTTTCACCGGGGCATCGACGATGCCGAGCGCCTGCAGCCACTCGTTGACCAGGCCGTTCCTCTGCAGCAGCACCATCCAGGCGTAGGTGCGCACCAGCACGCTGGTCCACAGCGGCAGCAGCACCGCGGCGGCCAGCAGGCCGAGCCTGAGCCCGCTGGAGCGCGCCATGACCCAAGCCAGCGGATAGCCCAGCAGCAGCGTCACCAGCGTCACGTAGAAGGCGACGCGGGCGGTGCGTCCCATCACGCGCAGATAGACCGGCTCGACGAACACCCGCTCGTAGTTGGCGAGCGTCGGCTGCGGCACCAGCAGGCTCTCATGGATGAGGGTGCCCAGCGGCAGCAGGAAGACGATCGCCAGCAGGATCAGGAACGGCGCCAGCAGGACGAGGCTCGCGGCCTCGCTGAGATGACGACCGCCGAGGAAGAAGGCGGCGGGACGGCGGCCGGGGCTCACGGGGCCGCCGCGAAGGCGCGGGCGTCCTCGGCCCGCCAGCCGACGCCGACCCGAGCCCCCGGCTCCCACTGGACGAGGCCGGTGCCCGCCGCGATGCGCGCCCGCAGGCGGCGGTCGCCGCCGATGTCGGCGATGCAGGTCGTGGCGACCCCGGCATAGATCGCCTCGGCGATGGTCCCGGGCAGGGTATCGGCCGAAGGCGGCGACAGGGCGACCCGTTCCGGGCGCACGGCGACCCGCACCGCGACGCCCGCCGGGACGGCGCCGACGGCGGTCGCCACCGCCTCTCCGCCGCCGTCAAGGGCAACCGCCACCGGCGCGCCTGCGACGGCCGCCGCCTTGGCGCGGCCGGGCAGGAAGTTGGTCTCGCCGATGAAGCCGGCGACGAACGGGGTCGCCGGCGCCTCGTAGAGATCGCGCGGCGCCCCCACCTGCTGCAGCCGGCCGCGGTCGAGTACTGCGACGCGATCGGCCATGGTCATCGCCTCGGTCTGGTCGTGGGTGACGAAGACGACGGTGACGCCGATCCGCTGCTGGAGGTGCTTGATCTCGAGCTGCATCTCCTCGCGCAGGTTCTTGTCGAGGGCCGACAGGGGCTCGTCCATCAGCAGCACCCGCGGGCGGTAGACGATGGCGCGGGCCAGCGCCACGCGCTGCTGCTGGCCGCCCGAGAGCTGGCTCGGCCGGCGCGCGCCGTAGCCCTCCAGGCGCACCGTCGCCAGGGCGGCCTGCGCCTTCGCCTCGCGCTCGGCGCGGCCGATGCCGCGCATCTTGAGGGGGAAGGCGATGTTCTCGACCACGCTCATGTGCGGGAACAGCGTGTAGCGCTGGAACACCATGCCGAGGTTGCGCTTGTTCGGCGGCGCCCAGGTGACGTCCTCACCGCCGATCTCGACCCGGCCCGAGGTCGGGAACTCGAAGCCGGCGATGGCCATCAGGATGGTGGTCTTGCCCGACCCGCTCGGCCCCAGGAGCGCCACGAACTCGCCCGCCGCCACGTCGAGCGAGACGCCGTCGACGGCAGCGACCGGGCCGAACCGCTTCACCAGGTCACGGACGGCGACGCGTCCTTCGGTTCCCGCCCCGCCCAGCGCCACGCCCGTCCGACTCCCAAGCTGCCCGCGCGAGAAACGCTAAGGGATATATCATATGTCGACAAGCGCCGCTGCTACCCGGACGGTACGCCGCTCGGGCGCGATCCCCTCCGCCGCGCGACAGGAGAGCGGCATCGTCGCTTCCGACAATCCTCGGGCGAAATGCACACACCCCAGGCCACCGTTCGCAATCTGTCGCGGGCTGCGGCTATGCTCCGCCGCAACGCAAAGGATTCGAGGAGACGACCATGCTCGGACGGACGTTCGCCGTCGCCGCCCTGCTGCTCGCGGCCGCCCCCGCCGGCGCCGCCGACTTCCCCAGCCGCGACATCCGCCTGCTCTGCGGCTTCTCCGCCGGCGGCACCTGCGACCTCCTCTCGCGCATCGTCGCCGAGAAGCTGTCGCCGATCTTCGGCCGGGCGGTCGTCGTCGAGAACAAGACCGGTGCGGCGGGCATGGTCGCCATGACCGAGGTGGCCCGTGCGGCTCCCGACGGGCACACGGTCGGCCTCGCGACCATGGCGATCCACACGGTGCTGCCGCAGATGCCCGGCGTGAAGCTGGCGATCGACCCGAACAGGGAGCTGACGCCGATCGCCAGCCTGGCCAACGTCTACAACATGCTGATCGTGGCGCCCCAGGCGCCGTTCCGGACGGTGCCGGAGCTGGTCGCCCACGCGAAGGCCAATCCCGGCAAGCTTTCCTATGCCTCGGTCGGCAACGGCTCCAGCCAGCACCTCTCGGGCGAGCTGTTCCAGCGCCTGACCGGGACCTCCATGCTGCACGTCCCCTATCGCGGCGGCGCCAACGCGCTGGTCGACATCACCGCGGGCCGCACCGACATGATGTTCGGCAACATGCCGGAGTTCCTGGGTCAGATCGAAGGCAAGGGCGTGCGCGCCGTCGCCTTCGGCGCCCCCAAGGCGAGCCCGCTGTTCCCCGACCTGCCGCTCGTCTCGCGCGACGTGCCGGGCTTCGAGATCCGCAACTGGTTCGGCCTCGCCGGGCCGGCGAAGATGCCCGACGACGTGGTGGCCAAATGGACCGCCGCGCTCGACCGCATGGCGGCCGACCCCGACTTCCAGGCGCGCATGGCCAAGAACGGCATGGAAATCATCGTCGGCGGCCCCGACGCGTTCCGCCGGCTGGTCGAAGCCGACAGCGCCCGCTGGGGCGAGGTCATCCGCGGCGCCGGCATCAAGGCCGAGTGAGGACGGCGCTTGCCATGAAGATCACCGACGTGACGCTGACGCTGTTCGCCTGGGAGGGCATCCCCGCCCTCAGCTACGGGGCGCACGCCGCCGCCAGCGGCGGCCGCAGCCGCCTCGGCCTGCTGACCATCCGCACCGACGAGGGTGTCGAGGGGCACGGCTTCCTCGGGTCGGCCACCAACCCGGCCGACGCCGAGGCGGCCTCGCTGATCCGCGCCCTCAAGCCGCGGATCATGGGCCAGGACCCGCTCGACCGCGAACGCCTCAACGCCCTGCTCTGGGCGCGCGTGCGGCAGACCTCGCCGCGGGCGATCGGCGTGATCGACGTGGCCCTGTGGGACATCGCCGGCAAGGTCGCGGGCCTCCCGGTCCATCGGCTCATGGGATCGTACCGCGACGCCATTCCCGCCTATGCCAGCTCCGAGGTGCTGCCGTCGGCCGCCGCCTATGCGGAGCAGGCGGCGCAGTTCAAGGAGGGCGGCTGGGCCGCCTACAAGATCCACCCGCCGCAGCGCGAGAAGGAGGACATCGCCATCTGCGCCGCGGTGCGCCGGGCGGTCGGACAGGACTACACGCTGATGCTCGATTCGACCTGGGGCTACGACTATCCGACGGCGCTGCGCGTCGGCCGCGCGATCGAGGAGATGGAATACCACTGGTACGAGGACCCGCTCGCCGACCAGGACATCTACAACTACGTCAAGCTGCGCCAGGCGCTCCGCGTCCCGATCATGGCGACCGAGTACCCGATGGCGGGACTCGATTCCTACGCCATCTGGCTGACCGAGCGGGCGACCGACTACCTGCGCGGCGACGTCGCGGTGAAGGGCGGCATCACCACCGTGCTGAAGACCGCCCATCTCGCCGAGGCGTTCCGCATGAACTACGAGATCCACCATGGCGGCAACTCGCTGAACAACCTCGCCAACCTGCACGTCGCCATGGCGATCCGGAACACCACCTGGTTCGAGGTGCTGCTGCCCGAGGCCGCCCAGAAATACGGGCTGCTGGAAGAGATCGAGATCGGCCGCGACGGGATGGTCAGGCCGCCGTCCGGGCCGGGCCTGGGGGCGGCGATCGACTTCGAGCTGATCGGCCGCAAGACCGAGGCGGTGCTGAGCTGAGGGTGATCCGCGCCGCGCGCTGCTTGCATTTTGGGCAGCCCTCGGCACCATTGACGGGCAGCGCCGCCGGGCACGCCGGCGCCGGGGCCATTCCCGGCGTTGGCCCGCAACTTGAGTGTCCGGGCCACGAACGAGATGGGGGAGCGATCGATGAAGAGCTTGCGTGCCGCCCTCGCCGCCGCCCTGCTGCTGGCCCTGCCCGCCGGGGCCGAGGCGCAGCGGCCCCTGGTGTGGGGCGACAACCTGCCGTCCTCGCTCGATCCGCACGCCCTCTTCGACGTGCCGAGCCAGCTCATCCTGCTCAACGTCTATGACGGGCTCTACCGCTATGTCGGCAATCCGCCGAAGCTGGAGCCCTGGCTGGCGGCGAGCCACAAGGTGTCGACCGACGGGCTGACATGGGAGTTCACGCTGAAGGACGGCGCGAAGTTCCACGACGGCAGCGCGATCACCGGCGCCGACGTCGCCTACAGCTTCAAGCGCCTGCTCGGCATGGGCAAGGGGCCGGCCGGCGCCTTCCGCCCGGTGCTGAAGTCGGAGAACGTCACCGCGCCCGACGCGCGCACCGTGCGCTTCGTGCTCGACAAGCCCTACGCCCCGTTCCTGGCCGCGATGCCGCTGGTCGCCGTGGTCAACCCGCGCGCCATCGAGCCCAACGTCAAGGACGGCGACTTCGGCGCGGCATGGCTGTCGGGTGCCGACGCCGGGTCGGGCGCCTACCGCATCGACCCCGCGAGCTACAAGCCGCGCCAGTCGCTCGACCTGCAGCGCTTTGCCGACCATTTCCTCGGCTGGTCCTACAACGCCAGGCCGATCCAGGACGTGCGGGTGCGGCCGGTCATCGAGACATCGACCCGCGTGCTGGCGCTGCTGCGCGGCGAGATCGACGCGACCGACGGCTACCTTCCGACCGACCAGGTGGAGCGGGTCGAGAAGAACGCGTCCACCCGCGTCGCCAAGGACGAGAGCATGCGGGTCTTCATCATCCGCATGAACAACCGCAAGCCGCCCTTCGACAATGTCGACGCCCGGCGCTGCTTCGCCACCGCCTTCAACTACAAGGGCTTCAACGAGGTCATCCTGAAGGGCCTGGTGATCCGCAATCCCGGCCCCAACCCCAACGGCCTGTGGGGCAACCCGGCCGGCCTGCGGGGCTACGAGTTCGACCTCGCCAAGGCCAAGGCCCATTGCGACAAGGCGCGCGCCGCCGGCGCGCCGCTCAACCGCGAGGTCGAGATCCACGTGCAGAGCGAGCTCGAGCAGACGGTGCAGGCGGCCCAGATGTTCCAGTCCGACCTGCGCAAGGTCGGCATCAATCTCAAGGTCGTGCCCAATACCTGGCCCGGCATCACCGGCGCCACCGCCCGGCCGGAGACGACGCCGGACATGTGGGTGCACTGGGTCAGCACCTACTTCGTCGATCCGGAGAACTGGATCGGGCAGATGTACGACAGCCAGTTCCACGGCACCTGGAAGGCGTCCTCCTGGTACACCAACCCCAAGGTCGACGCGCTCCTGCGCCAGGCCCGCGACGAGCCGGACCAGGCCAGGCGCGCCCCGCTCTACGAGGAAGCGACGCGCATCGTCGTCGACGAAAGCGCGGACATCTGGGTCTACAACACGGTCAACCTGCGCGGCCTCACCAAGCGCGTGCAGGGCTACCAGTTCAGCCCCGTCGGCTCGGGCGGGGAGCTGCGCCTGATGTCGCTGGCCAATTGAGGGGCGATGCGGCCGGACATGGGCAGAGATCTTAGCCGCTCCCATGGCCGCCTACGTCCTGCGCCGCATCCTGCTGGCGCTGCCCGCGCTCTTCGGCCTCGTCGTGCTGAGCTTCGTCCTGGTGCGGATCGTACCCGGCGATCCGGCGGCGACGCTGGCGGGTGACGCGGCGACGCCGCAGCAGGTCGAGGAGATCCGCGCCCGCTACGGCCTCGACCGGCCGCTCGCCGAGCAGCTCCTGGTGCATCTGCGCCAGGTGATGACCGGCGATTTCGGGCGCAGCGTGTTCTCCGACCGGCCGGTCGCCGAGGAGATCGGCCAGCGCCTGCCGGCGACGCTGGAGCTGACCTTCTGTGCGCTGGCGATGGCGACCGTCTTCGGCGTCGGCCTGGGGCTCGCCGCCGCCCTCGACCACAACGGGCCGGTCGACCATCTCGTGCGCCTGCTCTCGGTCGCCGGGCTCGCCGTCGCGTCCTTCTGGCTCGCCATCCTGCTGCAGCTCCTCTTCGCCATGGACCTCGACCTGCTGCCGCTGCGCGGCCGCATCGACGTCGAGCTCGGGCCGCCGGCCGAACGCACCGGCTTCTTCCTCGTCGACGCGCTCCTGGAGGGCCGCCGGGACCGCTTCGTCGACGCGCTGCGCCATCTCGTCCTGCCGGCGGTGACGCTGGCGCTTCCCGGGCTCGCGACCATCGCGCGCTTCACCCGCTCGGGCGTGCTGGAGACGCTGCAGAAGGACTTCGTCCTCTACGCCCGGGCGGCCGGCTACGGGCGCTTCCGGCTGGCCGCGATCTACGTGCTGCGCAACGCCGTCACGGCGACGGTGACCCAGGTCGGCCTGCTGTTCGGCGCGCTGATCTCCGGGGCGGTCGCCGTCGAGGCGATCTTCGACTGGCCCGGCATCGGCACCTACGCCGTGCGCGCCATCCTGTCGGCGGACTACAAGGCGCTGCTGGCGGTCACCCTCGTCGTCGGCGTGGTCTATGCCGTGGTCAACGTGCTGGTCGACGTGGCGCAGGGGCTGATCGACCCGCGCGTCGCCGACACGAGCGAATGATCGCGCTGCGCCGCCTGCTGCGCGACCCGGTCGCGGCCCTGGGCCTCGCCATCGTGCTCTTCGCCCTCGTCGTGGCCGTCTTCGCGCCGTGGCTCGCGCCCTACCCCGAGGACGCGTTCGAGAGCCACATCATCCAGCGCCTGCGGCCGCCGTCGGCGGAGTTCCCGTTCGGCACCGACGCACTCGGCCGCGACATCCTCTCGCGCGTCATCCTCGGGACCCGCGGCGCGCTCGTCGTCGCCGTCTCGGTGGTGCTGGCCGCGGCGCTGATCGGCGTGCCCATCGGCCTCGTCGCCGGCTGGCGCGAAGGCTGGCTGTCGGACCTGCTGATGCGCGTGACCGACGTCTTCCTCGCCGTGCCGCAGCTCATCCTGGCGCTGGCCCTGAGCCAGCTCATGCGGCCCGGCCTCGGCACGGCGATGGTGGCGCTGGCCCTGACTTACTGGCCGTTCTTCGCGCGCACCGTCTATGCCGAGACGCGGCGGCTGCGCGTCTCGCTCTTCGTCGATGCGCTTGCCGCCATCGGCATGCCGCCCCGGCGCATCCTGCTCGCCCACATCCTGCCGAACGCCGCGCCGGCGATCATCGTGCGCGCCACCATCGGCATGGGCTTCACCATCCTGACCGCGGCCACGCTGGGCTTCCTCGGCGTCGGCGCCGCCCCGCCGGACCCGGACTGGGGGCTGGCCGTCGCCGAATCGCGCCAGCACCTGCCCGAGGCGTGGTGGTTCTCGACCTTCCCCGGCCTCGCCATCCTGCTGCTCGTGCTGGGCCTCAACCTCCTGGGCGACGGGCTGCGCGACGTCGCCGACCCGCGCCTGCGCCGCAGCCGTGGCTGAGCCGGCGCCGCCGACGCTGGAGGTCTCCGGCCTCGCGGTCGAGATCGCCACCGACAATGGCCTCGCGCGCATCCTCGACGACGTCGCGCTCGCGGTCGCGCCGGGCGAGATCGCCGGCGTCGTCGGCGAATCCGGCTGCGGCAAGTCGACCCTGGTGCGCGCCGTCCTCGGTATCCTGCCGCGCGGCGCCCGGGTCCCGCGCGGCGCCGTGCTGTTCCAGGGCGCCGACATCCTGGGCGACGGCGCGGCGGCCGCGCGCGGGCGCATCGGCTTCATCCCGCAGGACCCCTACCTCTCGCTCAATCCCGTCTTCCGCGCCGGCGACCAGATCCTGGAGATCATGCGCCGGCACGCGCCCGGCCGCCGCGCCGATCATGTCCGCCGCCTCGTCGACCTGCTGCGCGCGGTGCAGATCCCCGAGCCCGAGGCGGCACTCGCCAGGTACCCGCACCAGTTCTCCGGCGGCCAGCGCCAGCGGCTCTTGATCGCCGCGGCGTTGTCGTGCGACCCGGCGCTGGTCGTCGCCGACGAGCCGACCACGGCGCTCGACGTCACGACCCAGCGCGAGATCCTGGCGCTGCTGGCGCGGCTGGCCCGCGAGCGCGGCCTGGCGATGCTGTTCGTCACCCACGACTTCGGCGTCGTCGCCGGGCTCTGCGACAGCGTCACCGTGCTCTATGCCGGACGCGTCGCCGAGGCGGGACCGGTGCGCGCGGTGCTCGACGAGCCGCGCCACCCCTATGCGCGCCTGCTGCTCGCCTGCCACCCCGACCGCGCGACCGATCTCGCCGGCATCCCCGGCACCGTGCCGCCGGCGACCCGCCAGCCCGCGGGCTGCCGCTTCCACCCGCGCTGCCCGATCGCGGTGGCCGACTGCGCGGCGGCGGTCCCCCCGCCGGTCGCGATCGGCGGCGGCCGCCGCGTCGCCTGCCCCCGCCACGACATGGCGCTGCCGGTGGCCGAGCTTGCCTGAGATCCTCGCCGCGAGCGGCCTGGTGGTCGAGCTCGGCCGGCGCCGCGGCTGGCCGCGGGCCGCGACACGGGTGCGCGCCGTCGACGGCGTCGACCTCGCGCTGGCGGCCGGCGAGACGCTGGCGGTGGTCGGAGAGTCCGGCTGCGGCAAGACCACCCTCGCCCGCGCCCTCCTCGGCCTGCAGCGCGAGACGGCGGGCCGCATCCTGCTCGACGGGCGCGACGTCTGCGGCCTCGACCCGCGGGCGGCGCGTACCGCGCGGGCCGCAATCCAGTACGTGCACCAGGACCCGGGGGCCGCGCTCGACCCCTGGTGGCGCGTCGGTGCGACGCTGGCCGAGGGCCTGGCGTTGCACGGCGTGCGCGACGGCGCCGAGCAGGCGTCGCGCATCGCCGGGACGCTGGCGGCCGTCGGCCTCGACCCGGCGCTGGCCGGCCGCTACCCGCACGAGCTGTCGGGCGGGCAGCAGCGCCGCATCGGCCTCGCCCGCATCCTGCTGCTGCGCCCGCGCATCGTCATCCTCGACGAGCCGACCGCCGGCCTCGACCTCTCGGTGCAGGCCGCCGTGCTGCGCCTGCTGCGCGACCTGCGCGCGCGCTTCGAGCTCACCTACCTCTTCATCTCCCACGACCTCTCGGTGGTGCGCCGCGTGTCGGACCGCGTCGCGGTCATGTATCTCGGCCGCATCGTCGAGGAGGCGCCGACGGCGGACCTCTTCGCCCGGCCGCTGCACCCCTACACCCGCGCCCTCATCGCCGCCGCGCCGCGCCTGGAAGGCGACGCCGGCGCGCCGCCGCTGGCCGGCGACCCGCCCTCGCTGCGCGCCGTCCCCGCGGGCTGCCGCTTCCATCCGCGCTGTCCGTCCGCGGTCGCCGCCTGCGCGGCGACGGTGCCGGCCTTGGAAGCGGCCGGCGACGGACGGCGCGTCGCCTGCCTGCGCTGGCGCGACGTCGCCCGAGATGTGACGATGCCGGCCCTGCCGAGGAGCACCCCATGACCGCATGCGACCCGATCGCGCTGGAGATCGTGCGCGGCGCGCTGCGGGCGGCGCAGAGCGAGATGGAGGCGCTGCTCGAACGCACCGCGATGTCGGCCTTCATCCGCGAGAAGAAGGACTTCTACACTGCGCTCTTCGACGCCGACGGAAGCATGGTCGTCGGCTCCGACCTGCCGATCTTCGGCGACATCGTCGGCCCCGTGGCCGAGCACTATCCGCTGGAGACGATGCGGCCGGGCGACCTCTACTGGTACAACGACTGCTACGGCTCGCGCGGTGCGGTCAGCCATACCAACGACCAGGTCTTCCTGGCGCCCGTCTTCCACGACGGCAGGCGCGCCGCCTTCGTCATGGGCTGGGCGCATTTCAGCGACGTCGGCGGGCTGCGGCCGGGGTCGATCAGCCCGGATGCGACCGACCACCTGCACGAGGGCATCATCGTCCCGCCCGTCCTGCTGCAGCGCGACGGCGCCACCAACGAGGAGGCCCTGCGCATCTTCTGGCGCAACGGCCGCTTCCCCGGGCAGGCGCAGGGCGACACGCGCGCGCTGATGGCGGCCGTCCGCCTGGGCGAGCGGCGGCTGGGCGAGATCCTCGCGCGCTTCGGCGCCGACGTGGCGGCCGACGCCTTCCGCCAGCTCCTGGCGCGTACCGAGGCGACGGTGCGCGCCTGGCTGCGCGACATGGTGCCCCAGGGTGCCGCGGTGCGGATGACCGACGCGATCGACGGCGACGCCCAGGGCGGCGGGCCGTTCCGCATGCGCTTCACCCTGTCGCGCGGCAGCGACGACCGCATCGTCTTCGACGCGACCGCGACCGACGACCAGGCACCGGGGCCGGTCAACTTCCTGATGCATCCCGACGTGCCGGCGATGGCGCTCGGCCTGCATGTGCTGCAGGGCCAGGCGGGGCTGCTGCTCAACGCCGGCGCCGTGCGCGCGCTGGACGAGGTGCGGCTGCGCGAGGGCAGCCTGCTGCAGCCGCGCCCGCCCGCCCCGCTCGGCATGCGCGGCATCACCATGATGCGCATGCTGGCGGCGCTGCACGGGCTGATCGCCCAGGCACGGGACGGCGCGGCGCCCGCCGCCCATTCGGCCTACGTCATCATCGCGCTGCGCGGCCGCCACGAGGGCAAGCCGTTCCTGCTGAGCGACGGCATCGGCGTCGGCTACGGCGCGCGGCCCTTCGCCGACGGCACCGACGCCGTCTACTTCGTGGCGCAGGAGAACTATCCCATCGAGTTCATGGAGCTGACCTATCCGGTACGCCTCACCACCTACGGCCTCCATCGCGATTCGGGCGGCGCCGGCCTGTGGCGCGGCGGCTGCGGCGTGGTGCGCGAGTACGAGATGCTGGCCGAGGAGGCGATGCTGGCGGTGCGCATCGACAGCGTCCTGAACCCGCCCTGGGGGCTGGCCGGCGGCCGCAACGGCGGCTCGGGCCGCGCGGTCGTCAACCCCGGCACCCCCGGGGAGCGCCTGCTGCCCCCGCTCTCCGACGGGACCATGCTGAAGCGCGGCGACGTGCTGCGCATCGAGACCGGCGGCGGCGGCGGCTGGGGCCATCCGTTCGACCGCCCGGCGCCGCTGGTGCGCGACGACGTGCTGGGCGGCTTCACGAGCGCGGCGGCGGCCCGCGCGCTCTACGGCGTCGTGCTGGACGGCGACGCCATCGACACGCCCGCCACCGCGGCCCTGCGCGCCGACCGGCCGGCGACCAAGCTCTTCCACCGCCGGGACTATGTCGATGCCCTCGCCTGAGTCCCGCGCCCTCGTCGTCGCCGTCGACATCGGCGGCACCTTCACCGACGTCACCCTGCAGGACCGCGCCAGCGGGCGAAGCTGGACCGCCAAGACACCGTCGACGCCGGACGACCCCTCGCGCGCCTTCCTCGCCGGCGTCATGCTGGCGCTGGAGGGCGCGGGCCGCAGCGCCGGCGAGGTCGGCCGCGCACTGCACGGCACCACGGTCGCCACCAACCTGATCCTCGAGGGCAAGGGTGCCCGCACCGCGCTGGTCACCACCCGGGGCTTCCGCCACGTGCTGGAGATCGGCCGGCAGGACATCCCGCGCCGCGCCAACCTGTGGGGCTGGGTCAAGCCGAAGCGGCCGGTGCCGCCCGCGCGCGTCTTCGAGGCGGCCGGCCGCATCGCCGCCGACGGCGGCGAGCTGGCGCCGCTCG
>JADZBA010000264.1 GCA_020852355.1 Alphaproteobacteria bacterium
AACGGCAGGCTGCAGGCGAACATGGCGATCGGCGTCGAGGTCATGACCAGCGACATGACGCTGTAGCCGATCATGCCGCCCACCACGGCCACGACGAAGGCCGGCTGGCGGGCGATCTCGCGCAGCGGGCGGCCGCCCTCCTGGCGTTCGGCGCGGGTCGGCGGCGGGATGCGCAGGAAGCGCTGGCAGACGATCGCCGCCATGTGCAGGCCGCCGACCACCACGAAGCAGCCGGCGTAGGCGACCGGCGCCAGCAGGTCGCGCGACCATTTGGCGAACTCCGGCCCGAAGGAGGCGGACACGATGCCGCCCGCCATGACGAGCGAGATCGCGCGGCTGCGGAAGCGCTCGGGCGCCGCATCGGCGGCGGCGAAGCGGTAGAGCTGGGCGACGCCGTTGGCGAAGCCGATGACGAAGCTGCCGGCGCCGAAGCCCCAGAACGAGCCGTGCAGCACGGCCCAGGCGGCGATGCCCGCGCCGATCACCCCGACCGCGGAGCCGATGGTGAAGCCGGCGCGGCGGCCGAGGCGCTTCATCACCACGGCCGACGGCAGGGTCGACAGCATCATCGCAGTGAACTGCAGGCCGAGCGGCACCGTCGCCAGCGCCTTGTCCGGGGCGAGCGACAGGCCGACCAGTCCCGTCACCACCATGATGACGTTGGTCGCCGTCATCGACAGTGCCTGGCAGAGGGCCAGCAGGGCGACGTTGGCCTTGGCGGCGAACGGAACGGCGGGACGCATGGAGGGGGCTCGCGGCACGGGCGCAGGCCCGCGTCAGAGGTGGCGGTAGCCGGTCCTCGCGATCGGCACGGGGCGGCCGGCCGCATCTAGCACGGCGACGCCCGCCCCCGCCACCACCCGTCCGATGGCGGTCACCGGCACGCCCAGCGCGCGCACGGCGTCCAGCCGGGGATCGTCGGGCGCCGCGGTCAGCAGCAGCTCATAGTCGTCGCCGCCGCCGAGGACGGCCTCCCAACAGGCGGGATCGGCGACCACCGCGGCGCGGGCCGCCGGCGACAGCGGCACGCGGTCGCGCTCGATCACCGCGCCGACGCCCGAGGTCTCGGCGATGTGCCCGAGGTCGGCGACCAGCCCGTCCGACACGTCCATCATCGCCCTGGCGATGCCGCGCAACGCCGGACCGGTGCGGGTCCGCGGCTGCGGCAGCAGGTAGCGGTCGGCCAGCCGGTCGCACGCCGCGGCATCGAGCGCGGGCAGCGCCCCGCCGAGGGCCAGCAGGCCGAGGGCACCGTCGCCGATCGTCCCGGTGACGAGGACGGCGTCGCCGGGCCGGGCGCCGCCGCGACGCACCGCGGTGCCGGCGGGCAGCTCGCCCAGCGCCGTGACCGACAGCGCGATCGGGCCGGGGGTCGCGACCGAATCGCCGCCCAGCAGGCTGACGCCGTATTCCGCCTGGTCGCGGGCGAGGCCGGCCGCGAAGCGTTCCACCCAGTCGTCGCCGCAGCGCACCGGGAGCGCCGTGGTCATCAGATAGCCGAACGGCCGGGCGCCCTTCGCGGCGAGGTCGGAGAGATTGACCCGCAGCATCTTGCGGGCGACGAGGTCGGGCGGATCCTCGCTGCGGAAATGCACGCCCTCGATCAGCGCATCGGCGGTGACGACGATCTCGTGGCCCGGCGTCGGCGTGACGACGGCGGCGTCGTCCTTCAGTCCCGCCGCCCCCGGAGCGCCGGCGGCGAGCGGCGCGTAGAAGCGGGCGATCCGCTGGAACTCATCGAGCGCGGGTGGTGCGGGCACGGCGTTCGTCGGCGGCGTCGGGGCGCAGGCCATGGGCGAGGCGGTCGAGCACGGCGTTCACCAGCCCCGGCTCCTTCTGCGAGAAGAAGGCGTGGGCGACGTCGACATAGTCGTTGATGATGATCGCCGCCGGCGTCTCCGGCCGGGCGAACAGCTCGAAGGTACCGGCGCGCAGGATCGCCCGCAGCAGCACCTCGAGCCGCTCGATGCGCCACTCGCCGCTCAGCGCCGAGCCGATCATGCCGTCGAGGTCGTCGGCACGCGCCTTCACGCCCTCGACGATCGCCGCGAAGAGCAGCCGGTCGGCCGCCTGCAGCGCCACCTCGCCGCCCTCCTCGCCCGTCGCCTCGGCGGTGGGCGTGCCCAGGCGGTGGCCGACGAACTCCGCGATCGCCTGGCGCGGCGACGCGCCGGTCAGCTCCATCTGGTAGAGCGACTGGACGGCCGCCAGCCGGGCCGCCCGGCGCGCCGGGGCTGCGGCGGCATCAGTGCCGGCCGCGCTCACGAGGCGAGGCCCAGGCGACGCTTCAGCGCCACCATGGCGAGACACGCCGCCGCGGCGTCGCCGCCCTTGTTCTTCTCGCCGACGCGCGCGCGCGCCCACGCCTGCGCGCCGTTCTCGGTGGTGAGGATGCCGTAGCCGATCGCCAGCCCCTCGCGCACCGCGAGATCCTGGATGCCGCGCGCGCTCTCGCCGCAGACATAGTCATAGTGCGTCGTCTCGCCGCGGATGACGCAGCCGAGCGCCACGTAGCCGTCGTAGCGCGTCGCCCCGGCGACCGTGCGCGCCGCGCGGTCGGCGAGCGCGATCGCCGCGGGAATCTCGAAGGCGCCGGGCACCGCGACGCGGTCGTACGTCGCCCCCGCGGCCTCCAGCCGCCCGACGGCGCCCTTCACCAGCTCGTCGGAAAGGTCCTCGTAGAAGCGGGCCTCGACGATCAGCACGTGCGGTGCCGCCATGTCAGCGCCCCGCCGCGCCGTCGAGGGCGCGCTGCTCGACGACCGTCAGGCCGTAGCCGTCGAGGCCGATGATGGTCTTCGGCCGGTTCGACAGGAGGATCATCTCCCGCACGCCGAGGTCGAGGAGGATCTGGGCGCCGACGCCGTAGTCGCGCAGCTCGCCGATCGCCTGCGGGTCGCCGCGCACGCCGGCGCGCACGCGGTCGGTCAGGCTGGTCGGCAAAGGCTCGCGGATCAGCACGACGACGCCGCGCCCGGCCTCGCCGACCGCCCGCATCGCCGCCTGCAGCTCGCCGCCGCGACCGCTCGAGGTGTCGCCCAGCACGTCGTCGAGGACGTTGAGCGCGTGCATGCGCACCATGACCGGCCCCGGCGCCGACAGGTCGCCCTTCACCAGCGCGATGTGCTCGGCGTAGGCCACCTTGTTGACGTAGACGATCATGCGGAAGGCGCCGCCGAAGCGGCTCTGCAGCGTCGATTCCGCGGCGCGCTCGACGACGCGGTCGTGCCGGCGGCGATAGGCGATGAGGTCGGAGATCGTCGCGATCTTGAGGCCGTGGAGCTGCGCGAAGGCGACGAGGTCGGCGCGCCGGGCCATGGTGCCGTCGTCGTTCATGATCTCGCAGATGACGCCCGACGGGTTGAGCCCGGCCAGCCGCGCCAGGTCGACGGCGGCCTCGGTGTGCCCGGTGCGCACCAGGACGCCGCCCTCGCGCGCCACCAGCGGGAAGATGTGCCCGGGCGTCACGATGTCGTCCGGCCCCTTGGTCGGGTCGATGGCGACGGCGATGGTGCGCGCCCGGTCGGGCGCGGAGATGCCGGTCGTAACCCCCTCCTTCGCCTCGATCGAGACGGTGAAGGCGGTCGACAGGCGCGAGGCGTTGAGCTGCGGCATCAGCGGCAGGCCGAGCTGCTCGACCCGCCGGCGGGTCAGGGCCAGGCAGATCAGGCCGCGGCCGTGCTTGGCCATGAAGTTGATCGCCTCGGGGGTCGCCATCTGCGCGGGGATGACGAGGTCGCCCTCGTTCTCGCGATCCTCGTCGTCGACGAGGATGAACATGCGCCCGTTCCGCGCCTCCTCGATGATCTCCTCGATCGGCGACTGGACCTCGGTGAAGCTCACGGCTCGTCCTTTCCCAGGAGCCGCGCGACATAGCGCGCGATCATGTCGATCTCGAAATTGGCCGGGTCGCCCGGCGCGGCGGCGCCCAAGGTGGTGACTTCGAGGGTGTGCGGGATGATGTTCACGGCCACGCGCGGGCCGTCAACCCGGTTCACCGTGAGCGACACCCCGTCGATCGCGATCGATCCCTTGACGGCGACGAAGCGCTCGAAGCCCGCGGGCAGCTCATAGACGAGGCGCAGGCTGTCGCCCTCGGGAGCCCGCTCGCGCAGCACCGCCACCCCGTCGACATGGCCGGAGACGAGATGGCCGCCCAGCGTGTCGCCGAGGCGCAGGGCCGCCTCCAGGTTGACCGCCGTCCCTTCGCGCCACCGGCCCAGCGTGGTGCGCGCCAGCGTCTCCGCGGAGGCCGAGACGCGAAACCAGCCGGGCCCCGAGGCGATCACCGTCAGGCAGCAGCCGCTGCAAGCGACCGACGCGCCGTCGGCGAGGTCGGCGGCCGGCAGCGCCGTCGCGATGGTGACGTAGGTGTCGCCGCGCCGGTCGATCGCCGTCACGCGCCCGCGGTCGGTGGTGATGCCCGTGAACATGCCGCTCCCGTCGAAGGCTGCGGTAATACGACCGCGCCGAAGCGAAAGCTAGGAGGCGCGACGATAGGTTTCCAGGATGTCCTCGCCGAGCTCCTCGACCCCGTCGCGGCGAAAGCGGGGCGCGGCGCCCGGCAGGTCGATCCCGAAGCCGACGGCGGCGGGCACGCCGTCCCCGCCGATCACGCCGGGCGCGCGGAACCACGCGAGACGGTCGACCATGCCGGCGCGCAGCAGGGTCGCCGCGAGGCGGCTCCCGCCCTCGACGAGGACCCGCGTCAGCCCGCGCGCGGCCAGCGCGGCGAGCGCCGCCTCGATGCCGATGACGCCGGGCTCGCCCGTTTCCACGGGCACGATCTCGACGCCGCAGTCGGCGAACACCCGCCTGCGCTCGGGGTCGACGTCGGGCAGGGTCACGATCCAGACCGGTGCCGCCGCGGCCTCGCGCACCAGCCGCGACGTCAGCGGCAGCCGCAGCCGGCTGTCGACGACGATGCGCACCGGCCGGCACTCCTCGAGGCCGGGGACGCGGCAGGTCAGCGCCGGGTCGTCGGCGAGAGCGGTGCCGATGCCGATCATCACCGCATCGTGGCGCGCGCGCAGGAGATGGGCACGCTCGCGCGCCAGCGGGCCGGTGATCCAGCGGCTGGCGCCGGTGTGCGTGGCAATGCGCCCGTCGAGCGTCGTGGCGGTCTTCAAGGTCACCATCGGCCGTCCCTCTTCGAGGCGACGGAAGAAGCCCTCGTTGAGGTCGCGGGCGGCGTCGGCCAGCGGCCCGGCATCGACCGCGATGCCGGCGGCCCGCAGCGCCGCCGCGCCCTTGCCGCGCACGCGCGGGTCGGGATCCTCGACCGCATAGACCACCCGCGCCACACCGGCCGAGCGCAGCGCGTCGGTGCAGGGCGGCGTGTGGCCCCAGTGGCAGCACGGCTCCAGCGACACGTAGACGGTGGCGTCGCGTGCCGCCGCGCCGGCCCGCGTCAGCGCCTCGACCTCGGCGTGCGGCCGGCCGCCCGCCTGCGTCCACCCGCGGCCGACCACCCGCCCGTCGCGGACGATGACGCAGCCCGCCGAAGGGTTGGGCCAGACGCGGCCGAGATTGCGTTCGGCCAGCGCCAGGGCCGTGCGCATATGACGCAGGTCGTCGGCACGGGCGCCCGCCCCTCGCGCCTCCGGACCGTCAGTCGCGGTCGACGCCGAGCCGGCCAACGAAGTCCTCGAAATCCTTCGCCTCGCGGAAGTTGCGGTAGACGGACGCGAACCGCACATAGGCGACCGGATCGAGCTGTGAAAGAGCCTCCATCACG
>JADZBA010000265.1 GCA_020852355.1 Alphaproteobacteria bacterium
CTCTCGGCGGCCGCCATGGCGCGTGCGCCGTCCTGGCGCGCCGGCCACGGCCCGCGGCCGTTCATCGACCGCATCGAGGCGATGCTCGCAGGGCTGGCGGAGCAGAGCCCCGCCTGAGCCTCAGCGCGCCAGGTCGACCAGCGTCTCCGCCAGCACCCGCGTCCCCGCAGCGAGGTCCGCGGGCGTTGCGTTCTCCGCCTCGGCGTGGCTGATGCCCTTCTCGCAGGGCACGAAGATCATGCCGCTCGGCGCCACGGCATGCAGCGGGCCGGCGTCGTGGCCGGCCCCGGAGAAGATCCGCATGTGGCCGAGCCGCAGCCCGCGCGCGGCCGCCTCCACGGCGTCGGGCACGCGGTCGGCGAAATGCACCGGCGCCCCGCCCGAGGTTTGCGTGACGATGACCGTGCACTGCCCGCGGTTGGCCTGGCAGATCGGGTCGACCTGGTCACCGAGGCGGCGCAGGATCTCGGGCTCCGGGTTGCGGAAGTCGATGGTGAAGGCGACGTGCCCCGGCACCACCGCCGGGGCGTTGGGCGTGACCACGAAGCGGCCGACGGTGAAGCGCACGGTGTCCGACGGGTCGTCGTGGAACAGCCGCTCCAGCGCGCCGACCATGGCCACGGCCGCCGACAGCGCGTCGCGCCGGCGCGCCCTGGGCGTGGTGCCGGCATGGGCGTCCGCCCCCTCGACCTCGACCAGGAAGCGGCGCGAGCCCTGGATGCCGGTGACGACGCCGATCTGCAGGCCCTTCTCCTCCAGGATCGGGCCTTGCTCGATATGGGCCTCGACGTAGCCGGCGATGGGCGACCCGATGGGCCGGTGCGCGACGCCGGGCAGCGCCGCCCGCGCCGCATCCAGCGCCGCCCCGACGGTGATCCCGTCGTAGTCGGCCACGGCGCGCGCCTTCTCCAGCGGGGTCCGCCCGACGAACACGCCCGAGCCCATGGTGCCCATCGGGAAGCGGGCGCCGCCCTCCTCGCAGGTCCACACCACCGCCTCGACCGGCCGGCGCGTGCGGATGCCGGCGGCCTCCATCGCCTCCATCGCCTCGAAGGCGGCGAGCACGCCGTAGATGCCGTCGAAGCGCCCGCCCGAGGGCTGGGTGTCGGTGTGCGAGCCGGACAGGACGGGCTCCGCCGCGGCGTCGCTGCCCGGCCGACGGATGAAGAGGTTGCCGATGTCGTCCATGGCGACCGCCCAGCCATAGGGCCGCGCCCACTCCGCCAGCAGCGCCCGTGCCTGGATGTCGTTGGCGTCGAGCGCCAGGCGCCGCACGCCGCCGCGCGGCGTGCCGCCGAGCCGGGCCATGTCGACGTGACGCTGCCACAGCCGCGCCTCGTCGACCTTCGCCGCCGCCCGACCGAAACCGTTGCCGTCGTCCGCCATCGTCGTCCGCCTCCGTGCCCGTGGCGGAAGAATGCGTCCGCCGCCGCCGAAGGTGAAGCATGAAGCGCACCGCCCCTCCCCGGTCGCGCCGCGCGCCCTATCTGTCGCCCATGATGCCGACCCTCCGCCGCGCCCTCGTGGCCGCCGCCCTGGCGACGGCCGGCTGCGGCGCCGTGCCCGCCCCGGCCGGCGTGCCGCCGGAGGAATCGTACCGCCTGGCGACGGACGGCGAATGCCGGGCCGCCACCCCCGGCAACCGCCTGCCCCACTTCCGTTGCCGGGGGGACTACGATTCCTTCGACTGACGACGGTCAATCGACCCCCGCCGCGGCGACGCCCGACAGCACCTTGTAGATCTCGCCGCCGCCGGCCCGGAACTCCTCGGCCTTGGCCTCCATGCCGCGGGCGGCGTCGCGCACCTCCTGGCTGATCTTCATCGAGCAGAACTTCGGCCCGCACATCGAGCAGAAATGGGCGAGCTTCGCCCCCTCGGCGGGCAGCGTCTGGTCGTGGAAGCGCTCGGCCGTCTCCGGGTCGAGCGACAGGTTGAACTGGTCGCGCCAGCGGAACTCGAAGCGCGCCCGGCTCAGCGCGTCGTCGCGCTCGCGGGCGGCGGGATGGCCCTTGGCGAGGTCGGCGGCGTGGGCGGCGATCTTGTAGGTGACGACGCCGACCTTCACGTCGTCGCGGTCGGGCAGGCCGAGATGCTCCTTGGGCGTGACGTAGCAGAGCATCGCGGTACCGAACCAGCCGATCATCGCCGCACCGATGCCGCTGGTGATGTGGTCGTAGCCCGGCGCGATGTCGGTCGTGAGCGGCCCCAGCGTGTAGAACGGCGCCTCGCCGCACACGGCGAGCTGCTTCTCCATGTTGACCTTGATCTTGTGCATGGGGACATGGCCCGGCCCCTCGATCATCACCTGCACGTCGTGCTTCCAGGCGATCCTGGTCAGCTCGCCCAGGGTCTCCAGCTCGGCGAACTGGGCGGCGTCGTTGGCATCCGCGATCGAGCCGGGGCGCAACCCGTCGCCCAGCGAGAAGGCGACGTCGTAGGCGCGCATGATCTCGCAGATGTCGGCGAAGCGCTCGTAGAGGAAGCTCTCGCGATGGTGGGCCAGGCACCATTTCGCCATGATCGAGCCCCCGCGCGAGACGATGCCGGTGACGCGGCTGGCCGTGAGCGGGATATGCGCCAGGCGGACGCCGGCGTGGATCGTGAAGTAGTCGACGCCCTGCTCGCACTGCTCGATCAGCGTGTCGCGGTAGATCTCCCAGGTCAGGTCCTCGGCGCGGCCGCCGACCTTTTCCAGCGCCTGGTAGATCGGCACGGTGCCGATCGGCACGGGCGCATTGCGCAGGATCCATTCCCTGGTGGTGTGGATGTTGCGGCCGGTCGACAGGTCCATGACCGTGTCGGCGCCCCAGCGGATCGACCACACCATCTTCTCCACCTCCTCGGCGACCGAGGAGGTGACGATCGAGTTGCCGATGTTGGCGTTGATCTTCACCAGGAAGTTCCGGCCGATGATCATCGGCTCGGATTCCGGATGGTTGACATTGGCCGGGATGATGGCGCGGCCGCGGGCGATCTCGGCGCGCACGAATTCCGGGGTGACATGGTCGGGGATCTCGGCGCCGAAGCTCTCGCCGTCGCGGCCGGCCGAGCGCAGCCGCTCGCGGCCGAGATTCTCGCGGATCGCCACGTACTCCATCTCCGGCGTGACGATGCCCGCCCGCGCGTAGGCGAGCTGCGTCGGCGCCCAGCCGTCGCGCGCGCGCAGCGGCCGCCGCGCGCGGCGGTCGAACACCGGCACGGCGCTCGCGGCCCCGTCGGCCAGCCCGTTGTCCTCCGGCCGCACGGTGCGGCCGTCATAGGCCTCGACGTCGCCACGCCCCTCGATCCAGGGCCGGCGCAGCTCCGCCAGGCCCCGGGCGATATCGATGCGCGCCGCGGCGTCGGTGTAGGGGCCGGACGTGTCGTAGACGCGCACGGGCGGCTCGCCGGCCGCCGGCGAGAGGTCGATCTCGCGCATGGCGACCCGCAGCCGCGCGTCGACATGGACCTTGCGCGAGGCCGGCAGCGGGCCGGTGGTGACGCCGAAGGACGGGGGGGCGATGGTATCGGGCATGGAGATCTCCTGCTCGTTCGAGAGACGGGAGATCCGGGGGTGCTGCTTGGCTGGTTCGGAGCGGTGGCGACGATCCACCGATGGCGGGCGTCGCGCGTTCCTTGTCCCTACGCCGGTACGACCCGGATCAGGTTCGAAGGGTTTCCGCGCCGCTAGCGGTATCTCAGCCCCTTGCCGGGGCTCCCCTGGGAACGGCACCGATGCTGCGGCGGTGCCGACAGCGTGTCAAGGCGGGCGCATCCGGGCGCCGGACCATGTGTCGCACCCCCGGGGAATGGGCCTCCCGACTTGACATAGATCAAGCGGAGGGCCGCCGCCCGGCGGGAGCCTCGGAGCGCACCGCCCCGTCGTCCACGGCAGCCGCCAGCGACCACGAGGTGCGGGAAAGAGGCGTGCACATGGTCAAGATTTCGGCCGGCCGGTGGGCCTGCGCAGCGATGGCGGCGATGGTCGCCGCGACCCCGGCGATGGCAGCCGATCCGGCGTCCACGACCCAGGGAAAGTGGATGGTCCGTGGCCGCGTACTGGGCGTCCTGCCGCAGGAATCGGGCAAGGTCGACCAGGTCCCCGGCTCCGACGTCCGGATCAGCGACACGGTCGTGCCTGAGCTCGACTTCACCTATTTCATCACGCCCAACATCGCCGCGGAACTGATCCTCGCGACGACCCGCCACAAGGTGGAAGGGGCCGGATCGCTGTCCGGTGTCGATGTCGGCAAGGCCTGGCTGCTGCCGCCGACGCTGACCCTGCAGTACCACTTCACGGACTTCGGCCGCTTCAAGCCCTATGTCGGCGCCGGCGTGAACTACACCGTGTTCTACGACCAGAAGGCGGCGGGCGGCACCGTCACCAAGCTCGACATCGAGAACACCTTCGGCGGCGCGCTGCAGATCGGCTTCGACTACATGCTCGACGACCACTGGGGCATGAACTTCGACGTGAAGAAGCTGTTCCTGCGCCCCGACGTGAAGCTCAACGGCGGCGCGCTGTCGGGCAAGGTCAACATCGACCCGTGGCTGGTCGGCGTCGGCGTCACCTACCGCTTCTGAGCCTGCCCGCGTGGCCGGGCGGCCCGCCTCAGCGGCCGCCCAGCTCCGCCCTCACCCGCGCCGCGATCGTCAGCTCCTCCCCCGGCTTCAGCGCGACCGGGCTGAACACGACGACGCCGTCATGGACGCGCGACGGGTTGGCGTGCACCGAGGGCTCGCCGTCCTGGAGGCGCCGGACGAGGTCGAGCGCCGTCATGCCCGCCGCAGCCTCGTCCAGCGTCAGCGCCACCGTCGGCAGGCCGTGGCGGCGGCGGTCGCGCGCCAGGGCCAGCGTGGCGTGCGGGACGCCGTCCAGGGCCGCCAGCAGGCTCTCCATCTGCTGCGTCCAGCGCAGGCGGCGCGCCTCGTCGCCCTCCTGCACGAACAGCTCCAGCGCCGTCAACAGGCCGACGATCGCCTCCTTGCCGACCTTGGCCGGGCGGCCGATCCCGTGCTGCGGCAGGCCGGGGATGCGCGTCTTGTCGAAGAGGGCGGCCGGCGGGTTCCACTGCTCCCAGTAGATGTCCTGATCGAGATGCTGGAGGGCGGCCGCCATCACCAGGTCGCGCTTGCCGCAGAGGATGCCCGAGGCCTGCGGCCCGCCCAGCGCCTTGCCGCCGGAGAAGCAGACGAGGTCGGCTCCCTCCGCGACGAAGCGGCGGAGGTTGGCGACCGGAGGCAGCTGTGCCGCCGCGTCGACCAGCACCGCTACGCCCTTGGCATGGGCAGCGGCGACCACCTCGGAGAGCGGCGGCCGCGAATCCGCGCCGGCGACGTAGAGAACGGCCGCCGTCCGCTCGGTGATCGCGGCGGCGATCTCCCACGCCTCGGTGTCGCGCACGCCGGCGCCGGAGTAGCGGTCCGAGATGCCGACCTCCACCAGCGTCACGCCGGCGGTCCGCACCGCGTGGTCGTAGAAGTTGCGCTGGCTGCGCGCGACGACGACCTCGTTCTTCATGCCCGTCGTGTCCGGCAGCCGGTTCATCTTTGACGGGTCGAGGCCGGTGACGCAGGCCGCCGTGCCGAGCAGCAGGGCGGCCGCCGCACCGGATGTGACATAGCCTGCCTCGGCGCCGGTATGGCGCGCGATCACTTCGCACGCGCGCCCCTCCAGCGTCGCCATGTCGACGCACCACTGCGTCGCCTCGCGCATGGCGTCGGCGACCTCGGGCCGCATGATGCCGCCCGAGAGCCGCGTCGCCGTGGTGTGGGCATTGATGATCGTGCGGACGCCGAGCCGCTCGAACACGTTG
Source organism: Alphaproteobacteria bacterium (assembly GCA_020852355.1). Classification (GTDB taxonomy): domain Bacteria; phylum Pseudomonadota; class Alphaproteobacteria; order ATCC43930; family Allostellaceae; genus Allostella. Next base: position 5,797 of record JADZBA010000265.1, read on the forward strand.
GCGTTGGCGCGTGCGGTCATCGGCGGCCTCAGCTCTTCCAGGGGTCGTCGTCGAGCGGCCAGATCGGCCTGGGGATCCGGGAATAGGGCAGCTTGCGGGCATCGCGCGTCAGCGCGCCCGGCGCGTCGAGATAGATGACCTCCTCGGCGATCGGGCCGTAGGACGCGAAGAAATGGTTGGTCGACTTGACCGCCACGACGCGCCGCTGCCGCGGATCGATGCCGAGATTGGTGAAGAGATCGGTGCCGAAGGCCTGCTGGCGGTTGGTGGTCAGCACCACGGCGATGCCGTCGACGTCGATCGCCGCGGCGTCGCCCAGGCGCGACAATGCGCGGCCGAAGGTCTGGGTGGCGTCCGGCACCAGCTTCGTGACGGTCACCATGGCGTCGATCGGCGCCCCCGAGGCGGGGCTGACCTTGCCGCCGAAGCGCAAGGCGAAGCGCGTGCCCTCGCCGGCATTGAAGCACATGCGCACGGCGACCGGATCCCAGATCGGGCCGAACGCGGCGTCGGGGATGCTGCGCTCGATCATGCGGCGCAGGACGAAGGTGGAATCGCCGCCGGCACCGCCGCCCGGATTGTCCGAAGGGTCGGTCAGCACGACGGTGCCCTGGTTGCGCGCGACGGCGCGGTCGAGGGCCTCGTCGATCGGGATCAGCGGCGGACGCACATCGAAGCGCAGGTCCCACAGCTCGCGGCCGAGCTTCTCGGCCAGCGCCGCGCCCTTCTCCGGCTGCCCGTCGGTGACCACCAGCACCTTGGTCCCCATCTCCGGCACGTCGGCGAAGGAGAAGCCGTGCGCGACGGAGATCGAGAGGACGCCGTCCCTGCCCTCCATCGCCATGATGCGGTCGACGAAGCCGCGCATCGGCTGGCGCGACGTCGGGAAGCCGTTGATCATGCGGCAATCGAAGACCGACATCACGGGCTTTACCTTGCCGAGCGCCGTCGCCTCGACGATGTCCGCCAGCTCCTCCGCACGCTCGACGAAGTCGGTGTGGGGGAACTCCTTGTAGCAGATGATGACGTCGGCGGCGGCGACGCGCCGCTTCGTCATGTGGCAGTGCGGGTCGAGCTCGCAGCCCACCGGCACGCCGGGCCCGACGATGGCGCGGATGCGCGAGAGGATGTCGCCTTCGCAGTCGTCGTAGCCGTCGGCCACCATGGCGCCGTGCAGCCCCATCAGGACGATGTCCACCGGCAGCGCCGCCCGGAGCTGCCCGAGGATCTCGTCACGCATCGCCTCGTAGTCGCGCCGGACCGTGATCCCCGCCGGGCTGGCGGCGAAGCACGACCCCTCGACGACGTCCCAGCCCCTGGTCCTGGCCCGCTGGCGCGCGACCCAGAGCGGCGCGGCGTAGATCGTCGGCTGCTCCGGATGCTCGCCCGGCCCGACATGGAGGCGCTCGCGATAGCCGTCGCGGCTGGTGAGCATCGGCGAGAAGGTGTTGGTCTCGGCCCCCAGCGAGGCGGTGAAGCATCTCATCGACGGCGCTCTCCGATCTCCATGTTTCCTCGATATCCGTCCGCTACGCCCAGGGGTTCTCGTCGAGCGGCCATTTCGGCCGCTGGATCCGGGTGTAGGGAAGCTGCGTGAAGTCGCGTGGCAGCGGGCCGGGCGCGTCGGTGTAGAGCACCTCCTCGGCGACCTTGCTGAACGAGGCGAAGAAATGATTGGTCGACTTGACCACCACGATCCGCCGCTGGCCGAGGTCGATGCCGAGGTTGGTGAAGAGATCGGTGCCGAGCGCCTGGGTGCGGTTGCTGATCAGCACCACCGCGATGCCGTCGACGTCGATCGCGGCGGCGTCGCCCAGATGGGCCAGCGCGCGGCCGAAGGTCTGGGTCGCGTCGGGCACCAGCTTCGTCACCGTCACCATCGCGTCGATCGGGTCGCCCGAGGTCGGCGCGATCTTGCCGCCGAAGCGCAGCGCGAACCGCGTGCCCTCGCCGGCGTTGAAGCACATGCGCACCGCGATCGGGTCCCAGATCGGACCGAGCGCCGCCCCGGTGATCTTGCGCTCGATCATCCGCCTGAGCATGAAGGTCGAATCGCTGGCCGCCCCGCCGCCGGCATTGTCGGCGGGGTCGGCGATGACGACGGTGCCCTGGTTGCGTGCGACCCCCTTGTCGAGGGCCTCGTCGATCGTCAGGAACGGCGGGCGCACGTCGTTGCGCATGTCCCACAGCTCGCGGCCGAGCTGCTCGGCCAGCTTCGCCGCCTTCTCGGGCTGGTTGTCGGTGTAGACGACCACCTTGGTCCCCATCTCCGGCACGTCGGCGTAGGGGAAGCAGTGGGCGATCGAGATCGTCAGGATCCCGTCCTTGCCCTCCATCGCCATGATCCTGTCGACGAAGCCGCGCATCGGCTGGCGCGAGGTCGGGAAGCTGTTGATCATGCGGCAGTCGAACACCGCCTTGACCGGCTTCACCTTCTTCAGCGCCATCGCCTCGATGATGTCGGCCAGCTCCTCGCCGCGCTCGACGAAGTCGGTGTGCGGGAACTCCTTGTAGCAGATGATGACGTCGGCCGCGGCGAGCCGCTGCTGCGTGAGGTGGCAGTGCGGGTCGAGCTCGCAGCCGATCGGCACGTCGGGGCCCACGATGGCGCGGATGCGCGAGAGGATGTCGCCCTCGCAGTCGTCGTAGCCATCCGCCACCATGGCGCCGTGCAGGCCCATCAGCACGATGTCCACCGGCATGGCGGCCCGAAGCTGGTCCAGGATCTCGTCGCGCAGCTCCTCGTAGACCTTGCGCACCGTATTGCCGGCGGGCTGGGCAAAGGAGCAGGAGCCTTCGACGACCTGCCAGCCCTTGCTCTTGACCCGCTGGCGGGCGGCCCAGAGCGGCCCGGTGCACAAGGTCGGCCGGTCGGGATGCTGGCCGGCCGGCGCGTAGAAATGTTCCTCGAAGCTGGCCCGGCTCGTCAGCATCGGCGAGAACGTGTTGGTCTCCGTCCCCAGGGAGGCGGTGAAGCACTTCATCGGCAGGGTCCTCGGATCGTTCGCGGGCGGCCGGCTCACGCGGCCCAGGGATCGGGGTCGAGCGGCCATTTCGGCCGCTGGATGCGGGTGTAGGGCACCTTCAGGAAGTCACGCGGGATGGCGCCGGGCGCGTCGACGTAGAGCACCTCGTCGGCGATCTTGCCGAACTCCGCGTAGAAGTGGTTGGTCGACTTGACGACGACGATGCGCCGCTGCGTCGGGTCGACGCCGAGGCCGGAGAAGAGATCGGTGCCCTTGGCCTGCTGGCGCTGGGTGACGAGCACCACGGCGATGCCGTCGACGTCGATGGCCGCGGCGTCGCCCACCGGGACGACGGTCCCGCAATAGAACTGCGTATGGTCGCGCGCCAACCTCGTCACGGTCACCGTCGCATCGATCGGGTCGCCCGAGGTCGGCCCCATCTTGCCGCCGAAGCGCAGCGCGAATCGCGTGCCCTCGCCGGCGTTGAAGCACATGCGCACCGCGACCGGGTCCCAGATCGGACCGAGCGCCGCGTCGGTCATCTTGCGCTCGATCATGCGGCGCAGGATGAACGTCGAATCGCTCGGCGCGCCGCCGCCGGCGTTGTCGGCCGGGTCGGCGATGACGACGGTGCCCCGGTTGCGGGCGGCACCCTTGTCGAGCGCCTCGTCGATGGACAGGAACGGCGGCCGCACCTGGTCGCGCAGATCCCACAGCTCGCGGCCGAGCCTCTCGGCCAGCGCCGCCCCCTGCTCGGGCCGGTCGTCGGTGATGACCAGGATCTTCGTGCCCAGCTCCGGCACGTCGGCATAGGGGAAGCAGTGGGCGACGGAAATCGAGAGGATACCGTCCTTGCCCTCCATCGCCTTGATGCGGTCGACGAAGCCGCGCATCGGCTGGCGCGACGTCGGGAAGCTGTTGATCATCCGGCAGTCGAACACCGATTTCACCGGCTTCACCTTCTTCAGGTACGTCGCCTCGACGAGATCGGCCAGCTCCTCCCCGCGCTCCATGAAGTCGGTGTGCGGGAACTCCTTGTAGAGGATGACGATGTCGGCCGCCGCCAGCCGCTGCGCCGTCAGGTGGCAGTGCGGGTCGAGCTCGACGCCGACGACGACGCCGGGGCCGACGATGGCGCGGATGCGCGCCAGCATGTCGCCCTCGCAGTCGTCGTAGCCCTCGGCGACCATGGCGCCGTGCATGCCCATCAGCACGATGTCGACGGGCATCGCCGCCCGCAGCTGCCCCAGGATCTCGTCGCGCAGCTCCTCGTAGACCTTGCGCACGGTCATGCCGGCGGGAGCGGCGAAGGCGCAGGTGCCCTCGACCACCTGCCAGCCCTTGCTCGCCGCGCGCCTGCGGGCCGCCCATAGAGGGGCGGTGCATTGCACGGGGCGGTCGGGATGCTCGCCGGGCCGGACGAGGAAATGGCCCTCGTAGCTCTCGCGGCCGGTCAGCATGGGCGAGAACGTGTTCGTCTCCGTCCCCAAGGTGGCGGTGAAGCACTTCATCGGCAGGAGTCTCTCGTCGAGATGGAGCAGGCGCGGGGGATAGGGCAGGCGCGGGCGGGTCGCGAACGCTAGCATGCGATACGCGCCGGTCGCCACGGCCGGTTCACGCCCCACCCGCGCGATGGACAGGCGCGGCGGCGCCGGGCGACACTCCGGATGCGGGAACGATGCCGGTGGATGCCGCCAAGGAGATCCTGGTCTTCGTCTCCTCCCCGGGCGACGTGGTCGCCGAGCGGGAGCGCTTCACCGCGGTCGTCGAGCGCTTCAACGCCCTCTACCGGCCGGGGGTCGTCATCCGGACGCTGCGGTGGGAGGATTCCTTCTACACCGCCGACCGCAACTTCCAGGACCAGATTCCCGACGTCGCCGGCACCGACCTCGTCGTCTGCATCCTGTGGCGGCGTATCGGCAGCCCCCTGCCCGCGACCTGGCGCCGCCGCGCCGACGGCTCTGCCTACGAGAGCGGCACGGTGTTCGAGTTCGAGACGGCGATGGCCGCCAATGCCGCCCGCAAGACGCCGGACATCCTCCTCTATCGCAAGACCGCCGGGCAGGTGCGCGACACCGGCGATCCGCTCGAAGAGCGCGAGGATGAACGCCGGCAGGAGGAGGAGCAGCTCGCCGGCCTGCGCGCCTTCTGGCGGCGCTGGTTCCGCGACGCCGAGGGCCACTTCACCGCCGGGTTCCATCCGTTCCGCACCACCGACGAGTTCGAGCGGCAGGTCGAGGACCATCTCGGCAAATGGCTGCGCGACCGCGGCCATCTCGGCCGCAGCCATGTGCCCTGGCCGATCGCCGAGCGCGGCTCGCCGTTCCGCGGCCTCTCCCCCTTCGAGGAGTCGCATGCCGAGGTCTTCTTCGGCCGCAGCCGCGCCGTCGAGGCCGCGCGCGAGGCGCTGAGCGCCGCCGCCGCTGCGCGCCTGCCGTTCCTGCTCGTCCTCGGGCCGAGCGGTGCCGGCAAGTCGTCCTTCGTCCGCGCCGGTCTGATGCCGCGGCTCATGCAGCCCGGCGCGGTCCCCGACGTCGACCTCTGGCGCCGCGCCGTGGTGCGCCCCGCGACCGCGGAGGGGCAACCGATGGCGGCCGTCGCCGCGGCGCTGCTCGGCGACGGCGCCCTGCCGGAGCTGGCCGACGGCGACCAGGGTACGGTCGCCCTGCTCGCGCGCCAGATGGAGCGCGATCCGGAGGGCGCGGCGATCGCGGTCGGTCGCGCATTGGAGCGCGCCGCCGCCGCCAGGCGGTCGGCGGCGGGTTATGAACGGCCGCTGACGGCGCGCCTGCTGCTGGTCGTCGACCAGCTCGAGGAGATCTTCGCCGCTCCGCCCATGGCGCGCGACACCCTCCTCGCCTTCCTCGACGCGCTCGCCGGCGCCGGCCGCACCTGGATCGTCGCCACCATGCGCAGCGACTTCTATGGCCGGCTGCAGGCGGAGCCGCGATTGCTCGCGCTGAAGTCCGCCGGCGCCGCCTTCGACCTGCCGCCGCTGGGACCCGCCGAGATCGCCGAGATCGTGCGCCGCCCCGCGGAGGCGGCCGGCCTCGCCTTCGGCCGGCTGGCCGACGGCACGCCGCTCGACGTCGCGCTGGAACGCGCGGTCGGCGCCGGCGACGCGCTGCCGCTGCTGCAGTTCGCGCTGCAGCGCCTCTTCGACGCGCGGGACCGCGACAGCGGCACGCTCGGCGGCGATGCCTATGTGGCGATGGGTGGCCTGGAAGGCGCCGTCGGCTCCCGCGCGGAGGAGATCTACGCGGCCCTCCCCGCGACGGCCCAGGCCGCGCTGCCGGCATTGCTGCGCGCCCTGGTGCGCCCCGCCGACGAGGGCCGGCTGCTTCCCCGCCCGCAGCCGCTGGCGGCCCTGGGGCGCGACCCCGGAGTGGCCGAGCTCGTCCACGCGTTCGTCGCCGCCCGCCTCCTGACCGTCGACGGCGCGGAGCCGGAAGTGCGGCTGGCGCACGAGGCCCTGCTGCGCAACTGGCCGCGCGCCGCCGAGGCGCTCGCCGTCGACCGCGCGCTGCTGGAGATCCGGGCGCGCGTGCAGGCGGACGCCGCCGTCTGGCGCGCCGACGGCGAGGTCGACGACCGGCTGCTGCCCGCGGGCCTGCCGCTGGCCGAGGCGGAGAGCCTGCTGGCCCGCCACGGCGCCGAGCTCGACGGCTTCGACCCCGGCATCCGACCCTACATCGAGGCGTCGGCCGCGAGCGCGCGCCGCGCCGCGACGCGCCGCCTCCGGCGTCTCGGGATGGCCGCTGCCGCACTCGCCGTCCTGGCCGTCGCCGCGGCCGGGTTCGGCTGGTGGGGATGGGACCGCAGCGTCGAGGCCGACCGCCAGCGCGCGGAAGCGGAACGCCAGCGCATCGCCGCGGTCGAAGGCAAGGAGGCCGCCGACCGCCATCTCGAGCTGGCGACCCAGGCGGCCAACGGCCTGGTGTTCGATCTCGCCCGCGGCATGCGCGGTGCCGAGGGCGTGCCGATCGAGACGGTCCGGCGCATCCTGACCCACGCCGAGAGCGTCATCACCCGGCTCGTCGAGCGCCCCGGTGCCGGACCGGTCCAGCGCCGCCTTCAGGCGGTCATGCACATCGAGTTCGCGTCGACGCTGGCCACGCTCGGCGACACCGCGGCACAGCGCCAGAATGCGGAACGCGGGCTGGCGATCCTGACCGAGATCGCGTCCGCCCATCCGGACAGCACTATGGCGCAGCGCGACGTCATGATCGCCCTCAACAAGCTCGGCGACGCCCTGTTCGCCCAGGGCGACCGGCTGGGCGCGGCGGAGCGCTATCGCGCCGGCCTCGCCATCTCCCGGCGCCTCGTCGAGCTCGACCGCAGCCGGATCGACTGGCAGGGCGACGTCGCCTTCTCCCACAACCGCATCGGCGACGCGCTGGTCCAGGAAGGCAAGTTCGACGAGGCCCTGGAGAACTACCGGGCGAGCCTCGACATCGTCGCCCGCGTCGCGGCGGAGCGGACCGACGACATGGACTGGCAGCGCGACCTGATGATCGGGCACAACCGCATCGGCGACGTGCTCTCGAACCTCGGGAACCGCGCCAAGGCTCTGGAGAGCTACACCGTCGCGCTCGCCATCGCCGAGCGTCTCGTCGCGCTGCGGCCGGGCAATGTCGACTGGCAGCGCGACCTGATGATCAGCAACAACAAGATCGCCGACATGATCGTGGCCGAAGGCCGCCACGGGCAGGCGCTGGAGCGCTACCGGGCCGCCCTCGCCATCGCCGAACGCTTCGCCTTTCGCGATCCCGACGACGTCGTCTGGCAGCGCGACCTGTCGGTCAGCCACAACAAGGTGGGCGAGGTGCTGCTGGCGCTGGGCGAGCGGGGCCGGGCGCTGGCCAGCTTCCGCAGCGCCCTCGCCATCCGCGAGCGGCTAGTGGCGCGCGACGCGAACAACGCCGGCTGGCAGCGCGACCTCCTGGTCAGTCACAACAAGGTTGGCGACGGGCTGCTCGCCATGGGCGACCGTACCGCCGCGCTGGACAGCTATCGCGCCGGCGTCGCGGTCATCGAGCGCCTCGTCCGGCGCGACGAGGGCAACGTCGAATGGCGCCGCGACCTCGCCGTCAGCCACGAGCGTGTCGGCCATCTCCTGCTGCTGCTGGGCGACCGCGTCGGAGCGCTCGGCAGCCAGCGTCGCAGCCTGGCGATCCGCGAGAAGCTCGCCGCGGACCAGCCGGGGAACATGGACTGGCAGCGCGACCTCTCGATCGGCCACGCCAAGCTCGGCGACGTCCATCTGGTACGCAACGAGCCCGCCGCGGCGCTGGCCAGCTACCGCGCCTCGTTCGCGATTTCCGAGCGGCTGGCGGCCTATGACGAACGCAACGTCGAATGGCAGCGCGACGTCGCGATCGGGCACACGGCGATCGGTGACGCGCAGTTCGCGCTGCGCGACGACGCCGCGGGCCTGGGGAGCTACCGCGCCGCCCTGGCGATCGTCGAGCGGCTCGCTGCCGCCGCGCCCGAGAATGTCGAGCGGCAGCGCGATCTCTCGATCGCCCGCAGCCGGCTGGGCGACGCGCTGGTGCGCGCCGGCGATCACGCCGCGGCGCTGGAGACCTTCCAGGGGGTGCTGGCGGTGCGCGAGGCGATCGCCGGACGGGACCCCGACAACGGCGATCGCCAGCGCGACGTCCTGCTGGCCCGCAACCGGATCGGCGACGTCCTGGCCGCCCTCGGGAGGCGGGCCGAGGCGCTGGAGAGCTATCGCGCGGGACTGGCGATCGCCGAACGCGCCGCCGCGCGCTACGCCGCCGACGCGGGATGGCAGCGCGACATGGCCACCAGCCACCACCGGATCGCCGATACGCACCTCGCCGACGGCAGCGGCGCGGAGGCGCTCGCCGCCTACCGCGCCGCGCTGGCGGTCCGCGAGGCGCTGGTGACGCGCGATCCCGAGAACACCGCATGGCAGCTCGACGTCGCCTGGACCCATCACCGGATCGGCAACGCCCTGCGCGCGCAGGGCGACCGGGCGGCCGCGATCGCCAGCCGGCGCACCGGCATCGCCGTGGCGGAGCGGCTGCTCGATGCCGCCCGCGACGACGCCGCATTCCAGCTCGAGCTCGCAGGCAACTACGAGTCCCTGGGTGACCTCTACCTCGAAACCGAGGACACCGCGGCGGCGCGCGAGCACCACCGGGCCGCCCTGGCGATCCGCGAGCGCTTCGCTCCCCTCAGACCCGACGACGCCGGCGCTCAGCGCGACCTCTCGATCAGCCTCTATCGCCTGGCGGTCGTCGCCCGGGCGGCGGGCGACATGGCGGAGGCGCGACGGATGGGCCGGCGGGCGCTCGCCAACGTCGAGCAGGGCCTCGCCCGTGCGCTGGACGTCGCACGCGGCCGCCAGGACCGCGACTTCCTTCTGCGCTGGATCGACGGGCTCGCCGACCCGGCAAGGTGATCCGCCCCCGCGACGGCGCCCCCGCCTTGACGCCCCCGCCGTCCGGCGCAACATTCCTGCCGGTCCGCCCAACATCGCAAGGTACGCCCTTGTCCACCCGCCGGCTCGTCATCGGCATCAGCGGCGCCTCCGGCATCGTCTACGGCGTGCGGATGCTGGAAGTGCTGCGCGAGGCGCCGGTCGAGACGCATCTCGTGATGACGCGCTCGGCCGAGGTGACGCTCGCCTACGAGATGGCGCGCAAGGTCGCCGAGGTGCACGCCCTGGCCGACGTGGTGCACCGCGCCGACGATCTCGGCGCGGCGATCTCCTCGGGATCGTTCCCGACCGAAGGCATGATCGTCGCCCCCTGCTCGGTGCGCAGCATGAGCGAGATCGCGACCGGCGTGACCTCGGGGCTGCTGACGCGCGCCGCCGACGTGGTGCTCAAGGAGCGACGCCGGCTGGTGCTCCTGGTGCGCGAGACGCCGCTGCATGTCGGCCATCTCCGCACCATGACGCAGCTCGCCGAGATGGGGGCGATCGTCATGCCGCCCGTTCCGGCGTTCTATGCGCGGCCCGAGACGATCGCCGACCTGGTCGATCACACGGTCGGGCGTGCGCTCGACCTCCTGGGCATCGAGACCGGCCTGGTGCGCCGCTGGGGCGAGGCGCCGCAGGAGGGCGTGGCGCCGGTGCGGCGCTTCCGCCGTGAGGCCGCCGGAGGCGGCGCATGAGGGGGGCGCTCGCCACGGCGCTGCTCGCCGCCGCCCTGCTGGCCGCCGCACCGGCGGCGGCGCAGCAGCGCCCCTTCGAGGACGCCGTCGCCGCCTACGACCGCGGCGACTTCGCCGAGGCGATCCGCATCTGGACGCCGCTCGCCCGGCGCGGCGACGTCGCCGCGCAATTCAACCTCGGCCTGATGTACGAGAAGGGCCGCGGCGTCCCCGCCGACGCCGATCGCGCCGCGCAGTGGTACCTGTCCGCGGCCGAATCGGGACACGCGAAATCCGCCTTCAACCTCGGCGTCCTGCATTCCCGCGGCGTGCTCGGCCCGGAACGCAACCTCGACGAGGCCGGCCGCTGGCTGGGAGCCGCGGCCGAGAAGGGCATCCCGCAGGCTCAGTATCTCTTCGCCCTGCTGCTCGCCGATCGCGACTACAAGGCGATGAACCCCAACCTCGCCGACCAGTGGATGCGACGGGCGGCCGACGCGGGCTACGCCCCGGCCCGTCAGCATCTCGCGACGCAGACCGCCGGCGCGCCGCCGGCCC
>JADZBA010000266.1 GCA_020852355.1 Alphaproteobacteria bacterium
CCCATGGCGATGCGGCCTTCGAGCGTGGCCGAGCCCATGTGCGGCAGCAGGACGACGTTGTCGAGGCGCAGCAGGCGCGGATTGACGGCGGGCTCGTGCTCGAAGACGTCGAGGCCGGCACCGGCGATCTCCTTCGCCGCCAGCATGCGCGCCAGCGCCGCCTCGTCGATCACCTCGCCGCGCGCGGTGTTGACCAGGATGGCGTGCGGCTGGATCAGCTTGAGGCGCCGCGCCGACAGCAGGTGGAAGGTCGCCGGCGTGTGCGGGCAGTTGACCGACAGCACGTCCATCCGCGCCAGCATCTGGTCGAGGCTCTCCCAGTAGGTCGCCTCCAGCTCCGCCTCGACGTCGGGATGGACGCGCTTCCTGTTGTGGTAGTGGATCGAGAGCCCGAAGCCGCGGGCGCGCCGCGCCAGCGCCTGGCCGATGCGGCCCATGCCGATGATGCCGAGCCGCCGGCCGCCGAGGCGGCGGCCCAGCATGAAGGTCGGCCCCCAGCCCTGCCACTTGCCCGAACGCACGATGCGCTCGCCCTCGGTCAGGCGGCGGGCGACGGCGAGGATCAGGGCCATCGCCATGTCGGCGGTGTCCTCTGTCAGCACGCCCGGCGTGTTGGTGACGGCGATGCCGCGCGCCTGGGCGGCCCTGAGGTCGATATGATCGACGCCGGTGCCGAACGAGGCGATCAGCTTCAGCGACGGGCCGGCCGCGTCGACGACGGCGGCGTCGATGCGGTCGGTCACCGTCGGCACCAGCACGTCGGCCCAGCGCACGGCGGCGATCAGCGCCGCCTCGTCCATCGGCTGGTCGTCGACGTTGAGGCGGGCGTCGAACAGCTCCATCATCCGCGTCTCGACGACGTCGGGCAGCTTGCGCGTCACGACGACGATGGGCTTCCTCGCACGGTGCATCGGGCGTCCTCGATCCTGCGCTCCTGGGGTCGGCCCGGCGGCGCGGCGACGGACGCCCCGCCGAACCCGCGGGAAAGGACGCGCGCTTCCTTGACCCGGCTCGGCTGCGGAGGTTAACGCATCGCCATGGGCATGCGCAGCCTCTGGAAGCCGGGGCCCGGGGGGGCCGTCGCCGCCGCCCTGATGATCCTGCTCGCCTGGGCGCTGCCGGCGCTGGGCGACGACGCCAACCTGCCGGTGCCGCGCTTCGTGACGCTGCGCTCGGAGGAAGTCAACGCCCGCGCCGGCCCGGGCACGCAGTATCCGATCGAATGGCGCTTCACCCGGCGCGGCATGCCGGTCGAGATCGTCGCGCAGTTCAGCCACTGGCGGAAGATCCGTGACTGGCAGGGGGCGGAGGGCTGGGTCCACCAGAACCTGCTGACCGGCCGACGGGCCGTCGTCGTCTCCGGCATCATGCGCACGCTGCGCCGCCGCGCCTCGGAGGACGCCTCGCCGGTCGCCCAGGTCGAGCCCGGCGTGATCGGCCGGCTGCTCGAATGCGACCCCGGCTGGTGCCGCATCGACGTGCAGGGCTATCGCGGCTGGCTGAAGCGCACCGAGCTCTGGGGCGTCTATCCCGGCGAGAAGATCGAGTGACCCCCGGCCGGCGCCGCGGCCGGCGCCGGATGCAGCATTTCCCGCACCACCTCGACGAATGCGCGGACGATCCGGCTGGCCCGGCGCTCGCGCAGGATGACGACGTGGGCGTAGGTGAAGATCTCCGCGTCGGCGATCGCCATGCTGGCGAGGCTGGGGTCGGGCACGAACTCCGCCTCGGAGACGTAGCCGATGCCGAGCCCGTGGATCACCGCCTCCCGGATCGCCTCGCGGCTGCCGATCTCCATGACGATCTCGGGCGCGACGCCGGCGGCCGCGACCGCCGCCTCGAAGGCGCGCCGCGTCGTCGATCCCGGCTCGCGCACGATCATGCGCTCGCCGTCGAGATCGGCCAGCCGGATCACGGGGCGGCCCGCCAGGCGATGGTCGGTGCGGGTGAAGACGACCACGGGATGGCGGCGGCAGGGTATGGCGAGCAGCCGATCATCCTCGTCGATATGGGCCAGCACCGCGACGTCGGCGCGATAGTCGCGCAGCTGATCGAGCGTATCGGCCGAGTTGCCGAGGCTGACGCTGAGCCGCACCCCGGGATAGCGGCGGTTGAAGGCGGCCAGCATCGCCGTCACGTGGTACGGCCCGACCGCGGCGATGCGCAGGTGGCCGGTGCGCAGCTCGCGCGACTGCTCCAGGAACTCCAGCGCCTCCTTCTCCTCGGCGAACATGCGCGTGGTGATGGCGAGCAGGTCCCGCCCCGTCTCCGTCAGCTCGACCCGGCGATTGCGGCGGTGGAACAGCAGGACGCCGAACTCCGCCTCGAGAGCGCCGATCTGCGCGGTCAGCGTCGGTTGGCTGATGCCCATCTGCGCGGCGGCAGCCGTGAAGCCGCCGGCCCGCGCGACCGCCTGGAACGAGCGCAGGTTCGTGTAGCGCATAGATAATTACTATCGATCATGCGGGAAAAATCAATTTGTGCCCGATCTTCGGACGCGAGAGCCTCTCCCGGAGAGCGCGGGACCGGCGGAACGCCGAGAAGCCCGCCCGGCCGCCGGAGGAGCGATGGGCTGGTCCTACCACAATCCCGTGCGGGTCGAATTCGCCGTCGGCGCCTTCGCGCGCGTCGCCGCGGCGATCGCCGGGCGGCCCTGGGCGCTCGTCACCTACCCGATGGACCTGTTCCGTGAGCTGGGCGCGCGCCTGGGGCGCGACGCCGGCCCGCCGGTCGCGACCATCGACGACGTCGCCGCCAATCCGGATTTCGCCGACCTCGGCGCCGCCTGCCGCCGTTTCGGCGCGGCACGGCCGGCCGCCGGCGTGATCGTGGCGCTGGGCGGCGGCTCGGTCATCGACGCCGCCAAGGTCGTGGCGGCGAGCGGCGGCGACTTCGACCGCGTGCGCGCCCATCTGCTCGACGGCGCGGCGCTCGACGAGCGCCGGATTCTCCCCGTCCTGGCGGTGCCGACGACGGCCGGCACGGGCAGCGAGGTCACCTCCTGGGCGACGGTCTGGGACACCGCCGGCGGACGCAAGCATTCGCTGGCCCATCCGCGCCTCTATCCCGAGGCGGCGATCGTCGACCCCGCGCTGACCCTCGCCGCGCCGCGCGGCCTGACGCTGGCGACCGGCCTCGACGCGCTGTCGCACGCGCTGGAGAGCCTGTGGAACCGCAACGCCAACCCCGTCTCGGCCGAGCTGGCCGTGGCGGCGGCGCGCGAGGTGCTGGCGGTGCTGCCGCGCCTGCTGCAGCGGCCCGACGACATCGCCCTGCGCACACGCCAGGCGCAGGCGGCGCTCTTCGCCGGCCTCGCCTTCTCCAACACCAAGACCGCGCTCGCCCACAACATCTCCTACGACATCACGCTGGCGCGCGGCACGCCGCACGGCATCGCCTGCTCGTTCTGCCTGCCGCAGGTGATGCGCTGGGCGATCGGCGGCGACGCCGCGTGCGACGCGCGGCTGGCCGCGATCTTCGGCGCGGACCTCGCGGCCGGCGCCGACCGGCTCGATGCCTTCCTGCGCGACCTCGGCGTCGCCACCGATCCGGCCGCCCACGGGCTCGACGCCGCCGCCTGGTCGCGGCTGATCGCCAAGGCTTCGGCGGGCGAGCGCGGCCGCAACTTCATCGGGAGGCACGATCTCGCCGCCGACTGAGCAGTTCTGCGCGACCAACGAGAAAAGACGAGGGAGAAACGCCATGGACACGACACGCCGAGGGTTCCTGAGGTCGACCGCCCTGCTGGCCGCGGCGGCGGCCGCCGGCGCCGGGCCAGCCGCCGCCCAGATCTCCGTGCTGCGGGTCGGCCTGATCCCGTCGGAGGACTCGCGCGCCATGCTGGAGGCCAGCGGGCAGCTGATGGCGGCGCTCGAGAAGAACCTCGGCATGAAGGTCCAGGGCTTCGTCGCGACCGACTACAACGGCGTCATCGAGGCGCTGCGCGCAAACCATGTCGAGGTCGCCTATCTCGGGCCCTTCTCCTACGTGCTCGGCACCACCGTGGCGCCCATCGAGGCGTTCTGCACGGCCGAGACGGCCAAGGCCGGCCGGACCTACTATCACAGCCAGATCATCACCCTGAAGGACAGCGGCATCCGCAAGCTGGAGGACCTCAAGGGGCGGACCTTCGCCTTCGTCGACCCGTCCTCGACGTCGGGCCATCTCTTCCCCAAGGCCGGCCTGCTGCAGGCGGGCATCGATCCCGACAAGTTCTTCGGCCGCGTGCTGTTCACCGGCTCGCACGACGCCAACGCGCTGGCGGTGGCCAACAAGCGCGTCGACGCCGCGACCATCGCCGACCGCATCTACGACGCGGCGGTGGCGAAGAAGCTGATCGACCCCGACAAGGTCCATGTCGTGTGGCGCTCCGGACCGATCCCGGAATCGCCCACGGTCTGGCGGCGCAACCTGCCCGAGGAGCTGAAGGCGCGGGTGCGCAGGGCGTTCCTCGACATCCGCGACATCACCTGGGCCGATCAGGGCAAGCTCAACCGCTTCGTCGAGACGAACGACGCCGCCTACGACGTCATCCGCCAGACCGCGAAGGTGCTGAACCTCGACCTCACGAAGATGAAATGAGCCCGCGGCGGAGGGCGCGGCGATGATCGAGATCAGGGGCCTCGCCAAGTCGTTCGGCGACCGCAAGGTGCTGCGCGAGGTCAACCTCTCGGTGCGGGCAGGGGAGTTCCTGGTCGTGCTCGGCCCGAGCGGCGCCGGCAAGTCGACCCTGCTGCGCTGCGTCAACGGGCTGCTGCGGCCGGACGGCGGCGAGGTCGTCATCGACGGCAAGCCGGTGCGCATGGGGACGCTCGGCCGGCGCGACGAACGGCGGCCGATCGCCATGATCTTCCAGCACCACAACCTGGTGAAGCGACTGACGGTGCTGAAGAACGTGCTGGTCGGCCGGCTGTCGGGCATCTCCTCGCTGCTGGCGCTCGCCCAGGTCTTCCCGCGGCGCGACGTCGAAATCGCGCTGGCCTGCCTGCGCCGGGTCGAGCTGGAGCACAAGGCACGGGTGCGCGGCGATCAGATCTCGGGCGGCGAGCAGCAGCGCGTCGGCATCGCCCGCGCGCTGGCGCAGGAGCCGGCCGTCATCCTCGCCGACGAGCCGGTCGCCAGCCTCGATCCCAAGACCGCGCGCATCGTGCTGGGCTATCTCGAGCGCATCTGCAGGGAGACGGGCATCGCCGTGATCTGCAACCTCCACCAGGTCGACTACGCGGTGGAGTTCGGCGAGCGCATCGTCGGCCTGTCGGGCGGCGCCATCGTCTTCGACGGCCCGCCCGCGCGGCTGACCGCCGACGTCGTGCACCGCATCTATCCCGGCCTGGAGGACCCCGGCATCGCCCGCGTCCTCAAGCTGCCCGCGGACGTGCCGCTGGCGACGCCGCTGCAAGCCGTCGCCGGCGCGTGACCGGCGGCAGGAGACACGCCATGTCGATCGCCCGCCAGACCTTCGTGATGAACCCGCCGCGCGGCCGGCTGGGCTGGGGTGCGGCGTGGATCTGGGGCGGGCTGGGGGCGACGTTCCTCGCCTGGTCGGCCGACGGCGCCCAGATCAACCTGCGCAACCTCGCGGGCGGTGTCCCCTACATGTGGGACTTCCTGACCCGCATGCTGCCGCCCAACTGGGCCTTCATCGAGCGCCTGTGGGCGCCGGCGCTGGAGAGCCTGCAGGTCGCCGTATGGGGCACCATCCTCGGCGTCGCGC
>JADZBA010000267.1 GCA_020852355.1 Alphaproteobacteria bacterium
CGTCGCCCGGCACAGCTATCACGTCCGCGGCCAGGCCATCGACGTGGTGCTGCCCGATCGCGAGGTGCGGGCGGTGGGCGATGCGGCGGTGAGGCTGCATCGCGGCGGCGTCGGCATCTACGCGCGTTCGTCCTTCCTGCATCTCGACGTCGGTCCCGAGCGGACCTGGTAGGCGCCGGGGCGCGCCGCGCGCTCAGCGCGCGGCGGTGACCCCCGCCGTCCGCTCGCGCGGCACCAGGAGCCACGCGCGCCCGCGCGCCCGCATCGGGCCGGCGGCGGCGGCGGCCTCGTCGCCGACGCCCCAGAAAAGGTCGCCGCGCGCCGGGCCCTTGATCGCCCCGCCGGTATCCTGGGCGACCACCAGCCGGCGCAGCCGGCTGTCGCCGGTCGGCGCGCCGGCGAGGTCGAGCCACACCGGCGCGCCGAGCGGCAGGTAGCGCGGATCGACGGCGAGGCTGCGCCCGGCGGTGAGCCGGATGCCCATAGCGCCCCGCGCCTCCTCGATCTCGCGGACGCGGAAGAACACGTGGCTGCGGTTGAGCGCCGTCAGGCTGCGCACGCGCGAGGGGTTGCGGCGCATCCATTCGCGGATCGCCGCCATCGACATGCCGTCGGCGTCGAGCTCGCCCCAGCGCACCAGGGCCCGGCCGACGGGGAAGTAGGGGTGGCCGTTCTGGCCGGCATATTCCACCCCGACCACCGACCCGTCGGCCATGTGGACGCGGCCCGACCCCTGGATCTCCAGGAAGAATGCGTCGATGGGGTCGTCGACCCAGAGCAGCTCGAGGCCGCGGCGGGCCAGCGCGCCCCGCTCGATCTGCGCGCGCGTCGGCATCCGCCGGAGCTTCCCCGGCGCGCGATAGAGGGGCACGGAGAACTTGGCGGTGCGCCGCCACGACCCCTTGAGCACCGGCTCGTAGTAGCCGGTGAACAGCCCGTCGTCGGCGCCGTTCGCGGGCAGCGGCTCGAACCAGCGCTCGAAGAAGGCGCGCGCCGCGGCGTCCGTCGCCTCGACCGCGTCGGCCGCCTGGCAGGGACCGGCCCAATCGCCGATGCGCCCGGCGATGCCGTCGCGCCCGACCGGGTATTGGGTGGGCTGGCGCAGCAGGCGGGAACACGACTTGCGGAACGCCGCCAGCGCTGCCGCCTGCCCATCGTCCCGCCAGCCGGCGAGCGACGCGTAGGCGGGATCGACCGGCGCATCGCGGGCGGCGGCCGGGCCGGCGACCGAGCGTTGCACGGGTCCCGGCGCCGGCCGATCCGCGCCGGAGCCGGCACATCCCGCCAAGGCCGCGATCCACGCTACCGCCAAGCCGCGGCGCCACCGCCCCCGCATCCCCCCGACGCCCCTCGTTCCGACCTCGGGAAAGCTTAGGACAAGTTCGCCCCGCGGCGCTACGCGGTTCGCGCGGGGGCGGTTCGCGAGGGGCGGGGCCTCAGCGCTGCGGCATCAGGTGGTCGCGCCGCTCGAAATAGGTGCGGGCATGGGCCAGGATCTGGTTGTCCGTCGGGTGATCGATCGTCTCGACCCCGACCAGCCGTTCGGCGAGCGCCGGCTCCTTCTGGTGGGCGTGCTTGATCAGCTCCATCTTGGCGCTGCCCGGCCCGACGACGAGGATCTCGTGCGCGTCCTTCGCCGCGCTCAGGATCGAGTCGAGGAACTCCTGGTCGGGCGCGCTCCGGCGCCCCATGAGATGGCCCTTCCCATGGTGCAGGTGATGATGCTGGTCATGGGCGTGCAGCGCCGTCTTCTCGGCGTTCTCGGCGTTGAACCGGAACACCTTGGCCTCGCGATGATCGAGCCAGATGACGGCATGGAAGTGGGGCATCTCGCGTCTCCGTTGTTCGTGATTGCTGGGTATCGCGGGGGCCGGCCGGCCGCCAATGACCTGCATCAACCCTTGCATGGTCACTGCGCCGCTTCGGCCTCCGCCGGCCTTTCCCGTCCAAGGAAGCCGCCGGACTGGCGCTGCCACAGGCCGGCGTAGATGCCGCCGCGGGCCACCAGCTCGGCGTGGGTCCCGACCTCGACGACGGCGCCCTGGTCCATCACCACCAGCCGGTCCATGCGCGCGATGGTCGACAGCCGGTGGGCGATCGCGATCACCGTCTTGCCGGCCATCAGCCCGTCGAGCTCCTCCTGGATCGCCGCCTCGACCTCCGAATCGAGGGCCGAGGTCGCCTCATCGAGGACGAGGATCGGCGCATCCTTCAGCAGCACGCGCGCGATCGCGACGCGCTGGCGCTGGCCGCCCGACAGCTTGACGCCGCGCTCGCCGACATGGGCGTCGAGGCCGCGGCGCCCCTTGGGGTCGACCAGGGTCGGGATGAAGGCGTCGGCATGGGCGCGCGCGGCGGCCTCCGCGATCGCGATGTCGTCGGCGGTCGGCCAGCCGTAGCGGATGTTGTCGCGCACCGAGCGGTGGAGGAGGGAGGTGTCCTGGGTGACGACGCCGATGGCGCCGCGCAGGCTCTCCTGGGTCACGCGCGCGATATCCTGCCCGTCGATCAGGATGCGGCCGCCCTCCAGGTCGTGGAAGCGCAGCAGCAGGCTGACCAGCGTCGACTTTCCCGCGCCCGACCGGCCGACGAGCCCGAGGCGCTCGCCCGGGCGCACGACCAGCGACAGCTCGTCGATGACGCCGTCCTCGCGGCCGTAGTGGAACCGCACCCGGTCGAACACGATCTCGCCGCGCGTGACCGCGAGCGGCATGGCGCCCGGCGCATCGACCACCGTATGCGGCCGCGACAGCGTCTCCATGCCCTCCTGGACGACGCCGACATTCTCGAAGACGCCCGTCACCACCCACATGATCCAGCCGGACATGTTGTAGATGCGCACGACGAGGCCCGAGGTCAGGGCGATGGCGCCGGCCGTCACGGCCTCCTGGGTCCACAGCCACACCGCCAGGGCGATCGTGGCGCCGATCAGCAGGCAGTTGAGCGCGGAGATGATGCTGCTCATCACCGTGACCATCCGCGTCTGCCGGCGGATCGCGTCGGTGTTGTGCGCCATCGCCGCCCGGACATAGGCGTCCTCGCGCTCGGCGTGGGCGAACAGCTTGACCGTGGTGATGTTGGTGTAGCTGTCGACGATGCGGCCGGTCAGGGCCGAGCGGGTCTCGGATGCGGCCTTGGCACGATCGCGGATGCGCGGCACCAGCATCGCCAGCGTCGCGACGTAGGCGGCGATCCACACCAGGAGCGGGATCGTCAGCCGCCAGTCCGCCTCCGCGAACAGCACGATGGCGCTGGCGGCGTAGACGATCACGAACCACAGCGAGCCGACGATCTCCAGCACCGACTCGCGCAGCGACACGCCCGTCTGGAGGACGCGGGTCGCGAGCCGGCCGGCGAAGTCGTTCTGGAAGAAGCCGAGGCTCTGGCGGACGAGGTAGCGGTGCCCCTGCCAGCGGATCAGGTTGGTGAAGCTCGGCACCACCGACTGGCGCACGATCATGTCGTGGGCGATGCCCAGGATGGGGCGCAGCACCAGGACGACGAGCGCCATCGCCAGCAGCGTGTGGCCGTGCTCGGCGAAGAAGCGCTCGGGCGGCGTCGCCTTCAGGAAGTCGATGAGCTGCCCGATGTAGCGATAGATGCTGACCTCGAGCAGCGCGACGATGCCGCCCGTCGCCAGCAGGGCCGTGAAGACCGGCCAGGACTGGCGGACGTAGTGCCAGTAGAACGCGACGAGGCCGCCCGGGGGCTGCACCACCGGGGCCGATCTGAAGGGGTCGATACGTCGTTCGAACCAGGCGAACATGTCTTCGCTCCTGCCGGAGGCGGCTTTCTTGGACTGATCCAGCGCGCCGGCGGGCGAAGACGGCAACCGTCCTCGCGGTCTCTCGCGGGGCGCCTCAGTAGGCGATGATCGGTCGCATCATTCGTCGTCTCCGGCCGTCTCGTTCGCGCGCTGCGGGGCACGCCGCTGGTCCCGGCTGCCTGCCGGGCCGATGCATAGCATGGCCGACGATTGTGACGCCACCGGGGCGTGGGGTCGTGCTAGTGGAGCCCTCCGCACCGGGGGAATCGGCATGCCTCTCACGTCAGACCAGGAAGGCGAGATCGCCGCGCTGCGCGCCGACTCGCGGCCGACGCTGCGCGCCACCGTGCCCGCGCTCGAAGAGATCCTGCACACCGCGATCCCCGTGCTCGATCACGGCTTCGTCCGTGTCGTCGACTACATGGGGGACGATGCCGCCGTGGTCCAGGCCGCGCGCGTCTCCTACGGGCGGGGCACGCGCAAGGTCAGCGAGGACCGCGGTCTCATCAACTACCTGATGCGCCATCGCCATACGACGCCCTTCGAGATGTGCGAGATCAAGTACCATGTGAAGCTGCCGATCTTCGTGGCGCGGCAGTGGATCCGCCACCGCACGGCGAGCGTGAACGAGTATTCCGCCCGCTACTCGATCCTCGACCGCGAGTTCTACCTGCCGGCGCCCGAGCATCTGGCGGCGCAGTCGTCCGCCAATCGGCAGGGCCGCGGCGAGGTGCTGTCCGGGGCGGAGGCCGACCGCGTGCTCGCCCTGCTGCGCGCCGACGCCGAGCGCTGCTACGCCGACTATCTCGACATGCTGAACGAGGCCGAGGGCGGCGAGGCGCGCGATCTCGCGCGCGACGGGCTGGCGCGCGAGCTGGCCCGGATGAACCTGACGCTCAACGTCTACACGCAGTGGTACTGGAAGACCGACCTGCACAACCTGCTGCATTTCCTAAGCCTGCGCGCCGACGCGCACGCGCAGTACGAGATCCGCGTCTACGCCGAGGCGATGATGGAGACCGTCCGGCGCTGGGTCCCGCTGGTCTACGACGCCTTCCTCGACTACCGCCTGGGAGCCGCCAACCTGTCGGGCAAGATGCTGGCCGTGGTGCGGCGAATGCTCGACGGCGAGGCCGTGGTCCAGGCCGGCAGCGGCCTCGGCCCGCGGGAATGGCGCGAGCTCATGGCCGTGCTCGGCCGCACCTGACGCTTGCGGCCGGCGCCCGTCCGCATAGACTGCCGTGACTCCAGCGACCCTGCGCCCGGCCATGCACCCGAGACATCTTCTCCTCGCGCCGTTCCTCGCGCTCGCCGCCTGCACGATGCAGCCGGTGGCGGTCGCGCCGCCGGCGCCCGCCGCCGTCGCCGCGGGCGACGATCAGCTCGCGTCCCTGCCGGCGATCGGGCTGGCGGGTGCCGCCACCCTCGTGCGCTACGACGTCGTGCCGCCGCCGCCCTTGCCGCGGTTCCGCCGCGTCAGCCTGACGCCGCCGGCCGACCCGGTGGCGCCGCCGCCGGCCCTGGTCGACCGCATCGTGGTCCACAAGATGGACCGGCGGATGGAGTTGATGAAGGACGGTGCGGCGGTGCGCACCTATCGCATCGACCTCGGCTGGCAGACGCTCGGCCACAAGCAGCACGAGGGCGACGGTCGGACGCCCGAAGGCGTCTACACGATCGAGGGCCGCAACCCGCGCAGCGGCTTCCACCGCGCACTCAAGATCTCCTATCCGAGCGCCGAGGATCGGGCGCGGGCCAACGGCAAGGGCATGTCGCCGGGCGGCCTCATCATGATCCACGGCCAGCCGAACGATCCGCGCTCCTACGAGCGCGCGCAGAAGAAGCGCGACTGGACGGAAGGCTGCATCGCCGTGCGCAACGACGAGATCGAGGAGATCTGGGCCTTCGTCGGCGACGGGACGACGATCGAGATCCTGCCCTGAGGGCCCCGGCGAGCCGCCCTCAGCGCACGACGATGCGCGGCGGCGCGCGCCGGGCGTCCTCGCCCGAAACCTTCTGCCACACGCGGGCCGCCAGCGCGCGAAACACCTTCGCATGCGGGCCGTCCGGCTCGGCGACGACGATCGGGTGGCCGCCGTCGGACGTCTCGCGGATGGCGATATCCAGCGGAATCTCGGCGAGGAACTCGGTTCCCAGGCGCTCCGCCTCGCGGCGGGCCCCGCCATGGCCGAAGATCTCGGCGCGGTGGCCGCAGTTCGGACAGCAGAAGTAGCTCATGTTCTCGACGATGCCGAGCACCGGCACGTCGACCTTGCGGAACATGTTCAGGCCCTTGCGCGCGTCGAGGAGCGCGATGTCCTGCGGCGTCGAGACGATGACCGCGCCCGACAGCGGCACCTGCTGGGCCATGGTGAGCTGCGCGTCGCCCGTGCCGGGGGGCATGTCGACGACTAGGATGTCGAGGGGGCCCCAACTGACGTCGCGCAGCATCTGCTGCAGCGCGCTCATGACCATCGGCCCGCGCCAGATCATCGGCGTGTCCTCGGCCACCATGAAGCCCATGGACATGACCTTGACGCCGAAGTTGGTCATCGGCTCCAGGATGCGGCCGTCGCGGGAGGTCGGGCGGCCGGAGATGCCGGTCATCCGCGGCATCGACGGCCCGTAGATGTCGGCATCGAGGATGCCGACGGAAAGGCCGTTGGCGGCGAGGCCCATGGCGAGGTTGACGGCGACCGTCGACTTGCCGACGCCGCCCTTGCCCGAGGCGACCGCGACGATGGCCCGCACGCCGGGCACCGGGCCGCGGCCGCCCGCGGGGCCGGCCGGGCGGGCGCCGGCGGGCGGCACGGGCGCCGGTGCCGCGGCCGCGCGGTGCGCCGTCAGCACCGCGGTCACCGACAGGACCCCCGGCAACGCCTCGACCGCCTTCTCGGCGGCCCGCCGCAGCGGCTCCAGCGCCGCGCCGCGCCTGGGGTCGACCTCGATCGAGAACGCGACGTGACCGTCCTTCACCACCAGTCCCGAGATCATCCCGAGGGCGACGACGTCGCCCCGTTCGCCGTCGCGGATCGTGCCCAGCGCGCTGAGGATGGCCTCCTCGGTGACGGCCGCCATGCTTGAAATCTCCCGCCGGTTGGCAAATATCGCGTTGACCTGCCGCCGGGCAGCGGCCAGTTGTGTGATATGGGACCGCGGCGGGCGATTTGCCAAGCCGTGGCAGTAACGCGTCGGGGAAGGGAGAACGGCGAATGCCGTGGAACAATCAGGGGGGCGGGGGACCGTGGGGCGGCGGAGGCGGCCAGGGTCCGTGGGGCCGCGGCCCGTCCGGCGGCGGCGGCGGCGGCATGCGCCCCCCCAATCTCGAGGAGATCATCCGGCAGGGCCAGGACCGTTTCCGGCGCCTGATGCCCGGCGGCTTCGGCGGCGGGCGGGGACTGGCGATCGTCGTCGGCGTGCTGGTGCTGATCTGGCTGGCGAGCGGCTTCTACCGCGTGCTGCCGGACGAGCAGGGCGTCGTGCTGCGCTTCGGCGAGTTCGTCAAGACGACCCAGCCCGGCCTGAACTACCACCTGCCGACACCGATCGAATCCGTGCTGACCCCCAAGGTCACGCGCGTCAACCGCGTCGAGATCGGCTTCCGTGCCGCCGAGACGACGCGCGGCGGCGCGGTGCGGCAGATCCCCGAAGAGAGCCTGATGCTGACGGGCGACGAGAACATCGTCGACATCAACTTCACGGTCTTCTGGGTGATCCGCAACGCGGGCGAGTTCCTGTTCGCCGTACGTGGGCCCGAGCAGACGGTGAAGGCCGCGGCCGAGAGCGCCATCCGCGAATCGATCGGCCAGATCCCGATCGCCCTGGCGCTGGCCGAAGGCCGGCGCGACATCGAGCAGAACACGCTGCGCCTGCTGCAGGAGATCCTGAACACCTATGGCGCCGGCATTCTCGTGACCCAGGTCCAGCTCCAGAAGGTCGATCCTCCGGGGCCGGTCATCGACGCCTTCCGCGACGTCCAGCGCGCCCGCGCCGACCAGGAGCGGCTGCGCAACGAGGCGGAGGCCTACCGCAACGACATCATCCCGCGCGCCCGCGGCGAGGCAGAGCGCCTCGTCCAGGAGGCGGAAGCCTACAAGGCCGAGGTGGTGGCGCGCTCGCAGGGTGACGCGCAGCGCTTCCTGTCGGTCTACGAGGCCTATCGCGTGGCGCCGGACGTGACGAAGGAGCGCATCTACATCGAGACGATCGAGGATGTCCTGCGCAGCGTCAACAAGGTGCTGATCGACAAGGCCGACGGCGGGCCGGGCGTCGTGCCCTACCTGCCGCTGCCGGAGGTGGCCAGGCGTACCGGCGCGGCGCCGCCGCCCGCACCCGGGACGTCCAGCCGCACGCCGACCGGGGGGGTCCGCCAATGAGCCGCAAGATCCTCATCTGGGTCGGCATCGTCGTCCTCGGCGCGGTCATCCTCGCCACGTCGTCGCTGTTCGTCGTCAACCAGGCCGAGCAGGCGATCGTCCTGCAGTTCGGCGAGCCCAAGCGCGTCATCCGCGATCCCGGCCTCAAGGTGAAGCTGCCGTTCATCCAGAACGTCGTCTACTACGACAAGCGGCTGCTCGACTACGCGCCGGCGGCGGAGGAAGTCATCGCCTCCGACCAGAAGCGGCTGGTGGTCGACGCCTATGCCCGCTATCGCATCGTCGATCCGTTGCGCTTCTACCAGACGATCGGCGCGGAGGCCCTGGCCCAGACCCGGCTGGGCGCCACGATCAGCGGCAGCCTGCGGCGGGTGATCGGCAACGTCACCCTGTCCCAGGTGCTCTCCGAGGAGCGCGCCAAGATCATGGAGGAGATCCGCGCCGACGTGAACCGCGCCGCCGCGAACTTCGGCCTCGAGGTGGTCGACGTGCGGCTGCGCCGCGCCGACCTGCCCGAGGAGAACAGCCAGGCGATCTTCGCGCGGATGCAGTCCGAGCGCGAGCGCGAGGCGCGCGAGTTCCGCGCCCAGGGTGCCGAGCTGGCCCAGCGCATCCGGTCGCGCGCCGAGCGCGAGCGCACGGTGATCATCGCCGAGGCGCAGAAGCAGGCGCAGATCCTGCGCGGCGAGGGCGAGGGCGACTCGGTGAAGATCTACGCCGACGCCTTCGGCAAGGACCCGCGATTCTTCTCCTTCTATCGCTCCATGCAGGCCTATCGCGAGGCGCTGGGGGCGGGAGAGACGACGATGGTCCTGTCGCCGACGAGCGACTTCTTCCGCTTCTTCTCCAACAAGGAGGGTGTCGCGACGGGAGAGGCGCCGAAGCCCTGACTTCGGGCCGCGGCGCCGGGAGCATGGGCGATCTCTGGGTGGCGTGCGCCCTTGTCCTGGTGATCGAGGGCCTCGCCTACGCCGCCTTCCCGGAGGGAATGCGGCGGATGATGCGTAGCGCGCTGGAGCTTCCGTCCGGCGCGCTGCGGCTGGGCGGCCTCGCCGCCGCCGTCGTCGGGGTGGCGGTCGTCTGGCTGGTCCGGGGCTAGCCGTTCACGGAATCGCGTTTCCGCAGCCGGCCCGATTCTCGCATAATGGGGAGAGGGAATCGCGGCGGCCGGGAGCAGCCTCCCCCGCGCGCCGGCGCACGCCGTCGATGGCGGAGCGTCGCAGCCAATGGAGCAAATCGTGGGTCGGATGATGGCGAAGGCCGGTTTGATCGGCATCTCGACGGCACGGTGCCACAGTGCTTCGCGGTCCGGGGCGGTGATCGCGGCCGCGCTCTCGGCGGTGCTGGCGTGGACCCCGGCGGCGAGCGCGCGGGCGGCGCCGGAGAGCTTCGCGGATCTGGCGGCGAAGCTCCTGCCCTCAGTCGTCAACGTCTCGACCTCGCAGCAGGTCAAGCCGGGCAGCCAGTCGCAGAGCGAGCGGCGGCGCCTGCCGGAGATGCCGCAGTTCCCGCCGGGCTCGCCCTTCGAGGAATTCTTCCGCGAGTTCTTCGACCGTAACCGGCCGGACTCCTCGCCGCGGCGGACCACCTCGCTCGGATCGGGCTTCATCGTCGACGCGAGCGGCCTGGTCGTCACCAACAACCACGTCGTCGCGGACGCCGACGAGGTCACCGTCATCCTGCACGACGACACCAGCCTGAAGGCGGAGATCGTCGGGCGGGACGCCAAGACCGACCTGGCGCTGCTGCGGGTCAAGTCGTCGAAGCCGCTGCCGGCGCTGAAGTGGGGCGACTCCGACACCGCGCGTGTCGGCGACTGGGTACTGGCGATCGGCAACCCGTTCGGCCTCGGCGGGTCGGTGACCGCCGGCATCCTGTCGGCCCGCCAGCGCGACATCAATTCGGGCCCGTACGACGACTTCATCCAGACCGACGCCTCGATCAACCGCGGCAACTCGGGCGGCCCGCTGTTCAACATGGCGGGCGAGGTCATCGGCGTGAACACCGCCATCTTCTCCCCCTCGGGCGGCTCGATCGGCATCGGCTTCGCGATTCCCTCGGCGCTCGCCAAGCCGGTGATCCAGCAGATCAAGGACTACGGACGCACCCGGCGGGGCTGGCTCGGCGTACGCATCCAGGGTGTCACCGACGAGATCGCCGAGAGCCTCGGCCTCGGCCGGGCGCGCGGCGCGCTGGTCGCCAGCACCAGCGACAAGGGGCCCGCTGCCGAGGCGGGGATCCTCGCCGGCGACGTGGTGCTGACGTTCGACGGTCGCGACATCACCGACATGCGGCGCCTGCCGCGCGTGGTCGCGGAGACGCCGATCAACAAGCGCGCGAAGGTCGTCGTCTGGCGCAAGGGCAAGGAGATGGCCTTCGACGTCAAGGTCGGCGAGCTCGACGAGCGCGAGGAAGCCGAGCAGGTGGCCGCGGTACCGCGCGGCGACGCGAAGCCGACGACCGCGGAGGCGCTCGGCCTGTCGCTGTCGTCCCTGTCGGGCGAGCTGAAGCAGAAGTTCAGCATCGGCGACGACGTCAACGGCGTCGTGGTCACCGGCGTGTCGGCCAACAGCCCGGCGGCCGAGAAGGGCGTGCGCGCCGGCGACGTCATCCTGGAGGTCGGCCAGGAGGAGGTGAAGTCGCCCGCCGACGTGGCCGCGAAAGTGGAAGAGGCGCGGCGCGCCAACCGCAAGTCGCTGCTGTTGCTGATCGACCGCCAGGGGGACCTGCGCTTCGTCGCCTTGCGGATCGACAAGGGCTGACGCGGGAACGGACGGAGCGGGGTCAATCCGCCACGAACTGCGCGCGCCGGTAGCCCTGGGCGTAGAGGGCGGCCGTCAGGTCGCCATGGACGATGCGGTGGGCGATCGCGCGCGCGACGATCGGCTTTGGATGCACGCCGATCGCCAGCCCGGCGGCCTGCAGCATGGGCACGTCGTTCGCGCCGTCGCCGAGCGCAATCGTGGCGGCGAGCGGAATGCCGTTGCGGCCCGCCAGCTCGACGAGGATGGCACGCTTGCCCTCGGGCGTGACGTCGAGGCCGGCCAGCTCGCCGGTCAGCGTTCCCCGATCTCCCCGCGCCAGGACGTTGGCATAGGCGACATCGAAGCCGATGGCAGCGCGCACCTGGTCGACGAAGATCGTGAAGCCGCCGGAGACGAGCGCGGTGACCGCGCCGGCGGCGCGCATGGTGCGCACCAGCGTCGCCGCGCCCGGCGCGACGCGGATGCCGCGGCCGGCAGCATCGAGGACGGAGGCGGGCAGGCCCGCGAACAGCGCCACGCGCTGGCGCAGTGCCTGGGCGAAATCGATCTCCCCGTCCATCGCGCGGCGCGTGAGCGCCGCCACCTCGGCGCCGCGGCCGATGGCGTGCGCCAGGTCGTCCAGCAGCTCGTTCTCGATCACCGTCGCTTCCATGTCGGCGACGAGCAGGCGCTTGGCACGCCCCGCGGCGGGAAGCGCGAAGACGTCGATCGCCGCATCCGCCAGCGCCGCCGCGGCGATGCCCTGCGCGATTGCCGGGGCGAGGCCGGCGAAGGGCAGGTCGCAGGCGACGTCGGAGAGCGGGTCGGGCCCGCCGACCGCGGCCCCGCGCCGGGCGAGCGCCGCCGCAGCAGCAGCGACGGCACCCGGTCCGAGGCGGCTCTCCGCCGCCCCGGCGACCAGCGTCAGGACATGCGTCATGCCGCTGTATAGGGGGCGGACCTGCCGCACCGCAACATGACCGGCGAGCCGTTCGACGCCATCGTCGTCGCGGGCCCGACCGCATCGGGGAAGTCGGCGCTCGCCCTGGAGCTCGCCCGCCGTCTCGACGGGGTGGTCATCAACGCGGACAGCCAGCAGATCTATGCGGAGTTGCGCGTACTGACGGCACGTCCGTCGGCTGCCGACGTGGCGCGGGCGCCGCATCGGCTGTACGGCGTCGTCCCGGCGTCCGAGGCGTGCTCGGCGGAGCGCTGGCGGCGGATGGCGGTCGCCGAGATCGCGGCGGCGCAGGCGGCCGGGCGCCGGCCCATCCTCGTCGGCGGCACCGGGCTCTACCTGCGGGCGCTGGTGGCGGGGCTGGCCGCCGTGCCGGACATCCCGGAGGAAGTGCGCGCCGCGGCGCGGGCGCTGCGCGAGCGGGTCGGCCCGGAGGAGTTCCATTCCCGGCTGGCCGGGATCGATCCCCAGGGCGCGGCCCGGCTGTCGCCCGGCGACAGCCAGCGCGTGCTGCGTGCCTGGGAAGTCGCGACCGCGACCGGTCGGTCGCTCGCCGACTGGCAGCGTGACACCGGCCCCCCGGCGGATGCGCCGCGCGTGGCCATGATCCTGCTGATGCCGCCGCGGCTGGCGCTGCAGCCGGTATTGGGCGAGCGCCTGCGCCGCATGTCGGATGCGGGCGCGCTCGACGAGGTCGCGCGGCTGCTGGCCCTGCGCCTGCCCGCCGATCTGCCGGCGATGAAGGCGGTGGGGGTTCCCGAGCTCGCTCGGCACGTGCGGGGCGAGAGCGATCTGGAGACTGCGCTCGCGGAGGCGACGCGGGCGACGGCGCAATACGCCAAGCGCCAGCTCACCTGGTTCCGGCATCAGGCGCCGCGGGACATTCCGACGCATCTCATGCTGCGCGAGCAATTTTCGGAAAGGCTTCTGCCCGAAATCTTTGCGTTTCTTCGTCGGTTTGGGTTGACCCCGTAGAGGACGGGCACTAGGTTGTCGCCCCTCGCCGCCGGGCAGCCCGGCGGGAGGAGGCCATGTGCCTCGATCGGAAGGACAGGAGAAATGACCGACCAGCAGCCGAACGGAGCGGAGATCGTCATCAAGGCGCTCGTGGATCAGGGCGTCGACGTAATTTTCGGCTACCCGGGCGGCGCGGTACTTCCGATCTACGACGCCATCTTCAAGCAGAATCACGTCAAGCACATCCTGGTCCGCCATGAGCAGGCGGCGGTCCACGCGGCGGAGGGCTATGCCCGGTCGACCGGCAAGGTCGGCGTGGTGCTGGTGACGTCGGGACCGGGGGCGACCAACGCCGTCACCGGCCTGACCGACGCGCTGATGGATTCGATCCCGATCGTCTGTTTCACCGGGCAGGTGCCGACGCACCTGATCGGCAACGACGCCTTCCAGGAGGCGGACACGACCGGCATCACCCGGCCCTGCACCAAGCACAACTACCTGGTGAAGGACGTCGACGCGCTCGCCCGCACCATCCACGAGGCGTTCTACGTGGCGCGCAGCGGCCGTCCCGGCCCGGTCGTCATCGACCTGCCGAAGGACGTGCAGTTCGCGCCCGGCACCTACACGCCGCCCGAGGCCGTCAGCCACCGCACCTACCGGCCGCAGATGATGCCCGACCCCAAGGCGGTGGCGGCAGCGGTCGACCTGATGGAGCAGGCGAAGCGGCCGCTCTTCTACTGCGGCGGTGGCGTCATCAACTCCGGTCCCCGGGCGTCGGCGCTGCTGACGGAGCTGGTGCGCACCACCGGCTTTCCCTGCACGCTGACCCTGATGGGCCTCGGCGCCTATCCGGCGTCGGACCCGCAGTTCCTGGGCATGCTCGGCATGCACGGGAGCTACGAGGCGAATCTCGCGATGCACGGCTGCGACGTGATGATCGCGATCGGCTCGCGCTTCGACGACCGGGTGACCGGCAACCTGTCGAAGTTCGCCCCGCACTCGAAGAAGATCCACGTCGACATCGACCCTTCGTCGATCAACAAGAACGTGCGGGTCGACCTGCCGATCATCGGCGACGCCGGCGCCACGCTGGAAGCCATCCTCGCGGAATGGCGCCGCCGGCGCGCCAAGGCGGACGACAGGGCGCTGAAGGCGTGGTGGAAGCAGATCGGCGAATGGCGGGCGCGAGAGTGCTTCCGCTACGAGCGCAGCGAGACGATCATCAAGCCGCAATACGCGGTGGAGCGGCTCTACGCGGCGACCCGCGGCCGCGAGACCTTCATCACGACGGAGGTCGGCCAGCACCAGATGTGGGCGGCACAGCTGTTCAAGTTCGAGCAGCCGAACCACTGGATGACGTCGGGCGGGCTCGGCACCATGGGCTACGGCCTGCCGGCGGCGATGGGCGTGCAGATCGCCCATCCCGACGCGCTGGTGATCGACATCGCCGGCGAGGCGTCGATCCTGATGAACATCCAGGAGATGTCGACGCTGGCGCAGTACCGGCTGCCGGTGAAGGTGTTCATCCTCAACAACCAGTGGATGGGCATGGTGCGCCAGTGGCAGGAGTTGCTGCACGGCGCGCGCTATTCCGAGAGCTACAGCGATTCGCTGCCGGATTTCGTGAAGCTGGCGGATGCCTTCGGGGCGGTCGGCCTGCGCGCCACCAGGGTCGACGAGGTCGACGCGGTCATCAAGGAGATGCTGGAGACGCCGCGGCCGGTCATCGTCGACATGTGCGTCGACCAGAAGGAGAACTGCTTCCCGATGATCCCGTCGGGTGCGGCGCACAACGAGATGCTGCTCGGTCCCGCCGACCGGGCGGAGCGCCCGGTCTCGGAAGAGGGGATGGTCCTCGTATAGCGCGGGCCGGCGCCCCGCGCCGCCCGCAGCCTCTTCCCCCTGGCCGTCTTTCGGAGCGCATCGCCGTGAGCGACATCCGCCGTCACACCATCGCCGTCCTCGTCGACAACGAGCCGGGCGTCCTCGCCCGGGTCATCGGCCTCTTCTCGGGCCGCGGTTACAACATCGAGAGCCTGACGGTAGCCGAGGTCGATGCCGCGGAGCGCCTGTCGCGGATCACCGTGGTGACCTCGGGCACGCCGATGGTCATCGAGCAGATCAAGGCGCAGCTCGACCGGCTGGTGCCGGTTCACGCCGTGCGCGACCTGACGCTCGAGGGCAGGGCGGTCGAGCGCGAGCTGCTGCTCGTCAAGGTGGCGGGGACGGGCGAGAAGCGCATCGAATCCCTGCGCCTCGCCGAGATCTTCCGCGCCCGCGTCATCGACAGCACGATCGAATCCTTCGTGTTCGAGATGACCGGCGCGGTCGAGAAGCTCGACGCCTTCATCGAGCTGATGCGGCCGCTCGGCCTGGTCGAGGTGTCCCGCACCGGGGTCGTCGCCATCTCCAGGGGGGCGAATGCCCTCTAGGTACGTCGCGCCCATCGTCCCGGTCCCGGTGCCGGCCGGCGCGCGCTTCGTCATGAGCTACATCAAGGCGGGGCGGACATGGCTGCGCTTCATGCTCGCCTGCTACCTCGCCGATCTCCACGGCCTCGGCGTCGAGGTCGACCTGCGCTCGATGTTCACCATCGTGCCCAACAACAAGGACGAGCCGGATCGCGGGCTGCCGGCCTTCGCCTACCGGGACCGGCCGGGGTTTCCCCTGGTCCTGTGCGATCACAAGCTTTGGGAGCCGTTCGACCCGCGGCGCAATCCCACGGTCGTCATGGTGCGCTCGCCGGTCGATACCCTGGTGTCGGCCTATTTCATGGAGACGCGCGCGGCCGGGCATCCGGAGCTTCCCGTGGCGGCTTACCTGCGCAAGCGGATCGGCGTCTCCCGCTGGGCCACCTTCCACAACTCCCTCGTCGAGATGCGCGGCGCGCCCGAGGTCACCTGGATCAGCTACGAGCGGCTGACCGAGGCGCCGGAAGCGACCTTCGCCGCGGTGCTCGACGCCTTCGGTATCGCGCGCGACGACGCGTGTATCGCGATGGCCACGCAAGCCGCGCGCTTCGACCGGATGGCGGCGATGGAGCGCGCCCAGGGCTTTCCCGGCGGCGTTACCGACGATCCCGACGCGCGCCGGATGCGCGAGGGGCGCATCGGCGGCGGCGACCGCTACCTCGACGACGACGACCGACGCTACGTGTCGCAAACCCTTTCCGAGACGCTGACGCCAGCCGCCCGCGAGCGTCTCCAGTCCCTGGGCTGCATTCTGTGACGGGCGCCTGAGCCCGTCCGCGTCCCCATCCGGAGGAGCACCACCATGCGCGTCTATTACGATCGCGATGCCGACGTGAACCTGATCAAGGGCAAGAAGGTCGTCGTCGTCGGCTACGGCAGCCAGGGCCATGCCCATGCCATGAACCTGCGCGACAGCGGCTGCAAGGACGTGGTCGTGGCGCTGCGCGCCGGTTCCGCCTCGGCCAAGAAGGCCGAGGCCGCCGGCTTCAAGGTGATGGTTCCCGCCGAGGCGGCGAAGTGGGGCGACGTCGTGATGATCCTGACGCCCGACGAGCTGCAGGCCGCCCTGTGGCGCGACGATCTGCGCGCCAACATGCGCGAGGGCACGGCGATCGCCTTCGCCCATGGCCTCAACATCCATTTCAACCTGATCGAGCCGCGCCCCGACCTCGACGTCTTCATGATCGCGCCGAAGGGTCCCGGCCACACCGTGCGCTCGGAGTACCAGAAGGGCGGCGGCGTGCCCTGCCTCGTGGCGGTCGCGCAGAATTCCTCGGGCAATGCGCTGGAGATCGCGCTGTCCTATGCCTCGGCGATCGGCGGCGGCCGTGCCGGCATCATCGAGACCACCTTCAAGGAGGAGTGCGAAACCGATCTGTTCGGCGAGCAGACGGTGCTGTGCGGCGGCCTGACCTCGCTGATCCTGGCGGGCTACGAGACGCTGGTCGAGGCGGGCTACGCGCCGGAGATGGCCTACTTCGAGTGCCTGCACGAGGTGAAGCTGATCGTCGACCTGATGTACGAGGGCGGCATCGCCAACATGCGCTACTCGATCTCCAACACCGCGGAGTACGGCGACTACACCCGTGGTCC
>JADZBA010000268.1 GCA_020852355.1 Alphaproteobacteria bacterium
CGGCGGCGTTGATCAAGCCCAACCAGGCGGGCACCCTGACGGAGACCAGGGCCGCCCTCGACGCGGCGCGGGCGGCGGGATGGAAGACCATCGTGTCCGCCCGCTCGGGCGAGACCGAGGACGTGACCATCGTCCACCTCGCCGTCGGCTGGCAAGCCGACCAGCTCAAGGTCGGCTCCTTCGCGCGCTCCGAGCGCATGGCGAAATGGAACGAGGCGTTGCGCATCGAAGAGGGGCTGGGCGACCGGGCGCGGTTCGACGGCCGGAGCGTCTTTCCCGCCGGTCCGTGACCGAAGACGGCGGCTGGTGCGGCGCATCCGTCGCGGCCCACGCGGCCCGGCGCCCGGCCGCACCCGCCATCCTGACCGCGGACGAGGAGGTCGGCTGGGCGACGTTCCACGCCCGCGTCGAGGCGATGGCGGCGGCGCTCCATGGCGGCGGCGTATGCCCCGGCGCGCCGGCGGCGCTGCTGATGCGCGACGGCGCCGTCCATCTCGTCGCGACCTTCGCGCTGCATCGCCTGGGGGTCCCGCTGCTCGTCCTCGATCCGGACGACCCCGCCGCGCTCAACGTCGTCCTCGCCGCGCGGGCGGCCGCCGAGCTCACCATCGGCGCCGCGGCCGATGCGGCCGCCGCCCCGGGGCACTTCCTGGCCTTCGACGAGTGCCCGGCGGGCGACGCCGCGCTTCCCCCGCCGCCCGCGCCCGAGGCGATATGCCTGTTCGCCCGCTCATCGGGAACCACGGGCGGCATCCCAAAGCTCGCCGCGATCTCGCACCGGCAGCAGATCGCCCGCACGCTCGCCGCCCAGCATGCGATGCCGCTCGGCACCGGCGACCGCTATTTCGCCCTGGTGTCCAACGGCTTCTCCTACGGCCGCAACAGCACCTACCGCGCCCTCGTCACCGGCGGCGCCGTGATCTTCCAGCCGCCGCTGCGCTCGGTGGCGGGGCTGGTCGCCGCCATGCGCGCCGGCGGGACGACGTGGACGGCGGTGACGCCGCACCATCTGCGCCGGCTGCTGGAGGCCGCAGGCACCGAGCCGCTGCTGCCGGATGTCCGGCTGCTGTGCAGCACCGCCGCCCTGACGCCCGACGAGCGCCGGAGCGTGATGCGGCGGGTGTCGCCGCAGCTCTTCGTCATGTACGGCACCAACGAGAGCGGCATCCTCGCCTTCGCCGCGCCGCCGGACATCCGCCGCCACCCCGGCACGGTCGGCCGGCCGCCGCCCGGCATGCGCGCCTTCGCCGTCGACGACGACGGGCGCCCGCTGCCCGCGGGCGAGGTCGGCAGGCTGCGCTTCGCCGACGGCCCCTTCCCCGCCGGCTACCTCGGCGCGACCGACGGCGGAAGCAGCCGCTTCGCGCCGGGCTGGTTCGAGCCCGGCGACATCGGTCTCGTCGACGCCGACGGCTACGTCTTCCTCAAGGGGCGGATCGACGACGTCGTCAATGTCGGCGGCCGCAAGATCCTGCCGGCGGACATCGAGGTCTGCCTGCGCACCCATCCCGCCGTCGTCGACGCCGTCGTCGTGGCGCTCCGCGACCGGCGACTGGGGGAGCGCGCCGTCGCCGTGGCGCAGGCACGGGCCGCGATCGCGCCCGCGACGCTGGTCGCGTTCTGCCGGGCGCGCCTCGGGCCGGGCCGCGCGCCGCAGGCGGTGCTCGTCGTGGACGCCATCCCGGTGACCGCCCTGGGCAAGCCGGACCGGCGCGCGGTGGCCGCGCTCGCCGTCGCCCGGCTCGCCGCACCGGGCGATGGGGCACCGGGCGATGGGGCGCCTTGATTCCCGATCGTCCGCGGCCCAGCATCCGGCCGTCGGGGGGTCAAGGAATGACGGCGAACGTGCTGCATGATCTGGGTCTCATCCTGGCGGCGCTGGAGGCGCGCGGCCGGCTGATCCGCGTCGCCTCGGAGGTCGATCCGGTGCATGAGCTCGCCGGCATCGCCGCGCGCTTCGAGGGCGGGCCGCGGGCGATCCTCTTCGAGCGGGTGCGCGGCCATGCGTTCCCCGTCTGTACCGGCCTCTACTGGTCACGCGAGCTGCTCGCCGACCTGCTCGGCAAGGAGGAGCGCGCGCTGCCGCAATACGTGTCGGGCTGCATCCGCGCCTGGCAGCAGCGGCCGGTCGATCCGGTCGTGGTGGCGACCGGGCCGGTCCTGGAGGTGACGGAGCCGACGGTCGATCTCGGCCGGCTGCCGGCGCCGACCCATGCGGCGGCCGACGGCGGCGCCTACTTCGACGCGTCCGTGGTGATCGCGCGCGATCCCGAGACCGGCGTACGCAACGCCTCGATCCAGCGCTTCATGGTGACCGGCCGCGACACGATGACGGTCAACATCGACGCCGGCCGCCACCTCGAACTCTACCTCGAGAAGGCCAGGGCGCGCGGCGAGAGCCTGTTCTTCACGCTGAACTGCGGCGTCGGCCCGGGCCTGCATTTCGCCGCGGCCACGCCGGCGGAGGCCGCCCCCGCCGACACCGACGAGCTCGGCATCGCCAGCGAGTTCCATGGCGCGCCGCTGGAGCTCGTGCCCGGCACCGTGTCGGCGGTCGAGATGGTCGCCCATGCGATGATCGCGCTGGAGTGCGAGATGGTACCGGGCGAGGTCGCCGACGAAGGGCCGTTCGCCGAGGTCACCGGCTACTACGCGCGGCGGGAGCCGCGGCCGGTGGTCCATGTCCGGCGCATCCATCGCCGGCGCGCGCCGGTGTTCCAGACCATCATCTCCGGGAAGGAGGTGTGGAATTCGGTCGGCCTGCTCGGCGAGGCCAACGTGCTGGCCCTCCTCCAGCGCCAGGTGCCGGGGGTCGCCGACGTCTACTTCACCCATGGCGGCTGCGGCTTCTACCATGCGGTGGTGGCGCTGCGGCAGAAGCGGGCGGGCTGGGGCAAGCAGGCGATCATGGCGACCTTCGCCGCCTTCCCGCCGCTCAAGATGGTGACGGTGGTCGACGACGACGTCGACATCCGCAGCGCGTCCGACGTGGAATGGGCCATGGCGACGCGCCTCGACCCGGCGGCCGGTATCCTCGTCGTCGACAAGGTCTTCGGCCACGGGCTCAACCCCGGCTTTCCCGGCTATCTCGGCGCCAAGGTCGGCTTCGACGCGTGCCGCCCCTTCCCGTTCCGCTCCGAGCACGAGCGCGCGTTCTTCAAGCCCGTCGACCTGGCGCGCCACGATCTGCGCATGGGCGAGCCGAGGGCGGCGCCGGGCACGGGCGCAGCGGCCGCGATCGCCCCGCCGCCGGCCGGCGGCGGCGCGGCGATGTGACCGCACCCTGGCGCGGCGACACGCTCGCCGGTCACGCCGCGGCCCGCCCCGACGCGCCGGCGATCGTCAGCCCCGCCGGCACCATCACCTGGGCGGCGTTCCGGCGCTGGATCGAGGGGACCGCAGCCGCCCTGCATGCACGGGGCGTCGCGACCGGCGATCCCGTCGGGGTGCTCGCCCTGGACACGCCGGAGCAGATCGTCGCCTCCTTCGCCCTTTGGCGGCTCGGCGCCGGCGTCCTTCTCCTCGACCCGCTGGAGCCCGAGGCGATGCGCCGCGCCCTGCTGGCGCAGATCGGCGCGCGTCACCTCGTCGGCGAGGACACCGCGGGGATTCGCGTCGAACGCGCCTGGGCGGAGCACGCGACGGACGACCTGCCGCCGCCGCCGGCACCCGACACGATCTGCGTCTACCGGCGATCGTCGGGGACGACCGGCGGCGTCCCCAAGCTGGTGCCCAGCACGCACCGGCGCGAGCAGGACCGCGGCCAGGCCCTGGCGACGCTGATGGCGCGCCGGCCCGAGGACCGCTATCTCGCGATCATGGCCATGGCGCACGGCTTCGCCGCCGGCTCGGCCCAACGCGGGCTGATGAACGGCGGCGCGGTCATCCTGCCGCCGCCGCTGCGCACGGTCGACGATCTCGTCGCGACCGCGCGGCGGCATGGAGCCACCTGGACTGCGGTCACGCCCTTCCATCTCCGCAGCCTGTTGGCGGCGGGTGGGCCGGCGCCGCTGCTGCCGGGCGTGCGGCTCCTGGTCAGCACCGCGGTGCTGACGGTGACCGAGCGCGCCGCGGTGATGGACCGGATCTCGCCCGAGCTCTACATGAGTTACGGTGCGAACGAGATCGGCGGGGCGGTCGGCGCCGGGCCCGAGGAGCTGCGCCGCCATCCCGATACCGTCGGTCGCGCCTGCCCGGGGGTCGAGGTCGAGGCGGTCGACGACCGCGGCCGGCGACTGCCACCGGGCGAGGTCGGCGAGCTGCGCCTGCGCCATCCCGACTTTCCCCGGAGCTACATCGCTCCGCCCGTCGCCGGCTCCAGCCGCTTCAAGGACGGCTGGTTCTATCCCGGCGACCTCGGCTGGATCGACGCGGACGGCTATGTCTTCCTCAAGGGCCGGCTGGACGACGTGATCAACGTCGGCGGCACCAAGGTCTATCCGGTCGACGTCGAGGAGGTGCTGATGCGCCATCCCGCCGTCGCCGAGGCGGCGGTCATCGGGGTCGGCGCCGCGCTCCGCGGCATGGTCGTGGTGGCCGCCGTCGTGCTGCGCGCGCCCGCGACGACGGCGGAACTCGTCGCCCACTGCCGCGCCGCGCTCGGCCCGGACCATGCGCCGCGGGCCATCCTGATGCTGGACGCCCTGCCGCGCACGCGGGCGGACAAGCCCGACAAGCGGGCGCTGCAGGCGCTGGCCGTCGACCGCCTCACCCGGGGCCCGCGGGATTGATGCCCGAAGCCCGGTGGCGGCCTTCGCATGGCCGTCCATCGGCCGGACATGGTACTGAGGGCCATGGTGTCGGCTGCGACGGCGTCCCATCTCGCGGCCGCTCTGCTGGCGACGGCGGAGCAGCGGCCGCGGGCGCTCGCCATCGCCGCGCCGGACCGGACCATCGCCTACGGCGCCCTGGGCCGTGCCGTGCTCGGCACCGCCGCGGCCCTGTTCGCTGCCGGGGTGCGGCCGGGCGACCCCGCCGGGCTGGTCGTGTCCGATGCGCCGAACGATCTCATCGTCCTCTTCGCCCTCTATCGGCTGGGGGTGCCGATCGTCATCCTCTCCCCCCAGGAGACCGCGGCGGAGCGGCGTGGGCTGCTGCGGCGCATCGGCGCCGGCGTGTGCGTCGGTGCAGCCGCCCATCGCGTCGACGACGGCGCCCGCCATCTCGCCTACGAGCATCTGCCGGCCGACGGCGACCCGGCCCGCCTGCCCCCGCCCCCGGCCGCCGACGCCGTCGCCTACTTCAACCGCTCCTCCGGCACGACGCTGGGGCAGGTGAAGCTGGTCGGCATCACCCATGCGCAGCGCATGGCGCGGGAGGCGACCCTGGCGGCCGCCTTCCCGCGCGGGCCCGACGACCGCCACATCCATCTCATGACCCTGGCGAACGCCTTCGCCCGCTCGGCCGCGACGACCATGCTGCAATGCGGCGGTGCGGTCCTGTTTCCGCCGCCCCTGCGCGAGGCCGGTGCGCTCGCGCGCTTCGCGCGCGAGGCGGGCGTCACCATCGCGGCGCTGTCGCCGCCCTACATCCGCGATCTGCTGCGTTATCCATCGACCGGGCCGCTGCTGCCGGGCGTCCGCCTGCTGGTCGGGACCGCGGCCCTGACGACGGACGAACGGCGCCGGGCGATCGCGCACGTCACCCCCCATCTCCATATCGGCTACAGCACCAACGAGGCCGGCTATCTCGCGCTCGCCGGCCCGGCGGACCTCGCCGCCGACATCGACAGCGTCGGCCGCGCGCTCCCCGGCGTCGAGGCGGAGATCGTCGACGAGGACCTGAAGCGGCTGCCGCCCGGCACGCCGGGCGAGCTGCGCTTCCGCCATCCCGGCTTCCCGGCGGCCTATGTCGACGAGGTCGCGGGCTCGACCAGCCGCTTCCGCGACGGCTGGTTCTATCCGGGCGATGCCGGGACGATCGCCGCCGACGGCCGCATCACGCTGCACGGCCGCATCGACGACGTCATCAATGTCGGCGGCCGCAAGGTCCACCCCACTGCCATCGAAAGCTGGCTCGCGGACCACCCCGAAGTGGCCGAGGCAGCGGTCGTCGCGCTGCCGGCCCAGCGGATCGGGCAGGCGCCGGTCGCGACCGTGGTGCTGCGCCGGCCGGTCGCCGAGGCCGACCTGATGGCGGCCTGCCGCGCCCGCGGCGGCAGCCTGCCGATGCCCGCACGCATCGTCGCGGTACCGTCGATTCCGCGCAATCGCGCCGGCAAGGTGGACCGCAGCGCCCTGATCGCGCTGCTGCGCGCGGCGCTCGCCCTCTAGCCGCCGGCCCGCGCCAGGACCGCGGCCCGCTCGCGGCAGGCCGCCGCGTCGGCGCGGTAGCCGTCGGCGGCCCACCAACGCTCGACGGCGGCGAGCAGCCGGCCGACCGCGGCGCCGCGCGGCACGCCGAGGGCGAGGACGTCGCGGCCGCGCAGCGGAAAGACCGGCCGCTCCATCCACGCCGCGGCCGCCACCGCCTCGCCGGCGCGGCCGTCCGGGTCGGCACCGGCCGCCGCCGCCAGCAGGGCGCGGTCGCGCAGCGTCTCGGCGCCGATGGCGTACAGCCGATCGCGGCAGGCCTTCTCTCCCACCGGCACGTCGTCGGCCCCCCAGGGGCCGGCGAGCGCGACGAGCCGCGCCGTCTCGTGGCGCGACAGGCGCAGGCGGTCCGCCGCCCGCTCCGCTTCCGCGATACCGCCGTCGATCAGGGCGGCCAGCCGCCGCAGCCAGTCCGCCGCCGGTTCCGTCGGCACCAGCCGCTCCAGCCGCGCGAAGCCCGGCGCGGCGGGCAGCAGCGGCGCCAGGATGCCGTCCTCCTCCAGCAGCCGGGCGACCGGTCGCGGATCGGCGACGGCCAGGATGCGCTCGATCTCGCTGCGCACGCGCTCGCCGGACAGGCCCGGCAGCAGATGGGCGTGGGCGCGGCAGGCGGCCCGCGAGGCCGGGTCGATGCCGTGGATGCCGAGCCGCGCCAGCATCCGGTAGTAGCGCAGCAGGCGCAGCACGTCCTCGGTGATGCGCCGCGCCGGATCGCCGACGAAGCGCACGCGCCGCGCCAGCACGTCGTCGAGGCCGCCCACCGGATCGAAGATCAGGCCGTCGCCGCCGGCGAACAGGGCGTTGACGGTGAAGTCGCGCCGCTCGGCGTCCTCGGCCCAGTCGTCGGTGTAGGCGATCTTCGCCCGTCGTCCGTCCGCCTCGACGTCGCGGCGCAGCGTGGTGATCTCGAAATGCCGGCCGGCATGGACCGCGGTGACCGTCCCGTGCGCGAGGCCCGTCGGCACCACCTTGATGCCGGCCTGGCCCAGCCGGGCGATGACCGCGTCGGGCGCCACGTCGGTCGCGAGGTCGACGTCCGACACCGGCCGGCCGAGCAGGGCATCGCGCACCGCCCCGCCGACGAAGCGCACATGGCCGCCAAGGCGCTCGATCGCCTGGATGACGTGCCGCGTCTCGCGTGCCGTCATCCAGTCCTGCGGCAGGAGGCAGGCGACGGCGTCCACGGCCCGGCTACCTGGGGCCGCCCGGCACGATCGCGCCGTCGCGCCAGCGGGCGGGCTCATAGTCCGCCCAGGGCGCGGTGCCGACCAGCAGGCCGGAGCCGATCATCGCGCCGGCCGCCAGCAGGAAGCCCGCGACCAGCAGCGGCGTCCAGGGAATCGCGGCGAGCAGCGAGGGACGGCCCGATTCGGCCCGGCGCTGCCGGCGCCGGGCGAGCAGCAGCCAGCCGCCATAGATGACGAGCGGCGCCAGCAGCGGCACGACGGTCGTCAGCAGGAGGCGGATCACAGCGTGCGCAGCACCTCGGAGAGGTTGACCAGCATGCCGGCCGTCGCCCCCCAGATGTAGCGGTCCTCGAACGGCAGCACGTAGAAGTGCCGCTCCACGCCGTCGCGCAGATACTTCTCGCGCCGGTGGTTCACGGGATCGAGGATGAACGACAGCGGCACTTCGAAGACGTCGGCGACCTCGAACGGGTCGGGCGTCAGCTCGAAGGGCTGGCGCACGAAGCCGACCACGGGGACGACCTCGAAGCCGGTGCCGGTGACGTAGTGGTCGAGCCGGCCGACCAGGTCGACGCGGTCGTGCGCCAGGCCGACCTCCTCGCGGGCCTCGCGCAGGGCGCAATCCTCCGGCCGCTCGTCGCACGGCTCCACCCGGCCGCCGGGGAAGCTGATCTGGCCGGCATGGTCGTGCAGATGGGCGGTGCGCTGGGTCAGCAGGATGGTGAAGCCCGAGGCGCGCTCGACCAGCGGCACCAGCACCGCGGCCGGCGTCAGCCTGTCGCGCGGCACCGTTCCGGGATTGAGGTCGTGGTCGCCGCGCCGCCCCGCGAAGGCCCAGCCGCGCAGGCCCTCCGGCCGGTGCACCGCGAAGCGCCCGGAGACGAACGTCCGGTCGATGATCCTGGGACCGTCGGTCACCGTTCCATCGGCCCGATCGTGAAGAACATGCCGCCGCTCCATACTCCCAGCACCCGTTCGCCGTCGACCATCCGCTCCTCGCCGAGCTCGACCAGATCATAGAAGACCGGCCGCGCGATCAGCGCCTCGAGCCCGCCGCCCATCATGACATAAGGGCTCGGCGCGCGGCTTTCATCGTCGATCGCCACCCGGATCGGATGGTCGGGCCCCGCCGCCACGGTTTGGTCAAGATTGGTGGTGAAAGTGAGGATACGACCGGTGCCCGTCCCCGCGACCGTCATGGCGACGGCGACGAAGGGGGCATCGTCGACCGTGACGCGGCCGCGCTCGACCGGCGTGACCAGCCAGAAGGTCCCCGCCTCGTCGCGCCGCAGGACGGTCGAAAACAGCTTCACCAGCGGCTTACGCCCGATGGGCGAGCCCCGATAGTACCAGGTGCCGTCGCGCGCGATGCGGATGCCCAGATCACCGCAATCCCGGGGAATGCGACCCGTCGACGCGGGCGCCCCGGCAATTCGTTGCGCGAGGGCCTCGGCATCGTTCTTGCTCGTGCTAGATTCATCGGCAGTCGTTGGTCCGCGCATGTGCCTCTCCGGGGGATGGCTCTCCGGGAACAGGCGGACCGTTCTCGCTTCGAGGAGACGTCGCCCGTGACCGTCACCCCCGCCCTCGCCCCCGATCCGACCCCGACGCTGGTCGCCGACGTCGACGCGCTCGGGCAGCGGCTCTCGCTGGTCCGCGAACGCATCCACCGCATCATCTTCGGGCAGCGCGAGGTGGTGGATCAAGCGCTCATCACCCTGCTGGCCGGCGGCCACTGCCTGCTGATCGGCGTGCCCGGCCTCGCCAAGACCCGTCTCGTCGAGACGCTCGGGACCGTCCTCGGCCTCGACG
The DNA here is from genome assembly GCA_020852355.1 of Alphaproteobacteria bacterium. GTDB lineage: Bacteria > Pseudomonadota > Alphaproteobacteria > ATCC43930 > Allostellaceae > Allostella. The sequence continues at coordinate 9,311 of JADZBA010000268.1, forward strand.
ACAAGCGCATCCAGTGCACCCCCGACCTGATGCCGGCCGACATCATCGGCTCGGAGGTGCTGGAGGAGAGCGAGGGGGGCCGCCGCGGCTTCCGCTTCATCCAGGGTCCCGTGTTCTGCCAGGTGCTGATGGCGGACGAGATCAACCGCGCCAGCCCGCGCACCCAGTCGGCGCTGCTGCAGGCGATGCAGGAAGGGCGGGTCTCGGTCGCCGGCCAGTACCACCCGCTGCCGCGGCCGTTCCACGTGCTCGCGACCCAGAACCCGCTGGAGCAGGAGGGCACCTACCCGCTGCCCGAGGCGCAGCTCGACCGCTTCCTGCTGCAGATCGACGTGACCTACCCCGACCTCGAGGCCGAGCGCCGCATGCTGATCGCCACCACCGGCGTCGAGCAGGACATGGCGGTCGAGGTCATGGGAGCGGCCGACCTGCTGGCGGCCCAGCGGCTGGTGCGCCGCATCCCGGTCGGCGAGAGCGTGCTGGAGGCGATCCTGACGCTGGTGCGCGCCGGGCGGCCGGACAGCTCGGAGCTGCCCGAGGTGCGTCAGCACGTCGCGTGGGGCCCCGGACCGCGCGCCAGCCAGGCGCTGATGCTGGCCTGCCGTGCCCGCGCCGTCCTCGACGGCCGCCTCGCCCCGTCGGTCGACGACGTGGTCGCGCTGGCGCAGCCGATCCTGCGCCACCGCATGGCGCTCAGCTTCGCCGCGCGGGCCGACGGGGTCACCGTCCCCGGCATCATCGACCGCCTCGTCGAGCCGCTGCGGTAGGGAGGATGTCCGCCACCGCCCTCGACCTGCGCCATCGTGCCGAGGGCGCGGCGGCCCGGCTGCCGGCGCTCCAGGTGGCGGCGGAGCGCGTCGCGGCGACGGTGATCCAGGGTGTCCATGGCCGGCGGCGGGTCGGCCAGGGCGACGCCTTCTGGCAGTACCGCTCGTACGAGTTCGGCGACGCCGCGACCGCCATCGACTGGCGGCAGTCGGCGCGCAGCCAGCGCCTCTTCGTGCGCCAGAACGAGTGGGAGGCGGCCCAGAGCGTCTGGCTGTGGCGCGACGCGTCGGCGTCGATGCGCTGGGCGAGCGGCCCCGGCCTGCCGACCAAGCTCGACCGGGCGGAGCTGCTGGTGGTGGCGCTCGCCTCCCTGCTCGCCCGCGCCGGCGAGCGGGTGGCCCTGCTCGGCAGCGGGCACCGGCCGGTCGCCGGCCGCTTCGCGGTCGAGCGCATGACCGAGCTGGTGGTCGACCGCGAGCGGCACTTCACCGGGCTGCCGGCGATCGAGCCCTTGCCGCGCCACGCCCGCACCGTGCTGGTCGGCGACTTCCTGGCGCCGCTGCCCGAGGTCGACGCCATCGTGCGCCGCCTTGCCGGCGCCGGGCTGCGCGGCCATCTGGTGCAGATCGTCGATCCGGCCGAGGCGACCCTGCCGTTCCAGGGCCGGGTGCGCTTCGAGGGCCTGGAGGAGGAGGGCGAGCTGCTGCTGAGCCGCGTCGAGACGATCCGCAACGACTATGTCCGGCGCATGGCGGAGCACATCGCCGGCCTCGCCGACATCGCCCGGGCGGTCGGCTGGACCCATGTCGTCCATCACACCGAGCAGCCGCCGCAGACCGCGCTGCTCGCGCTCTTCACCGCCCTGACCCAGCGCGTCGGTCCCTGAGCCATGCTGTCGTTCGGCGCCCTCGCCTTCGCCGCCCCCTGGGCCCTGGCCGGCCTCGCCGCGCTGCCGGTCATCTGGTGGCTGCTGCGCGTCACGCCGCCGACGCCGCGTCGGGTGGCGTTCCCGGCGATCCGCCTACTCCTCGACCTGCGGCCGCGCGAGGAGACCCCGGCGCGGACGCCCCTCTGGCTGATCCTGCTGCGCATGCTGCTCGCCGCCGTGGCGATCCTGGCGCTCGCCCAGCCGCTGCTCAACCCGAGCAGCGGGCTGCACGGCAGCGGGCCGCTGGTGCTGGCGGTCGACGACGGCTGGGCCGCGGCGCGCAACTGGCGGCTGCGCCAGGAGACCATGGTCGAGCTGATCGACCGCGCCGACCGCGCCGGCCGGCGCGTCGTGCTGGCGACGACGGCGCCGGCAGGCGAGGCGCCGCGGCCGCTGGAGCCGATGCGCGCCACCGAGGCGCGGCTCGCGGCCCAGGCGCTCGCGCCGCGCCCCTGGCCGGTCGACCGCACCGCCGCCGCCGAGCGCCTCGGCGCGCTGCGGCTGGAGGGAGCCGCCAACGTCGTGTGGCTCGCCGACGGCATCGAGAGCCTCGACGCCCGCGCCTTCGGCGAGCGGCTGCAGCGGCTGGGCGGCCTGCAGATCTACACCGACGACGGCGACGGGCTGGCGCGCCTCGTCCTGCCGCCGCGCACCGAGGCCGGCGAGCTGCTGGTGCCGGTGCGCCGCGCCCGCGCCCAGGGCGAGGAGCAGCTCTTCGTGCGCGCCTCGGCCGAGGACGGCCGGCTGCTGGCGCGGGAGACCGTGCGCCTGGCGCCGGGGCAGCGCGGCGCCGAGGCCCGGCTGGAGCTGCCGCTGGAGCTGCGCAACCGCGTGCATCGCATCGAGATCGAGGGCGAGGCCAGCGCCGGCACCACGGTGCTGTTCGACGAGCGCTGGCGCCGCCGGCCGGTCGGCATCGCCTTCGCCGGGACGCTCGATGCCAGCCAGCCGCTGCTGAGCGACCTGCACTACCTCCAGCGCGCGCTGGCACCGTTCAGCGACGTGCGCATCGGCACGGTCGCCGACCTGCTGCGCCGCGAGCTGGCGGTGCTGGCGCTGCCCGACAGCGCGACGCCGACGCCCGAGGACCAGCAGCGCCTCCAGCGCTGGATGGAGGAAGGCGGCATCGTGCTCCGCTTCGCCGGTCCGGCGCTGGCGCAGCAGCCCGACGCCATGGTGCCGGTCACGCTGCGCCGCGGCGACCGCCAGCTCGGCGGCGCGCTGTCCTGGTCGCGGCCGGCCCCGCTCGCCCCGTTCGATCCGTCGAGCCCGTTCGCCGGCATCGCGGTACCCAAGGACGTCACCGTCAACCGGCAGGTCCTGGCCGAGCCCGCCATCGACCTCAACCAGAAGACCTGGGCGAAGCTGGTCGACGGCACGCCGCTCGTCACCGGCGAGCGGCGCGGCCGCGGCTGGCTGGCGCTGGTCCACACCACCGCCAACACGGAATGGTCGAACCTCGCCATCTCCGGCCTCTTCGTCGAGATGCTGCAGCGCGTGGTGACGCTGAGCGAGGGCGTCGCCGGCACGACGGCCGAGGGCACGCTGCCGCCGCTGGAGACGCTGGACGGCTTCGGCCGGCCGCACGAGCCGGGAACCGGCGTGGCGCCGATCGCCGCCGGCGCCTTCGCCGGGACGCCGGTCGACCCGCGCCATCCGCCCGGCTTCTACGGCACGACCCAGGCGAGGCGCGCCCTCAACCTGACCCAGTCGGTGACCGACGTGACGCCGCTCGCGAGCCTGCCGTCCGGTGCCCAGACGCTGAGCTACGGCAGCGCCGGCGAGGTGCCGCTGCGGCCGTGGCTGCTGGTCGCGGCCGTCCTGCTGGGGCTGCTCGACCTCGTCGTCGGCTACGCGCTGCGCGGCCTCCTGACCCGCCGCCGGCTGGTGCGGGCGGCCCCGGCGGCCGTGGCCTTCCTCGCCGTGCTGGCCGTCGGCGGCCTCGAGCCCCGGGCGCAGCAGACCACCAATGACGAGTTCGCGCTGCGTGCCACGGCGGAGACGCGGCTCGCCTCGGTGCGTACCGGCAACGCCGCGGTCGACGCCGTCAGCCGCGCCGGCCTGACGGGGCTCAGCAGCCTGCTGGTGCGGCGCACCGCGATCGAGACGGCCGAGCCGATGGAGGTCGACGTCGAGCGCGACGAGCTCGCCTTCTTTCCGCTGCTCTACTGGCCGATCACCGCCGAGCAGCCCGGCCTCTCGGCGCGCGCGGTGACCAAGGTCAACACCTTCCTGCGCAACGGCGGCACCATCCTCTTCGACACCCGCGACCAGGGCATGGGAGCGGCCTCGGCGGTCACCGGCGGCGGCATGCGCCGGCTGCGCCAGCTCGCCCAGGGGCTGCAGATCGGCACGCTGGTGCCGGTGCCGCCCGACCACGTCCTGACCAAGGCGTTCTACCTGATGCAGGACTTCCCCGGCCGCTACGCCGGCGGCCAGGTCTGGGTCGAGCAGCTCGACGACCGCGTCAACGACGGCGTCGCCTCGGTCGTCATCGGCGCCAGCGACTGGGCCGGCGCCTGGGCCGTCGACGAAGCCGGCCGCCCCGCCTTCGCGGCCGTGCCCGGCGGCGAGCGCCAGCGCGAGATGGCCTATCGCTTCGGCATCAACCTCGTGATGTACGCGCTGACCGGCAACTACAAGGCCGACCAGGTGCATGTCCCGGCGATCCTGGAGCGCCTCGGCCAATGAATCCCGCCGTGACCCAGTGGACACTGGCGTTCGCGCCGCTCGTCCCGTGGTGGGCGATCGCGACCCTGGTCGCCGTCGCCCTGCCGCTGCTCGCCTTCGGCGTCTTCCGCCGCGCCCGCGGGGTCGCTTGGCGCACGGTGGCGCTGGCGGTGCTCCTGGGCGCCCTCGCCAACCCCGCGCTGGTCGAAGAGGACCGCGAGCCGCAGCGCGACGTCGCCGTCGTCGTGCTGGACGAATCGCCGAGCCAGCAGATCGGCGACCGCATGGCGCGCAGCGAGGAGGCGCTGAAGTCGATCGTCGACAAGGCCAAGGCGCTGCCCGGCATCGACCTGCGCGTGGTGCGGACGGGGGCGCCCGGCGCCGACGCCGATCCCGCCGGCGACGAGGGGACGCGGCTCTTCACGGCACTGGCCCAGGCCGTCGCCGACGTGCCGCGCCAGCGCCTCGCCGGCGCCGTGCTGATCACCGACGGCCAGGTCCACGACGTCCCCGACGATCCCGACCATCCGCTCTACGGCATGCCGGTCCACACGCTGCTGTCGGGCGACCGCGACGAGGGCGACCGGCGGCTCGTCGTCGAGCAGACGCCGAGCTTCGGCCTCGTCGGCAAGACGGTGCGCGTCGTCCTCAAGGTCGAGGACCTGCCGGGGACCCTGCCCGGCACGGCCACGGCGCGCGTCGTGGTGCGCAAGGACGGCGGCGCGCCGCAGGCCCATGCCGTGCCGGTCGGCGCCTCCCAGGCGATCGAGCTGACGCTCGACCATGGCGGGCCGACGGTGTTCGAGATCGTCGCCGACGCCGGCCCGCGCGAGCTGACGCTCGACAACAATCGCGCCTCCTTCGTGGTCAACGGCGTGCGCGACCGGCTGCGCGTGCTCCTCGTCTCCGGCGAGCCGCACCCGGGCGAGCGGACGTGGCGCAACATCCTGAAGTCCGATCCCTCGGTCGACCTCGTGCACTTCACCATCCTGCGGCCGCCCGAGAAGCAGGACGGCACGCCGGTGCGCGAGCTGTCGCTGATCGCCTTCCCGATCCGCGAGCTGTTCGACCTCAAGGTGAACGAGTTCGACCTCATCATCTTCGACCGCTACCGCCGGCGCGGGATCCTGCCGCAGCTCTACCTGGAGAACATCGCCAACTACGTCCGGCGCGGCGGCGGCCTGCTGGAGGCGGGCGGGCCCAGCGGCAACTCCGCCCTCAGCCTGACGCGCACGCCGCTCGGCCAGGTGCTGCCGGGCGAGCCGACGGGCATCGTGCATGAGGTCGGCTACCGGCCGCGGGTGACGCCGATGGGCGAGCGCCACCCCGTCACCGCCGAGCTGCCGGGCAACGAGGGCGGCGAGCCGCGCTGGGGCCGCTGGTTCCGCCAGGCCGAGGTGACGACGCGCGGCGGCGCGGTGCTCATGGCGGGCGCGTCCAACGATCCGCTGCTGATCCTCGACCGCGTCGGCGAGGGTCGCGTCGCGCAGGTGACGAGCGACCAGATCTGGCTGTGGGCACGCGGCTTCGAGGGCGGCGGCCCGCAGGCCGAGCTGCTGCGCCGGCTCGCCTACTGGCTGATGAAGGAGCCGGACCTCGAGGAGGAGGACCTGCGCGCCCGCATCGAGGGCCGCCGGCTGGTGATCGAGCGCAAGAGCCTCGACCCCAAGGACACCCCGGTGCAGATCACCCCGCCGACCGGCGCGGCGCGGGCAGTGCGCCTGCAGGACGTCGGCGCCGGCCGCCAGAGCGTGACCGTGCCGATCCGCGAGAGCGGCCTCTACACCGTCACCGACGGCGAGCGCACGGCGCTGGCCGCCGCCGGCGCGCTCAATCCCAAGGAGCTGACCGACGTGCGCAGCCTGCCCGACCGGCTGCGCCCGGTGGCGGACGCGACCGGCGGAGGCGTCTTCTGGCTCGCCCGCGACGGCATCCCCGAGCCGCGGCGCGTGCGCACCGGGCGCACCTTCGCCGGCCGCGAATGGCTGGGGCTGCGCGCCAACGGCGACTACGTCGTGACCGGCATCCGCGACGCCGCGCTGCTGCCCGCCCTGATCGTCATGCTGCTGGCGCTGGGGACGCTGATGCTGGCGTGGCGGCGCGAGGGGAAGTAGCTCATCGTCTCCGGCTCCCTGATGGTCGCGAGCGGCATCTTCGTCGAATCCTCGCTGAGCTTCCTCGACCTCGCTGCTGGTCTACGCCGTGCCGCTGGTCGTGCGCATCCGCCAGGAGGAAGCGGCGATGCGGGTGCGCTTTCCCGCCTGCTGATGCCGGGACTCGCGGGTCCCGACCCATGGCGGGACCGGACCGCGCGTCCGCCGGTGCGCCCCATCCTCCATGAGTCGCGATCTGCCGGCACTGGTATGAGCCGCTATCGCCGCCGCCAGATCGGTGGATAGTCGACCACGATCCCGTCCGCGTCGGCCGTCACCTCCGCCGCGAAGCCGGTGCCGAGGCCGCGATAGCGGAAGCGGCCCGGCGCCAGCAGCGCGTATTCCTGCTCGGCCCTGGAGACCGCGAGGCCGGGGACGGCGACGTAGGCGACGGTGATCCGCCGAGGCACGCCGACCGCGAGGCCCAGGGCGTTCAGCGGCATGCTGTTGGTGAAGGGCGTCGCCGCGATGTCGATGTCGACGGCGCCGTCGAGATCGGGCCGCGGCGCGCCGTCGACGGTCCAGCGGCCGCCGAGGGTGCGCTCGATCCGTCGCTCCGTCGCGGCGCCGCCACGGTCGAGCGCGAGCACGGCCGAGCGCGTCTGCCAATCGCGATCGATATCGATCGCGTAGCGCAGGCGCACCACGTCGCCGCCGAGATCGACGACGATCAGCCCGTCGGCGCGGATCTCGCCGGTGTCGACGGCGAGCGCCAGATGCTCCAGCCCCATCGGGCCGGTGCGTTCCCAGACGATGTCGTGGCGCATGCCATTTCCTCGATGCCCGTGGTCGAGCCCCCTCCGCCCCGCCGGGGCGGAGGGGGATGGTTCCCGCTACCCCGCTGTCCCGCAATAGGCCTCGATCCGGTAGCCGTCGGGATCGATCGCGAACGCGGCGTAGTAGTTCGGGTCGTAGTCGGCGCGGATGCCGGGCTTGCCGTTGTCCGTGCCGCCGGCCTTCAGGGCCGCCTTGTGGAAGGCGTCGACGCTCTTGCGGTCGGCGGCGACGAAGCAGAAGTGCAGGCCGGAGCGCGCGTCGGCCGGCACGGGATGGTCGGTCCGGCTGATCCAGAAGCGCACCGCCTCCCGGCCGTACCCGAGCGAGCTCTCGCCCGCGCTGAGGCAGGTGTAGCCGAGCGGGGCGAGGGCTGCGTCGTAGAAGCGCTTGGTGCGGGCGACGTCGCGGACGCCGATCGAGACATGGTCGAGCATCGGGGGCTCCTGCGTGGTTGGACGCCCGCACTCTACGAGCCTCCGACTGACAGCCCCATGTCAGGTATCCGGGGACCCACCGCCATTTTTCTTGATCATGCGGCGCACGAACTGTCAGCTACGGCCGATGACGCGGTTCGAGCGTGCCTTCGGCATCCTGCTGGCGCTGGCCGACGGGCGGACGGTCACCGCGACCGCGCTCGCCGGGCGCTTCGAGGTCTCGGTGCGCACGATCTACCGCGACGTCGAGATGCTGAGCGCCACCGGCGTGCCGGTCTATGCCGAGCGCGGGGCGGCCGGCGGCTACCGCCTGCTGGAGGGCTATTTCCTGCCGCCGGTCGCCTTCACCAGGGAAGAGGCGGTGGCGGGACTGCTGGCGCTGGCGCTGGCGCGCGGCCTCTCCGTGCCGCCCTTTCCCGCGGCGCTGGAGGCGGCCGAGCGCAAGCTGGTCGCGGCCCTGCCCGCCCGCCTGCGGCCGCTGCTGGCCGAGACCCGCCGGCTGATCGGCTTCGAGCGGGCGGCCGCCGACATCTTCCATCCCGAGCCCGACCCGCCCGACGGCGCCGACGGCGCGGCGGGCCATGCCGTGGAGATCTTCCTCAAGGGTGCGCTCGACCGCACCCGGGTGCGGCTCGCCTATCGCTCGCCCTATCGCGACGGGCCGCCGGCGGAGGTCGACGCCGAGCCGCAGGGACTGCTGTGGGACCGCGACCTCTGGTACCTGATCGGCCGGCGCGTCGATGTCGGCGGCGGGCGCCCGGCCCACCGCTTCTGGCGCGCCGACCGCGTCGCCGCCATCGCGCCGACGACGCTGCGCTTCGCCGCCGAGGGCGGCTTCGACGTGCGCCGCCATCTCGGGCGCGCCTGGCTGGGCGCGGCGATGGCCGCGTGGGCCGACCGCAGCCCGGTGGTCGTGCGCATGCGCGCCGACCAGGCGGCGCGGCTGCGGCGCGACTGGATGTACCGCTTCGCCCGCTTCGCACCGGACGGCGACGGGGTGCGCATGACCTGGGGCGAGGTCGACCCGGGCAAGGCGCTGGAGCTGGTGCGCTGGCTCGGCCCCGGCGCCGAGCTGCTGTCGCCGCCGGCCTGGCGGGCGCTGCTGCGCGAGGAGGCGGCCGCGATGGCGGCGGCACACGGCTGAGCGCTCATCCGGCCGCGGCCTCCCGATCCTCGCCGAGCGCCGCCGCCAGGATCCGCGTCATGTCGGCTTCCCGCGCCCGGCCCGCCGCCGCACCGGCCAGCGCGAGGCGGCGCGGCTCGTCGGCGACCAGCGCGAGACAGGCGTCAGCGAGGTCCTCGTAGGGGGCGGTGACGATCGCCCGCTCGATCCAGGGCTCGATCTCGGTCGTCGGATTGCGCTCCGAGACGACCGCCTTGCCGTTGGCCAGGAGATAGACCACCCGCGGCGTCTCCAGGACGAAGGATTCGTAGTAGTGGACGTTGAGGACCACCTTGGCCCGGCCGATCAGCCGGTCGCGCGCCGCCCCGAAGCAGTTCACGGCGACGTAGCAGCGACAGCGGCCGCGCAACCGTTCCAGCACGGCCTCGCGACGCGGGCTGAGGCCGCCGTAGAACAGCACGTCGATGTCCGGCTCCGCCCGGTCGGCGACGCGGCACATCGAGGGCGCGAAGCCGAGGGGGACCCAGCGCGCGCGGCCGCGAAAGCCGAGCCGGCGCAGCAGTGCGAGATTGCCGCTGCTGTAGTCCCACCATTCGACGTGGCGGACGCCGCCGCACAGCGCGGCGAAATCGGCGACGGGGGGTTGCGCCGCCAGCTGCTCGAAGTTGTAGAGGATGGTCCCTGCCGGCAACCGGTCGAGGGTCGCCCGGTCGAGCGCCTGCGGTGCCAGCACGATGTTGCGTCCGCCGCGCACGAGGCGCCCGGTCGCGACCTCGTGCCCGAGCGCCCGCAACGAATCGCGCAACGCCTCGGCGATCTCGACGAAGTAGCGCGGATCCCGGAGGATGCTGACGGAGCAGCGCATGCGGAGCGGCGCCTCACGGCACCGCGATGGTGGTCGCGGTTGCCTGCCCGCCCCTGACCTCCAGCGGCGTCACCCCGGCGAGCGTGCCGTCGATGCGCACGCCGACCGTGTAGGCGCCGGCGAAGAGCGTGAAGCGCGCGGGATTATCGGAGAGCGCGGCGAAGAAGCGCCCGTCCTTCAGCACCTCGACGTACGGGAACGGCCCGCGTCCCGGCGCGAAGCGGCCGCCGACCGCGACCTCCAGGGTGCCGATGTCGGCGACGACGCGCTGCTCCACCGTCTCGCCGCCGCGAATCTCGACCGGATGGTCCTGGAACGGGCCGGCGGTGAGCTGCACGCGTACGGTGTAGCGGCCGGGGGGCGCCTGGAAGCGCGCCCGCTCCTCGTTGAGGGCGCCGATCAGCCGGTCGCCGTCGCGGAGCTGCACCTGGGGCCCGCGCGGGATCGGCCTTCCGTCGGCGGAGACCAGGGCCACGACGATGGTGCCGCTGCCGATGTCGATGGTGCGCGCCACCGTCTCGCCGCGGCCGACCGTCAGGGTCACCGGCGCCGACGCCGGCCCGTTGGCGATCTGCGCCGTCACCGTGTAGGTGCCGGGCGCGCCCTGCCAGCGCACCGGGTTGCCGGTCAGGGCCAGGCCCTGGACCGGGCCGCCGGCGATGGTCACCCGCGCCGCCTCGGTCGGGCGACGCCCGGATTCGGTGACCGCGATCTCCAGCGTGCCGAGATCCGGCCCGGCCGACGCCGTGCCCAGCGCGGCCGCCAGACCGGCACGGTCGCGGGCGTCGTAGAAGCGGCCGCCGGTGCGGTCCGTGACGCATTGCAGGGCCGCCCGCTCGTCCGGGCGCAGATCGAAGCCGATGATGTCGACCTTGAGCTCGATGCCGGCCCGCGCCAACTCGGCCGCTGCGGCGCACGGGTCGCCGCCGCATTCCTCCTTGCCGTCGGTCACCAGGATGATGCGGCCGGGCCGGCCGCCGAAGGCGGGGATGGCGCCGGTCAGCGAACGGGCGATCGGCGTCTCGCCGCGGGCGGTCAGCGCCGCCACCAGCGCGCGCAGCCCGTCGGCCTCGCCCGGCGCCACGGGTGCGATGCGGCGCACCTGCTCGATGTCGCTGCAGTCCTTGGCGCGGCGATGGCCGTAGAGCGTCATGCCGAGCGGGCGCCCCGCGGGCCAGCGCGCCAGCAGATCGCGCACCACCTCCTTGGCGACCGCGATCTTCGGCGCGCCGGCGACCGGGCGATTCATCGAGCCGGAGACGTCGAGGATCAGCATCACCGGCGCCTCGGCCGGCGCCTGGGCGAGGCCGGCGCCGGGCATGGCGAGCAACAGGACGGCAACGAGGAATGACCACAGGCGCATGACGCTCTCCCCCCCGGGCGATGCGGCGCGCATCATCGATTGTCTCCGCCCGGGAGACAATGCGGTGCCGTATCGATGGATTATGCGCGGGGCCTTCCCGGCCCATATTCGCGGTCATCCGATCCACGAACGCCCAGGAGGCACGAGATGATCGAACGCCGCCCCTTCGCCACCCTCGGCCGATTCCAGAACGACTGGCTGAACGCCCGCCACCATTTCAGCTTCGCCAGCTACTACGACCCGGCGCGCATGAGCGTCGGCAAGCTCAGGGTGTGGAACGACGACCAGATCCAGGCCGGCACCGGGTTCGACCCGCACCCGCACCGCGACATGGAGATCATCACCTATGTCCGGGAGGGTGCGATCACCCATGAGGACAGCCTCGGCAACCGTGGCCGGACCGAGGCCGGCGACGTCCAGGTGATGTCGGCCGGCACCGGCATCCGCCACGCCGAATACAACCTGGAGGACGGGCCGACGACGCTGTTCCAGATCTGGATCGAGCCGGCCCGCCTCGGCGTGAAGCCGCGCTGGGACGCCAAGCCGTTCCCCAAGGGCGACCGGGCCGGGCGCTGGGTCACGCTCGCCTCGGGCCGTCCCGACGGCGGCGATGCCCTGGTGATCCACCAGGACGCGGCCGTGCTGGGTGCCACCGTGCTGGCCGGCACCCGGCTCGACTACGCGCTCGGCGCCGGGCGCCACGGCTATCTCGTGGCGCCCAAGGGCCGCTTCACGGTCGACGGCCAGCCGATCGAGGCGCGCGACGGCGTCGTGCTCGGCGGCGGCGAGACCCACCGCATCGAAGCGGTCGAGGATACCGAGCTGGTCCTCGTCGACGTGCCGTAGGGGCGGCGCGGCCGGTTCCGCGACAGCGGGGCCGGCCGTGACGACGTCCCCAAGGCTAGCGGCGCAGCAGCGGCGCCAACTGCTCCAAGGGGTTGCTGCGCCGCGGCTTCTGACCGTCGGCGGGTGGCTGCTGCTCGCCCGGCAGCTTGAGGCCGGGCACGATCTGCTGCAGGCGGCCGCCGCCGTAGCGCTGCGCGAGGTAGGCCTGCAGCGCGTTGGTATCGAAGATCTTGCGCGGCTCGTCGATCGACCCTTCCAGCCGCATCGAGACCGGCACCGGCTCCGGCTTCGCCGGGATCTGCGCCTCGATGCGCGTCTCCGTGGTCCACGGCACGAGGCGCGTCACCGTCGTCCCCGTCGCGCCGAACCCGGTCGCCACCATCTTCAGGTCGTCGCTGCGCACCTCGCCCCTCTCGACGCGGAAGGTGCCGGTCAGCGACGAGAACTGGGTGTCGCCGTCCTTGCCCACCTCCTGCACGAGCTGGAGGATGTTCGGCAGCTTCGTGAGGTCCGTCGCCTGGATCGAGCGTGCCGCGGCGCTGAAGTTGAGGCCCCGCAGCGTGCCGTCGCGCACGTCGATGGCGCCCTTCCCGGCCAGGGCCGACACCAGGTCGTGCATGCTGCGGCCGCTCGTCTGCAGCGCCATGTCGGCCTTGGCGCGCCCGCCGACCAGGCGCACGACGCGGCCGGTATCGACCGCCTTGCCGACATCGACGTTCTGCGCCTTCAGCTCGAACCGGCCGGTCGGCACGCCCTTGGCCACGAGCTGGCCGGTGATGGTCACGTCGCCGCCGTAGACCTGGCCCGTGAAGCGGGCGAGCGACAGGGTGCCGTCGGCCAGCGTCAGCGCCACGTCGGGGCGGGTGACGAGCCAGCGCCCTTGCTTGAAGCCGGCGGCGCGCAGCTTGACGTCGGCGTCGTTGCCGAGCAGGGCCGAGAGATCGAGCGGGGTGCGCGACCAGCGCTCGCCCGGGCGCGCGGCCGGTGCCGGCTGCGGCCGACCGGGGCGGGCCTGCGCCAGCATGACGCGGGGCAACAGCGGGGACGGCGCCTCGGCCCGCTCCTCGACCGGCAGGAAAGGGTCGATCGCCAGCTCGGTGCCGACGAGATCGGCCACCAGCCTGGGCCGCGGCCCACCGGTCTCGATGCGCACCGGGCCCTCCAGGCGCGCCGGGCCGGCCGCGAGCGAGAAGCCGTCGAGGAACAGCGTCGCGCCGTCGGAGCGGGTTCGCGCGACGAAGCGGAATGCGCCGATGTCGCCGCCCTGCGGACGGTATCCGGGCGAGAGCTGCGACAGCAGGCGGCCGGTGCTCGGGTGGCCGGCGTCGATCGCCAGCGCCACGCCGGGCAGGCCGCGCAGCGGCTCGACCGTGCCGGTCACCTTGGCTTGCCCGTCACCGAGCCTGGCGGCGAGGTCGACCGCGAGCTTGCCCGCCGTCCCCGCGACCTTGCCGTCGATCGAGAAGGGCTGCTGCGCCTGGGCCGGCGCCGCTGCGCCGCCCTGGCTCAGCACGCGCCCGAGATCGCGGCCGCTGGCCTGCACGGTGAGGTCGACGGACGGCGCGGGCCCGAGATCCTTCACCGTTCCCTGGATCTTCATCGTCGCGCCGGCATAGTCGGCGACCGCGAGCTGGCGCAGGGCGAGCTGCCCGCCCTGCAGCGTGCCGGAAAACGCCACGTCGCGCGCCGTCTGGCCGCCGGCCACGAGCTGGCCTGCGCGCGCGTCGATGTCCATGTCGACGCCCGGGTCGAACGCCCCCCCGCCCGCCGGCTTCGCCGGGCTCGCCGCCGCGCCGGCCGCGGCGGCGCCGGGCCTGGCGGGCGCCTTGCGCAGGTAGCCGTCGACGTCGAGCCGGTCGACCACCACGCGGGCGCCGACGGCCGGCCGGCCGCCGAGGCGCACCGTGCCGCCGCCGGTGGCCTTCATGCCGTCGAGCGCCAGCGCCACATCCTGGATCTCGACCTGCGCCGGCGTCGCCTTGAGGCGGCCCTGGAAGGTCATGCGGCCGAGCTTGTCGGCCGGCATGCCCTCGGGAGCGGCCTTGTAGGCGGCGAGCAGCGTGCGCAGGCTCTGCGCATTGAGCTGCACCTTGCCGTCGAACTGCGGCTGGCCCTGAGCGGCGACGAGCGTGCCGGTGACCGACAGCTCGCTCGGCCCCGGAAGCTGTACGGAGGCACGGTCGAAGGCCAGCCGTCCCTGGGCGAGCTGGGCGACGATGCGCAGGTTGCGCAGGGTCTGACCCTGGGCGGCGACCGCATCGGCCGTCAGGTCGACGCGCACGGCAATGCCGGTCGGCAGCGCGAACTCGGCCTTGGCGGCGGCGTCGGGCGTCGCCGGCCCGGCAGCGCCCGGTCTCGCCTCGGGCGGGCGGGCGGCGAGGGCCGCGAGCCTGTCCGCGTCGATGCGCGGCGTGCGCAGCACCGCGGCGATCGCGGTGCGTCCGGCGCGGTCGGGTGCCGCCTCGATGCGCCCGGTCACCGTCAGGTCGTCGACGCGCAGCGTCAGCGGATCGGCCCTGGTCTTGCCGCCCTCGAGGACGAAGGCGCTATCCAGGGCGAGCGGTCCGGCCGGCGCCCCGCCGGCGCTCCCGGTAACGGCGGCCAGCGCGGTGGCGAGGCTTTCGGCGGCGATCTTGACCGTACCCTCGATCCGGCGCGCCGCTGCCTCGGGCCCCAGCGTCGCGACGACGGTCGCCGTCGCCTTGGCCTTGTCCAGCCCCAGGACGACGCGGATCGGCGTCGTCCCCTGCGGATCGAGCCGGCCGATGTCGGCGTCGATCGTGGCCGGCGTGCCGCGCAGTACCGCCGAGCCCTTGACGCGGAACGGTCCCTGGAGGGATTCCGCCGCCGCCGCGACGTTGATGCGCTCGACACGCTCGGCAACGCCCTTGGCATCGCGCCACACGAGGGTGCCGTTCTCGATGGCGATGTCGTCGAGGCGCACCGGCATGGCCGCCTCGCTCCGCGCCGGCGTGCCGGCGGGTGCGGGAGCGGATGGCGGCGCGGGCGGCGTGGCCTCCGGCGGCTTCATCATCCAGTTGCCGCTGCCGTCCGCCAGCGTCTGCAGCTCGATCACCGGCTCGACCAGCCGCACCCGCGTCACGGCGATGCTGCCCGACAGCAGCGGCCACAGGGCGACGTCGACCTCCAGCGCCTTCAGGACGACCATGTCCGGCACCGCCGCGCCGGGCGCGTTGGCGAGCCGCACGTCGCGCACCCGAAGATGCGGCGAAGGCAGCACCGCGAGGCTGATGTCGCCGGCGATCGCCAGCTTGCGGCCGGTCGCCGCCTCGGCCTCGCGGGCGATGCGCTCCTTGTGCTGGTTCCAGTCGATCAGTCCAGGTGCGACGAGCACCGCCACGAGCAGCAGCGCGACCACCGCCACGAGGCCGATCACGATCCTGCGCATCGCATGCTCCCTCTTGCCGCCGCGCCGCCGATCCGAATCGCTCGCGCCGATCCGGCGACTCGTGCGCACCGGACCGTGCCCGGCTAATGTAGAACGCGTGGGCGCACCGACCAATCCGCGCGCCCTCACGGGACATCGAGCGATGGGCGAGATCGTCAACCTCAACCGCTTCCGCAAGCGCGCCGAACGGGCCCGCGCCGAGGCGCTGGCCGAGACGAACCGCGCCCGCTTCGGCCGCACCAAGGACGAAAAGGCGAAGGACGCCGACGCCAAGGAACGCGGCACGCGCGACCTCGACGGCAGGAAGCTCGATCCCGAGGCGCCTTAGCCCGCGCTCCGTCGGGCGAGCGCCGCCGCAACCCGCCCGACGACCGGAGACCATTGGCCCTCGGCATCCTGCCGGAACACCCGCAGCGACGGATACCAGGGGCACGTCTCGCCGCGGCACATCAGCCAGTACCAGAGCAGCCCGATCCGGCGCGGCAGCAGCAGCCAGCATGGGCGGCCGAGCGCGCCCGCGAAATGCGCAGTCGAGTTGCTGACGGTGATCACCAGGTCCATCGCGGCGACCTGGGCGGCGAAGCCGTCGATGTCGGCCAGCGGATCGACGCCGGGATCGACGACGATCCCGGCACCGGTCGCCGCCCGGGCCGCTGCCACCTCGGCCGCGCGCTCGCCGTACTGCAGGCTGACGAAGGTCACTCCGGGGGTGCGCAGGATCGGCGCCCAGCCGGCGAGGTCGAGGGACTTGCGCCCGCCGAGCCGCGGGTTGGCGCTGTGCCAGGAGATCCCGACGATCGGTCCGGCACCGCGCGCGGCATAGGCGGCGCGCAGCGCGGCGGCCCGGACCGGGTCGGGGCGCAGGTAGCCGGTATGGGCGGGAAAGTCGCTCCAGCGCCGGCGCAGCAGCATCGGCAGATAGACCATCGGCGCCTGGACCGCGACGTCCGCGGCGAGCCCCACCGGATCGGGTGCGGGCGTGCGCGGCACGACGGCAGCCGCAGGCCATGACCGTCGCAGCAACGGCACGAGGCGCGGGTCGCACTCGACGACCACGCCGCCGCTCCGCGCCGCCGCCTCGCCGAGCAGGCCGGCCGCCAGCACCTCGTCGCCGATGCCCTGCTCGCCCCACACCACCAGCTTGCCCACCGTCGGGCGCCCGTCCCACAGCGGCTGCGGATAGGGACGCCGGCGCATCCGCCGCTCGCTCCACAGGAAGGCGAAGTCGGTCCAGCCCTCCTCCAGGCGGCCGAGGGCGAGATGGCAATGGGCGCGGTTGAAGCGGAACTCCGCCTCCTCGGGCCGCAGCGCCACGGCGCGGTCGAAGGCGGCGAGCGCCTCGTCGCAGCGCTCCAGCGCGGCCAGTGCATTGCCGAGATTGAAATGCGCGTCCGCGAGATCCGGTGCCGCGGCGATCGCCCTGCGATAGGCGGCGATGGCATCGGCGTGCCGGTCGAGCGCCTCCAGCGCGGAGCCGAGATTGACCAGCGTCGCCGCCCGGCCCGGCGCCGCCGCGAGCGCGCGACGATAGCGGACGAGCGCGTCCGCCGGCCGGCCGAGCGCCAGAAGTACGGTGCCGAGATCGTTCCCCGCCTCGACATGGTCGGGGGCGATCGCCAGCACCCGCTCGTAGGCGTCGGCGGCCTCGGCCGGGCGCGCGAGCGCCTGCAGCCCGCGGCCGAGGCCATGGAGGGCGGCGACGCTGTCCGGTGCGAGCGCGAGCGCCGCGCGCGACGCCGCGACCGCCTCCTCGTGGTGCCCGGCGGCGCGCAATGCGGCGGCGAGATTGCCCAGCGTCTCGACGTCGCCGGGGCGTACCCGCAGCGCCTGGCGATAGGCGGCCACGGCGGCGGCGTGCCGCCCGAGCCCACGCAGCGCCGCGCCGCGATTGTTCAGCGCATCGGGGTCCTCGCCGCGGAGCGCCAGCACGCGGTCGAATGCCGCGAGCGCGTCGCCGAACCGGCCCGCCGCGTGCAGCAGGTTGCCGAGGCGCAGCCAGGCGTCGGCGTCGCCCGGCCGCAGCGCGACGACGCGGCGTCGGGCATCGGCGGCGTCGGCCCTGCGTCCGAGCGCCTCCAGCGCGTCGGCGTGGGCGGCGTGCGCGTCGGCGCGGTCGGCGCGCAGCCGCGCCGCACGCTCCAGGAAGGGCAGGGCGCCTGCCGCGCGGCCGGCATGGAGATGCGACAGGCCCAGCAGGTAGAGCGCCGCCGGGTTGTCCGGCTCGGCGGCGAGCACGCGCTCGCATGGCGGCCGCGCCGCGTCGGGACGTCCCGCCCGCAGCGCCGCCACGGCCTCGGCGAGGATGGACGCGGCGGCGCCGGTCGGCGGCATGCGCCCCCGGGCGCTACTCCGCCGCCGCCTGCTCGGGCGGCACCACCGTCTCGGTCGCGAACTCCGCCGGCATGGTGATCTCGATCAGCTCCAGGTCGTCGGAATGGTCGACCTCGGCGTGGCGGATGCCGGGAGGCTGGTGGACGCAGGACCCGGCGCGCAGCAGCACCTCGCCCTGGCCCTCGTAGTTGAACTTGACCCAGCCCTTCAGCACGTAGACGAGCTGGAAGCCGAGGTCGTGGCGATGCCAGCCGCCGGCGGCATGATGGCCGGGCCGGGCACGGATGACATGGGCCAGGAACTTGCCGTCGGTGGCCCCGGCGATCCCGAGGTCGCGGTACTCGAAGAAGGGCCTGAGGCCGTCCGACCGGAATTCGCTGCCGTCCAGATGGTTCACCGAGAAACGCATCGCCGTACTCCACTCGCAGGGGTCGCCGGACAGGCTACCATGCCGACCGGCGACGGCGGGAGGAGCCCATGGCGAGGAAGGCGACGCGACTGACCGGCGGCTGCCTGTGCGGCGGCGTGCGCTACGTCGTGACCGGGCGCCCGTCGCCCGTGGTGAACTGCCATTGCGGCCAGTGCCGCCGCTGGCACGGCCATCACGGCGCCTACGCCACCATCGGCCGCGCGGCGGTGCGGCTCGCGCAGGACCAGGGGCTCTCGTGGTACCAGTCCTCGGCCAAGGCGCGCCGCGGCTTCTGCCGGATCTGCGGGTCGAGCTTGTTCTGGGAGCGGCTCGGCGGCAGCGACATCGACATCGCCGCCGGCACCCTCGACGCGCCGACCGGCCTCGCCACGGTCCGCCACATCTTCACGGCCGACCAGGGCGACTACTACGTCATCGCCGACGGCCTGCCGCAGCTGCCCGGAGAGTGGCCGGGAGCGGGCTGAGCTCCCGGGTGCGCCGCCGCCCTCAGTACTCGATCGCGAAATGCGCCTCGGTCGGCTTCAGATCCCTGCCGTTGATCGGGATCATGTCCTGCGGGCAGGCGGAGAAGGCGACGACGCAGTCGAGCTCGGCACGGAAGCGGACGTAGCTGCGCGGCGTCGAGACGGGGGGCTCGAAGCTGAGGCGTCCCAGCGCCGTCCACGGGATGTTCATGAAGAGGTTGAGCGGGCTCGGCGTCTCGGGTGCCTCGAGACCGAGGTCGTGCATCGCCTGGGCGAGGTTGTCGGTGCAGTTGTCGTGCGGCCCCTTGGCGCCGAGGAGCTGGTAGCGCCAGCGGTCGCAGGCGGCGATCAGCGTGTCGTGGACGCCGCCCGAAGTATCCTCGAGCAGCGTCAGGATCGGCCGCCGGTGGTTGGTCAGCAGCGCGTCGCCCGGCACCGGCACCAGCTTCACGATGTGCGCCCGCGTATGCTCCATCGACATGAACTCGCGGAGGTCCTCGCGGACAAAGGCCCAGGTGTCGACGACCTGGGAGCCGTGCGTGTTGACGACATGGACGTGGGAGCCTCTGGGGGCGAACGCGGCCTTGCCGCGGCGGGCGGGAATGGTCGTGAGATTCATCGGCGCACCAGCCAGTCGTGGGCGGAAAGGGTGTGGACGCGGACTACGTCGAGGAACTCCTCGACCGGCACGCGCTCGTCGGGCGCCCCCATGCGGTCGGGCAGGCAGCCGTAGATGTAGGCGGGCACGCCCCTGGCGCGCCAGAAGCGGCAGTCGGAGCCGCCGAGCGAGACGGTCGGCGTCGGCCGCACCCCGGTGATCGCCTCGGCGTTGTCCTGGATGATGCGCAGCATCGGATGGTCGGGATCGGACGCCGTCGCGTCGACGGTGGGCGGCGGCTCCTCGATCTCGACCTCGGGATAGTCCCGCAGGAGCGCGCGCACCTCGTCCATGACGCGGGCCCGCGTCAGGCCGACCGGCAGCCTTATGTCCGCCTCGATCAGGCATTCCCCCGGCAGCATGTTCACCTTCACCCCGCCATGGAGCATGCCGATGTTGAGGGTGAGGCGGCTCGCCGTCTCGACGGCGCCCTTGCCGAGCCCACGCTCCATCGCCGCGCGCACGTCGTCGCGGGCCAGCGTGCGGACGATCGCCTCGGGCATCTCCGGCGGCAGCGCCTCCAGCTTCTCCAGCGCGACGACGGCACGCGCGGCGATCCTGGTGGCGCTCGCCGAGAGGTGCGGATAGGCACCGTGCGCGCCCGGCGTGCGCACGCGCAGGCGCAGCCAGAAGATGCCCTTCTCGGCGAAGCGTACGGTGTGCTTGCTGCTGGGCTCGCCGTTCAGCACGCAGTCGCCGAGCAGCTCGGGATGATGGTCCAGGAGGTAGCCGGTGCCCCAGCGCCCGCCCGTCTCCTCGTCGGAGACCACGGTCAGCGTCACCCGGCCCGGCAGGCGGTCGCGCATCGCGTGGAGATAGAGGTAGGCGAAGATCGAGGCGGTGGTGCCGCACTTCATGTCGACGCTGCCGCGGCCGAAGACGCAGCCGTCGACGATGTCGCCGCTGAGCGGGTCGCGCGACCAGTGCGCGCGCTCACCGATCGGGAAGACGTCGATGTGGCCGTTGAGGACGAGGTGGCCGCCCGGCGAGCCGCCCGCGAACGTCGCGGCGATGTTGGGCATCGTCGGCTGCGGCGCGATCACCCGGTGGGCGAGGCCCGCCTCGTCGAGGAAGCGGGCGACCAGGGCCGCGCCGGCCCGCGTGTCGCCCGGCGGGTTGGA
>JADZBA010000269.1 GCA_020852355.1 Alphaproteobacteria bacterium
CTCGGCCGCTTCAAGCACGAGGGTGCGACGTCGGTGGTCGACGGCGACGGACGGATCGTCATCTACCAGGGTGACGACGAGCGCTTCGACTATGTCTACAAGTTCGTCACGCGCGACGCCTGGGATCCGACGGACCGCGCCCGCAACCGCGACCTGCTGGACGACGGCGTGCTGCATGTCGCCCGCTTCCATGACGACGGCCGCGTCGAATGGCTGCCGCTCGTCCACGGCGAAGGACCCCTGACGGCGGCGAACGGCTTCGCCGACCAGGCCGAGGTGCTGATCCATGCGCGCCGCGCCGCCGACCTGCTGAAGGCCACGCCGATGGACCGGCCGGAGGACGTCGAGACCGATCCGGTGAGCGGCCGCGTCTATGTGATCCTCACCAACAACGCCAGCCGCAAGCCCGACCAAGTCGGCAAGGCCAATCCGCGCGCCGACAATCGGCACGGCCACATCCTGGAGATCGTCCCGCCGACCCGCGACGGCCGCCCCGACCACGCCGCCGCCGAGGCGCGCTGGGGCATCTTCCTGCTGGCCGGCAAGCCGGGCATCGACGCCGGCGCCCGCTACCATCGGGCGACGAGCCCGGAAGGCTGGCTGTCCTGCCCCGACAACTGCACCTTCGACCCCGAGGGCCGGATCTGGATCGCGACCGACGGGGCGCCGGAGGCCGCGGGCGTCGCCGACGGGGTCTACGTCGCCGACACGGCCGGGCCGGGCCGCGCGCTGACGCGCCTCTTCTATCAGGCACCGGTCGGTGCCGAGGTCTGCGGACCCTGCTTCACCCCGGACGGCACGACCCTGTTCCTCGCCATCCAGCATCCCGGCGAAGCGGCCGGGTCGACCTTCGACCATCCCGCGACGCGCTGGCCGGACTTCAGCGACGACGTGCCGCCGCGGCCTTCGGTGATCGCCGTCACCCGCACCGGCGGCGGCACCATCGGTTCGTGACCCGCGCGGCGAATACGGGTGGGACGAAGGCTCCGCCGGCCCTACGATCGCGCCGGGCGGAGGAACCATGGACGACAGCGATTCCATCCGGGCGACCGGCGATGCGGGCGTGCCGCCGACGGGTGCGCCCACCATCGCCGAGGTGATCGCGCGGCGGCTGAGCCGTCGCGCGCTGCTGGGCGGGATGGCGGCGGCGGTCGGCGCCGCGGCCATGGGCCGAGGCGGGGCCGCGCTCGCCCTGGGGCCGGCGTCGACGACCTTCGCCGAGATCGCCCACGGCCTCGACGAGCGCGACCATCTGCCCGAAGGCTACCGGTCGCAGGTGCTGCTGCGCTGGGGTGATCGCGTGGCTCCGGACGCGCCGGCATTCGCCGTCGACCGGCAGTCGGCGGCGGCCCAGGAACGCCAGTTCGGCTACAATTGCGACTATGTCGCCTTCCTGCCGCTGCCCGCCGCCGGCGGGTCCAGCGACCACGGGCTGCTCTTCGTCAATCACGAGTATACGATCGCGGGCCTGATGTTCCCCGGCATCGGTCCCGGCCGCGAGGCGGCACTCGCGGCCTCGGCGGTGCAGTCGGCGATCGAGATCGCCGCCCATGGCGGCTCGGTGGTCGAGGTGCGCCGCGGGCCGGACGGCTGGCGGACGACCGCCGGCCGCTACAACCGCCGCATCACCGGGACCACGCCGACGCTCGTCTCGGGCCCGGCGGCCGGCCATCCCCGCATGCGCACCTCGGCCGATCCGACGGGACGCCATGTCCTGGGCACGCTCAGCAACTGCGCGGGCGGGGTCACCCCATGGGGCACCGTGCTGACCTGCGAGGAGAACATCAACGGCTGCTTCGCCGCGCCGCGGTCGGCGGGGGGCGATGCCGCCATGCTGCGCCGCTACACCATCGCCGAGCGCGCCTGGTACGCGTGGCCGCGCCATTTCGACCGCTTCGACGTCGCCAGGGAGCCGCACGAGCCCAACCGCTTCGGCTGGGTCGTCGAGATCGACCCCTACGACCCCGCGTCGGTGCCGGTGAAGCGCACGGCGCTGGGCCGCTTCAAGCACGAATGCGCCTCCTGCGTCGTCGACGGCGACGGCCGGGTCGTCGTCTACCAGGGCGACGACCAGCGCTTCGAGTACGTCTACAAGTTCGTCACCCGCGACGCCTGGGACCCCGCCGATGCCGCGCGCAATCGCGACCTGCTGGACCACGGCACGCTCCATGTCGCGCGCTTCCACGACGACGGCCGGCTGGAATGGCTGCCGCTCGTCCACGGCCAGGGGCCGCTGACCGCGGCCAACGGCCTCGCCGACCAGGGCGAGGTGGCGATGTTCGCCCGCCGGGCGGCCGACCTCGTCGGGGCCACTCCCATGGACCGGCCGGAGGACGTCGAGCCGAACCCGGTCACCGGCCGCGTCTACGTCATGCTGACGGGGAACGCGAACCGCAAGGCGAGCCAGCGCGACGCCGC
The DNA here is from genome assembly GCA_020852355.1 of Alphaproteobacteria bacterium. Classification (GTDB taxonomy): domain Bacteria; phylum Pseudomonadota; class Alphaproteobacteria; order ATCC43930; family Allostellaceae; genus Allostella. The sequence continues at coordinate 2,419 of JADZBA010000269.1, forward strand.
GAATCCGCGGGCGGACAATCGTCATGGCCACGTGCTGGAGATCGTGCCGCCGACCAGGGACGGCAGGCCCGATCACGGCGCCGCCGAGGCGCGCTGGGAGATCTTCCTGCTGGCCGGCCGTCCCGGCGTCGATGCGGGCGCACGCTATCATCCCGCCACGTCGAGCGAGGGCTGGCTGTCGCGCCCGGACAACTGCGCCTTCGACCGCGAGGGGCGCATCTGGATGGCGACCGACGACGCCGGGGCGACCGCGGGGGTTGCCGACGGTCTCTACGTCGCCGACACGACCGGTCCCGGCCGGGCGCTCGCCCGGCTCTTCTACCAGGCGCCGATCGGCGCCGAGGTGACCGGACCCTGCTTCACGCCGGACGGGACGACGCTGTTCCTCTCGGTGCAGCATCCCGGGCAGTGGGAGGGATCGAGCTTCGAGGCGCCGGCGACCCGCTGGCCGGACTTCGCCCCGGACATGCCGCCGCGACCATCGGTGATCGCGATCACCCGCGACGGCGGCGGCCCGATCGGAAGCTGACGGTCCGTCCGCGCCCGGTTTTCGATTGCAGGCGGGCGCCGTTCTTGCAATCTCATCGCGCGCCAACGGCACCTCTCGTCGGAAAGGAAGGACCGCGATGCTGAACCCGGCCTGCAAGCGTCTGCTGGGAGCCCTCGTCCCGACGCTGGCCTTCCTCGCCCCGGTGACCGCGCAACCCGCCGACGCGGGCCCGACGCTGGAGGCGGTGAAGGCGCGCGGCACGCTGGTCTGCGCGGTGAACGGCAGCCGCCCCGGCTTCTCGGTCGTCGACAGCAAGGGCGAATGGACGGGCCTGGAAGTCGATGTCTGCCGGGCCATCGCCGCCGCCGTGCTCGGTGATTCGAGCAAGACGCAGTTCGTCAAGACGACGACGCAGACGCGCCTCACGGTGCTGCAGACCGGCGAGGTCGACGTCACGGTGTCCAACGTGACGTGGACCTACGGGCGCGACGCCGACCTCGGCCTCGATTTCGTGACCCCGACCTTCTACGACGGCCAGGGCTTCCTGGTGCCGAGGAAGCTCGGCGTGAAGTCGGTCAAGGACCTGGACGGCGCCTCGATCTGCGTGCGCCCGGGCTCGACCTCCGAGCGCATCATCGCCGACGTCCAGGCGAAGTACCGCATCAAGATCACGCTCGTCGTCATCGAGGACCAGAAGGAGCTGAACACCGCCTTCTTCGGCGGCCGTTGCGACTCCTTCGTGCAGACCACGTCCGGGCTGTCGGCGATCCGCGCCGCGGTGGCGCCCAATCCCGACGACTACGTCATCCTGCCGGAGATCTTCGGCAAGGATCCGATGGGACCGGTCGTCCGCCAGGGCGATCCGCAGTGGCGCGACATCGTTCAGTGGATCGTGTTCGCGCTGTTCGAGGCCGAGGAGCGCGGCGTCACCTCGGCCAACGTCGACCAGATGCGGGAGAGCAAGGAAGCGGAGACGCAGCGGCTGCTCGGCGTCGGTACCGGCGCCACCGGCAAGGGCCTCGGGCTCGACCCGCAATGGGCCTACCGCGCCATCAAGCAGGTCGGGAACTATGCCGAGATCTACGACCGCAGCCTCGGCGACGGCTCGAAGCTGAAGCTCGGCCGCGGCATCAACGCGCAATGGACCAACGGCGGCCTGCTCTACGCACCGCCGTTCTGACGCCCGTGCGTCGCGACGAGACCGCGCGCCCCGCGGGCGGGCGGGCTGCGCCGTGACCGGGCGGACGCCGCCGTGGCGCTCGGCCGGCGTGCGCGCCACGGCCTACCAGCTCGCCGTGGTCGCGGTGCTGATCGGCGTCGCGGCGTGGATGACCGATACCGCGCGGCACGCGATGCAGGAGCGCGGCATCGCGTCCGGCTTCGACTTCCTGCTCGACCGCGCCGGCTTCGCGATCGGGCACGCCTTCTTCGCCTTCTCGCCGGACGAGAGCTACCTGCGCGCCTTCGTGGTCGGGGTCGGGAACACGCTGGTCGTCGCCGCGGCGAGCCTGGTGGCGGCCAGCCTGCTGGGGCTGGCGGTCGGCCTCGCCCGGCTGTCGGGCAACTGGCTGCTGGCGCGCATCGCCGGCCTCTATGTCGAGCTGTTCCGCAACACCCCCATGCTCGTGCAGATCGTCTTCTGGTACACGCTCTGCACGCTGATGCCGGCGCCGCGGCAGGCCTGGAGCCTGTTCGACCTCGCGTTCGCCAGCAATCGCGGCCTGCTGCTGCCGTGGCCCGAGCGCGCGGGCGTCTTCGCGGTGGCGGGCTGCCTCGTCGTGCTCGGCGCCGGCCTGGTGCCGCCGCTCTATCGCTGGGTCGACCGGCTGCGCCGCCGCGGTCGCCGCCCGCGGGCGGTGGGGGGGCTCGCGCTCGCCGCACTGCTGGCGCCGGCCGTGCTGTGGTGGGCCGCCGCGGGCTTCCCCACGGCGTGGAGCGTGCCCCGGCTGCGCGGCTTCAACTTCGCGGGCGGGCTGGCGCTGTCGCCGGAGTTCCTGGCGCTCTTCCTCGGGCTGTCCTGCTACATCGCGGCCTTCGTCGCGGAGATCGTGCGCGCCGGCATCCTCTCCGTCGGCCGCGGCCAGATCGAGGCCGCCGAGACGATCGGGCTGGCGCGCGGCGACCTCTATCGCAAGGTCGTCTTCCCGCAGGCGATGCGGGTCATCGTGCCGCCGCTCGCCGCCCAGTACATCAGCCTCGTGAAGAACAGCTCGCTCGGAGTGGCGATCGGCTACCCCGACCTCTTCAGCGTCACCAACACGGTCCTGACGCTGAGCGGCAACACCATCGAGGCGATCGCCATCATGGCGCTGGTCTATCTCACGCTGGCGCTCGCCATCGGCTTCCTCGCCGACCTGGCGAACCGCGCCGTGCGCATCCGGGAGCGCTGACCCGCGTGGCGACGGGCACCGCGGCATGCCGGTCCTTCGCGATCGCCGGTACCGGCGCGATCCGGCCGCCGCCCCCGGCGCGCCGGGGGACGCTGGGATGGCTGCGGGCGAACCTGTTCGCCACGCCGTTGGACGGCGCGGTCACCCTGGCGCTCGCCGCCGCGATCGCGTGGCTCGCGCCGAAGGCGCTCGCCTGGGCGGTGCTCGATGCCGTCTGGTGGGCGCCCGACGGACGGGCCTGCCGCGACGCGGCCGGTGCCTGCTGGGCGGTGATCACCGAGAAGCACCGGCTGATCCTGTTCGGTACCTACCCCTACGCCGAGCAGTGGCGCGGCGCGCTCGTCGTCCTGCTGTTCGTGGCGATGCTCGCGGCGTCGGCGGGGCCCTGGCTCGCCGCGCGCGCGAAGCTGTGGGGATGGGCCGCGACCGCGCTCGCCATCCTCGTCCTCATGCTGGGCGGCGTGCCCGGGCTGGAGCCGGTCGGCACGCATCTCTGGGGCGGGCTGCCGCTCACCATCGTCATCTTCATCGGTACGGTGGCGGGCGGCATGCCGCTGGCCGTGCTGCTGGCGCTCGCCCGGCAGTCGGAGCTGCCGATCCTGCGCGCGCTCGCCGTCGGCGTCATCGAGGTGGTGCGCGGCCTGCCCCTGCTCGCCGTCCTCTTCGTGGCGTCGCTGATCTTCCCCCTGTTCGTCCCGGTCGAGCTGCAGATCGACAAGCTGCTGCGCGCGGAGATCGGCATGATCATCTTCTTCGGCGCCTATGCGGCGGAGATCGTCCGCGGCGGTCTCCAGGCGGTCGCGGCCGGCCAGCGCGAGGCGGCGGCGGCGCTGGGCCTCGGCTACTGGCCGCGCACCCGCCTCGTCGTGCTGCCGCAGGCCCTCGCGACGGTCGTGCCGCCGCTGCTGGGCGACGTCATCCGGGCCTTCAAGAACACGACCTACGTCGCGATCCTCGGGCTCTTCGACGTGCTGGGCGCGACCAAGGTGGCGCTCGACGACCCGGCCTGGTCGCGCCACGCGGCCGAGGCCTATCTCTTCATCTTCCTGCTCTACCTCGTCTTCTGCCTCGCCTTCTCGCGCTGGGGCATGGCGGTCGAGCGGCGGCTCGCCCGGCGGCGGCGCGGTTGACCCCGGTGACCCGCGATCTCGTCGTCGAGCTGGTCCATGTCGGCAAATGGTACGGCGCCTTCCACGCGCTGCGCGACGTGTCGCTCGGCGTGGCGCGCGGCGAGACGGTGGCGATCTGCGGTCCGTCGGGCTCCGGAAAGTCGACGCTGATCCGTTGCGTCAACGGGCTGGAGCGCCATCAGGAGGGCGAGATCCGCGTCGCCGGCACCGCCCTCGGCAGCGACGGCAGCGGCGTCGAGGAGGTCCGCCGGCGCACCGGCATGGTGTTCCAGTCGTTCAATCTGTTTCCTCACCTGAGCGTGCTCGACAACCTGACCCTGGGGCCGATCTACGCCGCCGGCGAGGCGGCCGACCGCGCCGGGCGGCGCGCGCTGGCGCTGCTCGACCGGGTCGGCATCGCGGACCAGGCGGCGAAGTTCCCCGGCCAGCTCTCTGGCGGCCAGCAGCAGCGCGTCGCCATCGCGCGTGCGCTGATGCGCGAACCCGAGGTGATGCTGTTCGACGAGCCGACCTCCTCGCTCGATCCCGAACGCGTCCAGGAGGTCCTGGCGGTGATGGAGGAGCTGGCGGCGGGCGGCATGACGATGCTCGTGGTGACCCACGAGATGGGGTTCATCCGCCGCATCGCCGACCTCGTGGTGTTCATGGACCAGGGGGAGGTCGTCGAGGCGGCCCCGCCCGCGCTATTCTTCGCGCAGACGCACACCGAGCGCGCCCGGGCCTTCCTCGGGCGGGTCATGCATCTCTAGCGCCGAGGAGCGGCCCCGATGACCGACGAGCCCATCCGCATCGCCGCCGACGCGGCCGGCGAGCCAGACTGGGCGGCGGTGCGCGCCCGCTTCCCGGCCGCCGCCCGCTTCACCTATCTCGACATCGCCCGCAAGGCGATCCTGCCCGTGGACGCCGAGCGCGCGATCGCCGGCTGGCTCGCCGACGTGCAGGAGCAGGCCGGCGCACGCGCCTTCTCGATGGCCGAGATCGAGGCGGCGCGGACCGACGTCGCCCGCGTCTTCGGCTCGCGCGCCGACCGCATCGCCTTCGTCAAGAACACGTCCGAGGGCATCAACGTCGTCGCTCAGGGCCTCGACTGGCGCCCGGGCGACAACGTTGTGATCTCGACCGAGGAGCACGAGAACAACACCTTCCCGTGGCGGCCGCTCGCCGCCCGGGGGGTCGAGCTGCGGATCGCCCGCGCCGGCGCGGACGGCACCGTTCCGGTCGACGCCTATCGCGCGCTGGTCGACGGCCGCACCCGCGTCGTCGCGGTCGCCTGGGTCACCTACGGCATCGGCGCGCGTGCCGACCTCGCCGCCTTCGCCGCCCTCTGCCGCGCCCGCGGCGTGCTGCTCGTCGTCGACGCGGTGCAGGGGCTGGGCATCCTCGCCGACCGCCTCGACGGGCTCGGCGCCGACGTGGTCGCGGCCGGCGGCCACAAGGCGCAGTTCAGCCTCGCCGGCGCCGGGCTCCTGCACGTCTCGGACGCGGCCCTCGACCGGCTGCGGCCGCCCTATGCGGCGAAGTTCTCCTTCGCCACCCTCGACCGCACGGCCGACCGGCCGGCCTATGCGCCGGGAGCGGCCCGCTTCGAGTACGGCAACCCCAACTTCCTCGGCATCTGGGTGCAGCGCCGGTCCGCCCTCCTCGTCGAGGCGCTGGGCCGCGGCCATATCGAGGCCCGCATCCGCGCGCTGACCGGCCGCCTGATCGAGGCCGCCGACCGGCGCGGCCTCGCGGTCGCGACGCCGCGCGCCTGGGAGCGGCGGGCCGGGATCGTCAGCCTCGGCGTCGGCGGGGCGGATCCCGAGCGCATCGAGGCGGCGCTCGCCGCCGAGGGCATCCGCGCCGCCGCCAAGGACCGCCGCATCCGCGCCGCGCCGCACATCTACAACGACGAGGCGGACATCGAGCGCTTCGTCGAGCGCCTGGCCCATCATCTGCGTCGGGCGGGTGCAGGGGCCGAGGCGGCGCAGTAGGTGGCGGGGCCGACTCGGCCGAGGCCCGCGCGGGCCGCCGGCGCCGTCCGCCCGCGCCGCCCGGCTCCGGTAGCGTATGCGTGTCGCCGCAGCCACAATTAGCGGTAGTCGTCATTCCAGATGTGGAAACCGCCACCAAATTCGTTCTAATTCAAGCGATAAGGCGATAGTCTTAGCGTCAAGAATAGGCCCGAGATTGAAACAATTCGGCGCTCGTCGCTCGGCGAGATCAGGCCGAGAGGGTTGAAAC
>JADZBA010000270.1 GCA_020852355.1 Alphaproteobacteria bacterium
CGCGGGCGATGGCGGCGCGGATCAGGGCCTTCGCCTCGTCGGTGCCGATCCAGCGCACGACCTCGACCCACTTGCCCTTCTCCAGGTCCTTGTAGTGCTGGAAGAAGTGCGCGATCTGCCCGGTCAGCACGGCGGGCAGGTCCTCGTGGCTGCGCACGTTCGAATGGAAGGGATGCAGCGCGTCGACCGGCACGGCCAGGATCTTCTCGTCGCCGCCCGCCTCGTCCTCCATCAGCAGCGCGCCGACCGGCCGGCAGCGGATCACCGCGCCCGGCACCACCGGCACGTTGCCGACCACCAGCACGTCGCACGGATCGCCGTCGTGCGAGAGCGTGTGCGGGATGAAGCCGTAGTTCCCGGGATAGAACATCGCCGTGTGGAGGAAGCGATCGACGAACAGGGCGCCCGACGACTTGTCGAACTCGTATTTCACCGGCACGCCGCCCAGCGGGATCTCGATGACGGCGTGCAGGTCGTGCGGCGGGTCGCGCCCGGCGGTGATCTTCGCGAGGTCCATGGCCGTCCGCCTCAGCCCGTGATCCGCATCAGGGCGAGGCCCGCGAACACCCCGGCGATCGACAGCAGCACCGAGCCCGCGACGTAGAGCGCCGCCGACCACGCATCGCCGCGCTCCCACAGCAGCGCGACGTCGAGCGAGAAGGCGGAGAAGGTGGTGTACCCGCCGAGGATGCCGGTGGTCAGGAACAGGCGAAGGAGCTGCGCCCCGCCCGCGCTGCGGAACGCGAACCAGCCGGCGATCAGCCCCATGGCGAGCGAGCCGGTGACGTTGATGAGCAGCGTGCCCCAGGGAAAGCCCGCGCCGAGCCAGCGCATGGCCGCGAGGTTGCCGGCGTGGCGCAGGGCGCCGCCGATTCCGGCGCCGACGAAGACGGTCAGATACGCGGTCATCGGTCCCTTCCTTCGGATTCCCCGCGAGCCGGTGCGGGAAGGCGGCGCCGAGCGGGCCGCTACGCCGCCGAGCCGGCCAGCTCCTCCGACACCCGCCTCGCGAGACGCTCGGCCACCTCGGCCTTGGTCATCCGCGGCCAGTCCTCGACGCCCGCGGCGCTGACCAGGTGGATGGTGTTGTGGTCGCCGCCGAACGTGCCGGACGCCGGCGACACGTCGTTCGCCAGCATCCAGTCGCAGCCCTTCTTCGCCCGCTTGGCCGTGGCGTAGGCGACCACGTCGTCGGTCTCCGCGGCGAAGCCGACGACGAGGCGCGGGCGGCGGTTGCCGGCGGCCGACAGGGTCGCGAGGATGTCGGGGTTCTCGACCAGGACGAGCGGCTTGGCCGGGCCGTTCTTCTTCAGCTTGGCGGTGGCGGCCTCGGCCGGACGCCAGTCGACGACGGCGGCGGCGCAGACCGCGATGTCGGCGGGCAGCGCCTTCTCGCAAGCCGCCAGCATCTCGCGCGCCGTCTCGACATGGACGACCGCGACGCCCTGGGGGTCGGGCTCGGCCGAGGGGCCGGAGACCAGCACCGTCTCGGCGCCGAGGCGCGCCAGCGCGGCGGCGATGGCGTGGCCCTGCTTGCCCGAGGAGCGGTTGGCGATGTAGCGCACGGGGTCGAGCGGCTCGCGCGTCGGGCCGCTGGTGACGACCGCCCGGCGGCCGGCGAGCGGCTTGTCGGCCGCCTCCGCGAAGAATGCCTCGACGGCGGCGACGATCTCCAGCGGCTCGGCCATGCGGCCCGACCCGACCTCGCCGCAGGCGAGCGCGCCGGGGTCGGGGCCCACCCGGCGCACGCCGCGGGCCGCCAGCGTCGCGACGTTGGCCTGCGTCGCGGCATGGCCCCACATCATGACGTTCATCGTCGGGGCGACCAGCACCGGCTTGTCGGTCGCCAGCAGGGCGGTGGAGGCGAGATCGTCGGCCAGCCCGGCCGCCAACTTCGCCAGCAGGTCGGCGGTGGCCGGCGCCACCACCACGAGGTCGGCCTCGCGCGACAGGCGGATATGGCCCATCTCGCTCTCGTCGGTCAGCGAGAAGAGGTCGGAATAGACCTTCTCCTCGCTGAGGGCGGCGACCGAGAGCGGCGTCACGAACTGCGCCCCGGCGCGCGTCAGGATGCAGCGCACCATGGCGCCGCGCTCGCGCAGCCGCCGGATCAGGTCGAGCGACTTGTAGGCGGCGATGCCGCCCGCGATCACCAGGAGAATGCGCTTGCCGGCGAGCATGGCGGGGTCCCTGCCGTTGGCTGAGCGAACCTAGGCTCCGGGGGCGCCGCCCGCAAGCATCGGGGCGGCCCCATCTCGCACTTGCGAAGCGACCGGGCGACGTCCATCCTGCCGGCGACCCTTTCCAACCATCGACGCCGCCCCATGGACGCCGCCGACGGGCTGCCGCCGCGTCAGCGGCGCTGGGCCGTGCTCTCCCTCGCCGTCTCGATCGCCATCGTCGTCATCGACATGGCGGTCGCCAACGTCGCCCTGCCGACCATCGCCCGCGACCTCGGCGTCACGCCGTCCGCGTCGATCTGGGTGGTCAACGCCTACCAGATCGCGGTGACGGTCTCGCTGCTGCCGCTCTCGGCGCTGGGCGACATCATGGGCTACCGCAGGATCTATCTCGGCGGGCTGGCGATCTTCGCGATCGGCGCCGTCGTCTCCGCCTCGTCGGACAGCCTCGCCATGCTCGTGGCGGCCCGCCTCGCCCAGGGCTTCGGCGGCGGCGGGGTGATGAGCGTCAACGCGGCATTGGTGCGCTACGTCTACCCGCGCAGCCATCTCGGCCGCGGCATCGGCCTCAACTCGCTGATCGTGGCGTCGGCATCGGCGGCGGGCCCGACGGTGGCGTCGGCCATCCTGTCGGTCGGCCCCTGGCCGTGGCTCTTCGCGCTCGCCGCACCCCTGGGCCTCGCCGCCTTCGTCCTGGCGCATCGCACGATCCCGGCGATGGCCGGCTCGGGGCACCCGTTCGACCTGCCGTCGGCGGGGCTGAGCGTCGTCACCGTCGGGCTGGCGGTCGGCGCCATGGATGGCGTCGCCCACGGCAACCGGGCGTTCGCCGCCGGCGCGCTGGCGGCCGCGGTCGCCTGCGGCTGGATCTTCGTGCGCCGCCAGCGCGGCCTGGCGGCGCCGATCCTCGCGGTCGACCTCTTCCGCCGCCCGCTCTTCTCGCTGTCGGCGGCGACCGCGGTCCTCTGCTATGCCGCCCAGGCGCTGGGCATGGTCTCGCTGCCCTTCTTTCTGGTCGAGGCGGCGGGCCGCACCCAGATCGAGGCGGGCTTCCTGATGACGGCCTGGCCGATCGCCATCGCCGCGGTGGCGCCGATCTCCGGCCGCCTCGCCGACCATTGGCCGGTCGGCCTGCTCTGCGGCGTCGGGCTGGCGGCGATGGCGGCCGGACTGCTCCTGCTGGCGCTGCTGCCGCCGGCGCCGTCCACCGCCGACATCGTCTGGCGCATGGCGCTGTGCGGCCTCGGCTTCGGCTTCTTCCAGGCGCCGAACAACCGGGCGCTCCTGACCAGCGTGCCGCGCGAGCGCTCGGGGGCAGCCGGCGGCGTGCTGTCGTCGGCCCGGCTGATCGGCCAGACCTGCGGCGCCGCCCTCGTCGCGGTCGCCTTCGGGGTCGCGGCGGCACGCCCCGCCATGGGCCACGGCGCGACCGCGGCGATGCTGCTGGGGGCCGCGGTCGCGACCGCGGCGACGCTGGTCAGCCTGTCGCGCCTCGGCCGCTTCGCCGGCAGCGAGCGGCTGTAACCGCGGCGGGCGGCCTGCTAGGCTGCCCGCCTCCTGCCCCCCCGCGAGGATCCTCCCATGGACCGCATCGAACCGGCAGCGGCGCGCGCCGACACATCGGGACTGTCCGCCGAACGCCTCGCCCGCATCGGCCGCGTGCTGGGCGCCGACGCGGCGGCCGGCAGGATCGCCGGCGCGGTCGCGCTGGTGGCGCGCGACGACCGGGTCGCCCACTGCGAGGCTGTCGGCCTGCGCGACCCCGGGACGGGCGCGCCGATGACGACCGATGCGATCTTCCGCATCTATTCGATGACCAAGCCGATCACCAGCCTCGCCGTCATGATGCTGGCGGAGGAGGGCGAGCTGCTCCTCTCCGATCCGGTCAGCCGCTTCATCCCGGCGTTCGCCAGGCTCGAGGTGGGGGCGGCGCGCCGCCCGCTCCAGCGCGAGATGACCGTCCAGGACCTGCTGCGCCACACCTCGGGCCTCGTCTACGGAGCCCAGGGCGAGACCGCCGTCCACCGCGCCTATCGCGAGGCCGAGGTCGGGCGGCGCGAGGACAGCGCCGCCGTCCTGGTCGACAAGCTCGCCCGGCTGCCGCTCGCCCGCCAGCCGGGCTCGGCCTACGAGTACAGCGTGGCGACCGACGTGCTCGGCCGCATCGTCGAGATCGTGTCGGGCAAGGCGCTCGACGTCTTCTTCGCCGAGCGTATCCTCGGGCCGCTGGGCATGACGGACAGCGGCTTCACCGTTCCCGCCGCCGACCATGACCGCATCGCCCATCCCGGCGCCGATCCCGCGACCGGCGAGGTGCCGGCGCTCAACGACGTGACGAAGCCGGCCGCCTACAAGTCGGGCGGCGGCGGCATGGTCTCGACCGCGGCCGACTACCTGCGCCTGTGCCGGCTCTTCCTCGGCGGCGGTGCGCTGGACGGCGTGCGCCTGGTCTCGCCGAAGACCGTGGCGCTGATGTCGGCCGATCATCTCGGCACCATCGACCGCGGCCCGAACTATCTCCCCGGGCCCGGCTACGGCTTCGGCCTCGGCTTCGGCGTCCGGCTGGGCCCGGGCGTGGCGCCGATCCCGGGCTCGACCGGCGACTACTACTGGAGCGGCGTCGCCGGGACCTATTTCTGGATCGATCCGGCGGAGCGCCTGATCGCCATCCTGATGACCCAGGCGCCGAGCCAGCGGCTCTACTACCGGCAGCTCTTCCGCAACCTCGTCTACCAGGCCGTCATCGGCTGACTTCCGTCAGGCGGTGCCGGCCGGGGCCGGCGCCGCGGCCTCCGGCGGCGCGTCGGCGCGCGGCACCGCCGAGAGCGCGATGGTCGCGGCCTGGACGACGAAGCCGACCGCCGCCAGGGCGATGCACGCCGCCGGCCCGGCGAGGCTGCCCAGGGCGGCACCGACGGCGGCCCCCAGCGGCCGCGCGCCGAAGGTCGCCATGGTCATCAGCGCCGAGGCGCGGCCGAGCAGGTCGGGCGGCGTGACCGACTGGCGCAGCGTCGTCTGGCCGATGGTCCACAGGATAGGGCCGGCACCGAACAGGAAGAAGGCGGCGGCCGGCAGGGCCGGGTGCGGCCAACGGATCGAGGCGGCCATCGCCGCGCCCGCAGCGACCGAGACGAGGGGACCCAGCGCGATCATCCGCCCGATCCGCAGGCGCCGTGCGACGGCCGGGGCGGACAGGGCGCCGGCGACCATGCCGATGCCGTAGGCGCCCAGCGTCGTGCCGATCCCGGCGGCCGACAGCCCGACGACCTCGACGGCGTAGGGAATCCAGGCAGCCTGCAGGACGAACCAGGAGAGGTTCCAGCCGACCGCGGTCGCCAGGATGGGACGCAGCAGCGGGTGGCGCAGGACGAAGACCGCGCCTTCCTGCAGCTCGCGCAGCGGATGGCGCGCTGCCGCCGCGGCGCGCGGCGGCTCGGCGATGCGGGACAGCAGCAGGGCGGCCCACAGCGACAGGACGGCGGCCGCGGCGAAGGCGGCCGGCGCCCCGGTCCAGCCGACCAGCACGCCGCCGATGGCCGGTCCGGCGGCGAAGGCGAGGCTGCGCGCCAGCTCCAGCCGGCCGTTGGCGGCGGCGAGATCGCGGTGCGGCACCAGGGCCGGGACCAGGGAAGGGGCGGCGACGCTGTAGGCGACGGTGCCGGCCGCGGCGAGGAAGCCGAGCAGCCCGAGCAGGGGGACCGACAGCAGGCCGAGCGCGCCGACGACCGGGACCGCCAGCAGGGCGGCGGCGCGCAGGCATTCCGCGGCCGCCATCAGACGCCGCCGTGCGATGCGGTCGGCCAGCACGCCGATCGGCAGCGCCAGCAGCAGGAACGGCAAAGTCTGGGCGGCGGCGAGCGCGCCGGTCTCGGCGACGCCCGCCCCGAGCGCCAGGACGGCGGTGAGCGGTGCCGCGGCGAGCGCGATCTGTTCGGCGGCCTGGGCGGCGAGGTTCGACCAGGCGAGGCGGCGGAAGGCGGGCGGCAACGAGGGGCGGACCATGGATCCTCCGTGGGACGATCCATGGCGGAGTACGCCCTCTACGCCGCTCCTTCGCTCCGCTTCTTGCGCTGCAATCGGTTCAGCGGGAGGCGACCCGGCAGCAGGAGATCGCGATGTAGGCGCGCGTCACCAGATCGGGCCGCGTCGTGTAGCAGCCGTTGCCGTCCTGGGTCCCGTCGACGCGCAGGTCCCAGTTGTCCGAATCGGCAGCCGGCGGCGGCGCCCCGACGTACGGGGTCGGGTAGACGCCGGGGTAGGCGTAGGGGCCGAAACGGGTGTCCGCACCCATGTGGCAGCCGGTGCGGACATAGCCGTTCATGCATTGCAGGCCCCAGGGCGTGGTACCGGGGGTGCCGTACACGGCGACCGCCCCCGGCGAGCCGGCCAGGACGGTGACGCTGTGGGGCGGGCTGGGATAAGGGCTGCCGCTCCAGATCGCCTGCGTGCAGTCGAGGCCGGCGACCAGCGGGCGCGGCGGCGGGGGCGGCTGCTCCGCAGCGCAGCCGGCGACCGTCGCCGCGGCGACCAGCAATGCTCCCAAAGTCTTCCAATGCCGCATCTCATGCCCCTCCGTCGGCTGATGGAGGGGAGATTAGATCACCCGGCGAGCGCGAACAATGCGGCGGCCAGCGCGACGACGGCGAGCGCCAGCGCCCACTGCGCCAAGCGGTCGGCGCCGCGCGCGCGCAGCGACTCCGGATGGAGGCGCACGCCGGTGCGTGCCGCCTCGCCCAGCGCCTCGATGGCGTCCAGCAGGGCCGGCATCCGGCGCGCCATGGCGAGCGCCTCGTCCAGCCCGCGGCGCAGGCGCGCTTCGGGCCCCCGATGCTCGACCATCCACGCCTCGACCAGCGGCCGCGCCAGGGTCCACATGTTGATCGTCGGGTCGAGATGGCGGCCGACCCCCTCGGCCACCAGCATCGTCTTCTGCAGCAGCAGGAGCTGCGGCTGCGCCTCCATCTCGAACTGCTCGGTGACCGCGAAGAGCTGGCCGAGCAGGCGCGCCAGCGAGATCTCGGCCAGCGGCCGGCCGAAGATCGGCTCGCCGATCGACCGGCAGGCCTGCATGAAGGCGTCGCGCGACTGCGACGGCGGCACGTAGCCCGCAGCGAAATGCACGTCGGCGACGCGGCGGTAGTCGCCGTCGAGGAAGCCCACCAGCATGTCCGCCAGGAACTCGCGGGTCGCGAGGTCGAGTCGGCCCATGATGCCGAAGTCGACGGCGACCACGGCCCCGTCGGCGGCGACGAAGCAGTTCCCGGGATGCATGTCGCCGTGGAAGAAGCCGTCGCGGAACACTTGCTGGAAGAAGGCGCCGGCGGCGTTCGCCATCACCGCGTGGAGGTCGTGCCCCGCTGCCAGCAGCGCCGCGCGGTCGGAGATCGGGATGCCGAGCACGCGCTCGGTGGTGAGCACGCGCCGTCCGGTCCGCGCCCAGTCGACGGCCGGCACGCGGAACCCGGGATCGCCCGCGAAGCTCTCCGCGAGCTCGGCCGCCGCCGCCGCCTCGAAGCGCAGGTCCATCTCCAGCCGCACGGTCTCGGCGAAGGTGCGCACCGCCTCGCGCGGCTTCAGTCGCCGGCTCGCCGGCACCGTGCGCTCGACGAGCGCGGCCATCCACGAGAAGAGCGCCAGGTCGCGGGCGAAGGCCGCCTCGATGCCGGGCCGCAGCACCTTGACGGCGACCGGCGCGCCCTCGGCGGTGACCGCGAAATGCACCTGCGCGATCGAGGCGGCGGCGACCGGCACGTCGTCGAAGGTCTGGAACAAGGTCTCGACCGGACGGTCGAGATCGGTCGCGATGGTGGCGCGGGCGACCGATCCGGGAAAGGGCGGCAGGCGGTCGCGCAGCCCGGCGAGATCGGCCGCCACCTGGTCGCCCATCAGGTCGGCCCGGGTCGACAGCGCCTGGCCGAGCTTGATGAAGGACGGGCCCAGCGCCTGCAGCGCCGCCGCCAGCCGCTGACCCGGACGGCCCTGTCCCGGCCGCCGGATGACGCGCGCGACGAGGGTGATGCCCGGCGCCACGCCGAGCAGCTCCAGCGGGAACAGCGCGTCGTGCCGGGCGAGCACGAAGGCGATGCGCACCAGCCGCCAGAGATGGCGGACGCTCGCGACCAGGGCGAGGAGTGTGGCCATGGCGGCCGCCGGATGCGATCAGACGGAGGGGTGGCGCACGGGCGACGGGTGGCTCACAGCCGCCAGCCGACATGCAGCGCCGCGATGCCGCCCGAGAGGTTCGACCAGACGACGCGCTCGAGGCCGGCCGCCGTCATCTCGCCGGCCAGCGTCGCCTGGTCGGGAAAGCGGCGGATGCTCTCCGCCAGGTAGCGGTAGGACTCGCGGTCGCCGGCGACGAGTCCGCCCAGCGTCGGCAGCATTGCGAAGGAGTAGAGGTCGTAGAGGCGGTCGAGCCCCGGGACGACGACGCGGCTGAACTCCAGGCAGAGGAACCGCCCGCCCGGCCGCAGCACGCGGCGCGCCTCGGCGAGCGCCCGGTCGCGGCGCGTCACGTTGCGCAGGCCGAAGGCAATGGTGATCGCGTCGACGCAGCGGTCGGCGAGCGGCAGCGCCTCGGCGTCGCCGGCCGCCCAGGCGATGCCCGACAGCAGGCCGCGGTCGAGCGCGCGGTCGCGCCCGACGGCGACCATCGCCGGCGTCAGGTCGACGACCACCACCTCGGCGCCGGGTGCGGTGCCGCGGATGCGCAAGGCGACGTCGCCGGTGCCGCCGGCGAGGTCGAGGATCCGCTCGCCGGCACGTGGGCGCAGGCGGGCGACGAGCGCGTCCTTCCACAGACGGTGGATGCCGGCGCTCATCAGGTCGTTCATCAGGTCGTAGCGGCCGGCGACGCTGTCGAAGACGCCGCGCACCAGCCCCGCCTTCTCGGCAGCCGGCACGCGCCGATAGCCGAAGTCGGCCTCCTCGGCGTCGCGGTCGTCGGGGGGATCGGAGGGGGCGGCGATCATGGCGCGGACGATAGCCCACGCCACCCGCCTTGCGCTACTTAGGGTCCATGCCCGAGCTGCCCGAAGTCGAGACCGTCGTCCGCGGCCTGGAGCGTGCCATGACCGGCCGCCGCATCGTCCGCGTCGAGATGAACCGGCCGGACCTGCGCGCGCCGATGCCGCCCGATCTCGTGGCGCGCCTGGAGGGGCGCCTGGTCGAGGGCGTGCGGCGGCGCGCCAAGTACATCCTGGTCGACCTCGACGACGGCACCGTGGTGATCGCCCATCTCGGCATGTCCGGGCGCATCACCATCAGCGCCCCGGGGGCCGCACCCAACCGGCGCGACCCGCACGACCATGTCGTGCTCCATCTCGACGACGGCACGGTGCTGCGCTTCAACGACGCCCGCCGCTTCGGCCGCATCGACCTCTCCGACCGCGTCGGCCTCGCCCGCCACCCGCTGCTCTCCGGCATCGGGCCGGAGCCGCTCGATCCCGCCTTCGACGGGCCGGCGCTGGCGGCCGCGCTCGCCGGTCGCCGCACGCCGATCAAGGCCGCGCTGCTCGACCAGCGGGTCGTCGCCGGCATCGGCAACATCTACGCCTGCGAGGCGCTGCACATCGCCGGCCTGTCGCCGCGCCGGCTGGCACTGACCGTGGCCGGCGGGCGCGCCGAACGTCTGGTCGCGGCGATCCGCGACGTCCTGACGCGGGCGATCGCGGCCGGCGGCTCGTCGCTCCGCGACTATGTCCAGGCATCGGGCGAGCTCGGCTACTTCCAGCACGACTGGGTGGTCTACGGCCGCGAGGGCGAGCCCTGCCGGCGCTGCGGCGCGGGCCATGCCGTGCGCCGGATGGCGCAGGCCGGGCGCTCGACATTCTATTGTGCGCGTTGCCAGCGCTGATGGTATAGCCTCGGCGTCATGCTGCGGTTCCTCGGCCCGCTCATGCTCGCCGGCGCGCTGTTCCTGGCGCCGCCCCACGCCGTCGCGACGGAGGCGTTCGTCGACGGGCTGGAGGACGTGCCGCTGATGGACGGGCTGAAGCCCCTGCCGGACCGCAGCGTCGTCTTCGACAAGCCCGACGGCCGCATCGTCGAGAGCTATGCGATGGGGGCGGTGCGGCGCGCCGACGTGGTGCGCTTCTACGACCAGACGCTGCCGCAGCTCGGCTGGGCCGGCCGCGCCCAGGCCTATCGTCGCGAGGGCGAGAACCTGCGGCTCGGCTTCGAAGGCAAGGACGGCGCCCTCGTCGTCCGCTTCTCTTTGACGCCGCGCTGACGGCCCGCGGACCCGATACAACCGGAGAACGATTCATGGCCTACGAGACGGTCCTCGTCGAGACGCGGGGCAGCGTCGGCATCGTCACGCTCAACCGCCCCAAGGCGCTGAACGCGCTGAGCGCACAGCTCGTCGCCGACCTCGGCGCCGCCCTCGACGCGTTCGAGGCCGATCCTGGGATCGGCGCCGTCGTGCTCACCGGCAGCGAACGGGCGTTCGCCGCCGGCGCCGACATCAAGGAGATGGCGTCCCGCACCTACATGGACGTCTATCTCGCCGACTTCATCACCGCCGGGTGGGAGCGCATCACCACCTGCCGCAAGCCGATCGTCGCCGCCGTCGCCGGCTATGCGCTGGGTGGCGGCTGCGAGGTCGCCATGATGTGCGACTTCATCATCGCCGCCGACACCGCGCGGTTCGGCCAGCCGGAGATCACCATCGGCACCATCCCCGGTGCCGGGGGTACGCAGCGCCTGACGCGCGCCGTCGGCAAGGCGAAGGCCATGGAGATGGTCCTGACCGGCCGCATGATGGACGCGGCCGAGGCGGAGCGCGCGGGCCTCGTCTCGCGCGTCGTGCCGGCGGCCGAGCTGCTGGCCGAGGCGATCAAGACGGCGGAGAAGATCGCCGGCCTGTCGCGGCCGATCGTCATGCTGGCGAAGGAGGCGGTGAACCGGGCCTTCGAGACGACGCTGGCGGAGGGCGTGCGCTTCGAGCGCCGCCTGTTCCATTCGACCTTCGCGACCGAGGACCAGAAGGAGGGCATGGCGGCCTTCGTCGAGAAGCGGCCGCCGGCCTTCCGCCACCGCTGAGGCGCGGGGCGTGCCGCCGCCCGGCCTTGACGGGCCGGGCGCGCGGCTCTATAAGCCCGGCCTCCTTTTCGGAACCAGATCAAAGCAAGGCAGGGACCGGCATGGCCCAGCACAAGTCGGCGGAGAAGCGCGCCCGGCAGACCGAGCGTCGTACCGCCACCAACGGCGCCCGCATGAGCCGCATCCGTACCTTCGTGAAGAAGGTCGAGGCCGCGATCGCGTCGGGCGACAAGACCGCGGCGGCGGCGGCCTTCAAGGAGGCGCAGCCGGAGATGCATCGCGGCATCGGCAAGGGCGTTCTCCACCGCAACACGGTCGCGCGCAAGCTGTCGCGGCTGTCGGCGCGCATCAGCTCCCTCTCCAGCTAGCGGCGGCCGGTTCCGCATGCCCCGCGCGATCGCTCGGACGATCGCGCGGCGGGGAACTTGCGCCCGTTTTTCGCCGCGTCCGCGGAGCCGCTGCGGCGAATTGAACTCAGCCCACGAGAGCCGCTTCGAGTCCG
The DNA here is from genome assembly GCA_020852355.1 of Alphaproteobacteria bacterium. Taxonomy (GTDB): domain Bacteria; phylum Pseudomonadota; class Alphaproteobacteria; order ATCC43930; family Allostellaceae; genus Allostella. The sequence continues at coordinate 11,725 of JADZBA010000270.1, forward strand.
TTGCGAGTCCGCTCGCGAGGGGTCTAGAGTTTCGATCCGCGACGTGACGAGCTTTGCGACCTGGGTCCCGTTTCGAAGCGCAGCGTACGCGCCGCGGCCGAACAGCAATCGAACGATCCGAACCAGCTTTTCCGATCGACAGAGAGCAGGGATCAGCCGGTCACGGTCGCAGAACGCGGGCCGGCTACAGCGGGGGGCGTGATGGCCGAAGTTCCGGTGCGAGCGGTGTCGAACGAGGGCGGGAGCGGCGCCGGATATGCGGGCGACGTGTCTTCCCAGGACGCCTGGCGCCTCCTCGCGGAGGATCCACGCGCCGTCCTCGTCGACGTGCGCACGCGCCCGGAATGGATGTTCGTCGGCGTCCCCGATCTCTCGACCATCGGCAAGCGCGCGTCCTTCCTCTCCTGGCAGGTGTTCCCGACCATGGAGGTCGCCGGCGACTTCGCCGACGCGTTGGCGAAGGCGGGCGTGGGCAAGGACCAGACGGTGCTGTTCCTCTGTCGTTCGGGCGCCCGCTCGCGTGCCGCGGCGATCGCCGCGACGAATGCCGGCTTCGGCCGCGCGTTCAACATCGCCGACGGCTTCGAGGGTCCTCCCGACGGCGAGCGCCACCGCGGCCGCATCACCGGATGGAAGGCCGCCGGCCTGCCCTGGGTCCAGGAGTAGCGCCATGGCCGAGCGCGACGAGAGCGCCGTCCAGGCGCAGTGGGCCCGCGTACGGGCACGGCTTCGCGAGGAGTTCGGCGAGGCGGCCTTCCGCACCTGGCTGAAGCCCCTGACCCTGAAGGACCTGCGCGCCGGAGCGCTGCGCCTGGCGGTGCCCACCCGCTTCATGCGCGACTGGGTCCAGACCAACTATTCCGACCGCCTGCGCACGCTGTGGTCGGGCGAGAACGGCACCGTCCGCTCGATCGAGATCGTGATCGAAAGCGTGCTGGCGCGGGCCGCGCCGGTCGACGGCGCGCAGGCCGAGCCCGAGGCGATCGTCGTCGCCGACGGCGCGGAGGAGCCGCCGATCGACCGCAACGAGTTCGGCGGTCGCCTCGACCCGCGCTTCACCTTCGAGAACTTCGTCGTCGGCAAGCCGAACGAGCTGGCCCATGCCGCCGCCCGCCGCGTGGCCGAGGCGTCGACCGTGCCGTTCAACCCGCTGTTCCTCTACGGCAGCGTCGGCCTCGGCAAGACGCACCTGATGCACGCGATCGCCTGGCAGGTACGCCGGCGCGAGCCGGGCAAGCGCGTCATCTACCTGTCGGCCGAGAAGTTCATGTTCCAGTTCGTGAAGGCCGTCCGCTTCAAGGACACCATGGCCTTCAAGGAGCAGTTCCGCTCGGTCGACGTGCTGATGATCGACGACGTGCAATTCCTCTGCGGCAAGGATTCGACGCAGGAGGAATTCTTCTACACGTTCAACGCGCTGGTCGATCAGAACCGGCAGATCGTCATCTCCGCCGACAAGTCGCCGTCGGATCTCGAAGGGCTGGAGGAGCGCATGCGCTCGCGACTGGGCTGGGGCCTGGTCGCCGACATCCATCCCACGACCTACGAGCTCAGGCTCGGCATCCTGCAGACCAAGGCCGAGCAGATGGGCTTCGCGGCGCCGACCAAGGTGCTGGAATTCCTCGCCCACAAGATCACCTCCAACGTCCGCGAGCTCGAGGGCGCGCTCAACCGCATCGCCGCCCACGCCTCGCTGGTCGGGCGCTCGGTGTCGCTGGAGACCGCCCAGGAGGTCCTGCACGACCTGCTGCGGGCCAACGACCGGCGGATCACCATCGAGGAGATCCAGAAGCGCGTGGCCGAGCATTTCAGCATCCGTCTCGCCGACATGCATTCCGCCCGCCGCGCCCGGGCCGTCGCCCGACCGCGCCAGGTGGCGATGTATCTCTGCAAGCAGCTGACGCCGCGCTCGCTGCCGGAGATCGGGCGCAAGTTCGGGGGGCGCGACCACACCACGGTCATGCATGCCGTGCGCAAGATCGAGGAGCTCCGCGCGATCGACCCCAACCTGTCGGAGGACATCGATCTGCTGCGCCGCATGCTGGAAACCTGAGCCGGGCCGGCCGACGCGGCCGCAAAGCCGCCACGTTCGTGGCGAATCATCGGCCCGCGGGGAACGTTCCGACCGGCTATTCGTTGTCGGGCGATCGATCGCCAGGAGGCAAACGGCTATGGTGAAGTGGTTCGCGTCGGCGCTGGCGGCACTGGTTCTCTGGACGGGTAGCGCCTATGCCCAGGCGGAAGAGCAGGAGGTGGTGGACCGGGCGCGGATCACCGTCAGTTCCATGCTCTCCCATCCCGACTTCCGCGAGGCGCGCGCCCAGATGCGGCGCGCCAAGGGCGTCATCGTCATCCCTTCGCTGGTCAAGGGCGGCTTCATCCTCGGTGGCGAGGGCGGCTCGGGCGTGCTGCTGGTGCGCGGTCGCGACGGGAGCTGGAGCAACCCCAGCTTCGTTACCATGGGCGCGGGCTCGATCGGCCTGCAGATCGGCGTGCAGACCGCCGAGGTGCTGTTCATGATCATGACCGACAAGGGCCTGCAGTCGGTGATGGCCGACGAGTTCAAGGTCGGCGCCGACGCCTCGATCGCGGTCGGTCCGATGGGCGCCGGCGTCGAGGCCGGCACGACGGCCAACCTGCGCGCCGACATCGTCTCCTTCTCGCGGACCCAGGGGCTGTTCGGCGGCGTCAGCTTCGAGGGCTCGCTGATCAAGCCGCGCGGCTCGTGGAACGAGCGCTACTACGGCCGCCAGGTCTCGGTGCGCGACATCGTGATCGAGCGCCGGGTCTCCAACCCGGGTGCCGACGCGCTGCGCCGCGCCCTCGTCGTCAACTGACGGCGGAGATCGCCCGGCACCCGACCCCGGCCCTGATGCTCCAGGGCACGGGGTCGGACGTCGGCAAGTCCATCCTCGTCGCCGGCCTCGGACGCGCCTTCGTCCGGCGTGGCCTGCGCGTCCTGCCGTTCAAGCCGCAGAACATGGCGAACAACGCCGCCGTCGCCGCCGACGGCGGCGAGATCGGCCGTGCGCACTGGCTGCAGGCGCGCGCCTGCCGGGTGCCCGCCCGGGTCGACATGAACCCCGTCCTGCTGAAGCCCGAGGGCGACCGGCGGGCCCAGGTCGTGGTGCGCGGCGCCGTGTACTGCACGACCGACGCCGCCGCCTACCAGCGCCTCAAGCCCGAGCTGCTGCCGCTGGTGCAAGAGAGCTTCCGCCGCCTCGCCTGCGATGCCGACCTGGTGCTGGTCGAGGGCGCCGGCAGCCCGGCCGAGGTCAATCTCCGGGCCGGCGACATCGCCAACATGGGCTTCGCCCTGCCCGAGCGGGTGCCGGTCCTGCTGGTCGCGGACATCGACCGCGGCGGCATGCTGGCGAGCGTCGTCGGCACGATGGCGCTGCTGCCGGCGGCCGAGCGCGCGCTCATCGCCGGTTACCTCGTCAACAAGTTCCGCGGCGACCCCGCGCTGCTCGCCCCCGCCTTCCCGATCGTGCGCGGCCATTGCGGCCTCGACTGCCTCGGCGTCGTGCCCTGGATCGCCGCCGTTCGGGCGCTGCCGGCCGAGGACGCGGTGGTGATCGAAGGGCGCGCCGCGGCCCAGGCCCATGGCTTCCGCGTCGCGGTGCCGCTGCTGCCGCGCATCGCCAACTTCGACGACCTCGATCCGTTGCGCGCCGAGCCGGACGTGTCGGTCGCCTTCGTGCCGCCGGGCCGGCCGCTGCCGGCCGACGCCGACCTCGTGGTGCTGCCCGGCAGCAAGGCGACGCGCGCCGACCTGGCGGCGCTCCGCGCCGAGGGCTGGGACATCGACCTCGCGGCGCATGTCCGCCGCGGCGGCGCGGTCCTCGGCCTGTGCGGCGGCTACCAGATGCTGGGTCGCATCGTGGCCGATCCGGACGGTGTCGAAGGTCCCGCCGGAACCAGCCCCGGCCTGGGGCTGCTCGAGGTGGAGACGACGATCGGCGGCGCCAAGCGGCTGACGGCGGCCTCGGGCACCGAGCCGGCGAGCGGCGAGCCGGTCGCCGGCTACGAGATGCACATGGGCCGGACGGTCGGTGCCGGCCTCGACCGCCCGTTTCTGACGCTGGCCGGCAGCCCGGAAGGCGCGGTATCGCCCGACCACCGGGTGATGGGGACCTATCTGCACGGGCTGTTCGCGGCCGACGGCTTCCGCCGGGCGTTCCTCGCTCGTCTCGGCGCCCCGACCCGCGCGACGGTGGCCTACGAGGCGACGGTCGAGGCCGCGATCGATGCGGTCGCCGATGCGCTGGAGGCGGCGGTCGATCTCGATCGCCTGCTCGCCGTCGCCCGCCGTACACCCCGTCTCGACCGGCCGGCGTCCGCCGGCTAGGTTCGGCCGACCAGGAAGAGGGCCGCGGCGAGCGCGGCGATCAGGCCCGCATGGATGAGGCACGCGTGGACGTAGACCATCAGCGCCCGCGCGATGTCCGCCGGCTCGGCGCGCGCCGAGCCGGTACCGATCCATGGCGCCTCGACCACCAGCCCGGGGTAGCGGCGCGGGCCGCACAGCGCGACGCCGATGGCGCCGGCCATCGCCGCCTCCGGCCAGCCGGCATTGGGCGAGCGGTGCTTGCCGCCCTCACGCACCATGGTGACGATCGCCGGCACGAAGCGCGCCTGCGCCGTCACGGCGGCAGCGAGCGCCACGAGCAGCCCGGCGATGCGCGCCGGCACGAGGTTCATCGCGTCGTCGAGCCGCGCCGCCGCCCAGCCGAACGCGGCGTGGCGGTCGGTGCGGTGGCCGATCATGCTGTCCAAGGTGTTGACCGCCTTGTAGAGGCAGAGCCCCGGCAGACCGAGCAGCAGGGTCCAGAAGGCGGGTGCCACGACGCCGTCGGAGAAGTTCTCGGCCAGGCTCTCGATGGCGGCGCGCGACACCCCGTGGCGGTCGAGGGCCTCCGGGCTGCGGCCGACGATGTGGGCGACCGCGGCGCGCCCGGCCTCGACGCCGTCGCGCCCCAGCGCGACGAAGACGGCGGCGACATGATCGTAGAGGCTGCGCTGCGCCAGCAGGATCGCCATGGCGACGATCTCCAGTGCGGCACCCAGGCGGGCCCGCGCGGCGATCCAGGCGAGCACGGCACCGACCACCCAGGCGGTCGCGGCGATCGCCAGCACGACCAGGATGCCGCGGATGCGCCGCGCCGCGGGGCTGCGCTCCGGCCGGTTGAGCCGCCGGTCGAAGAAGCCGACGAGGCGGCCCAGCAGGGCGACCGGATGCGGCACGATCCGCCACAGCAGCGGCGGGTCGCCGACCGCCGCGTCGAGGAGCAGCGCCAGCAGCAGGTGGACCAGCGGGGCGACCGATCCGGTGTCGGCGAGCAGCATGCCGCGACCATCGCCGCGCCGGCGCCCCGGGTCAACGCGGAGCGCGCGCGATGACCGCCCTTCTCGACCGCCTCGCGACGGGCTGGCGGCCGTGGGCGACGCTGGCATTGCTGTGCGCCGCCCTCTACCTGCCCGGCATGGCGGCGCTGCCGCCGTTCGATCGCGACGAGGCGCGCTTCGTCCAGGCGACCCGGCAGATGCTGGAGTCCGGCGACTTCGTGCAGATCCGCTTCCAGGACGAGGCGCGCAACAAGAAGCCGGTCGGGATCCATTGGCTGCAGGCGGCCGCGGTCGCTCTGCTGTCCGATCCCGAGGCGCGATCGCTCCGGCCCTACAGGCTGGTTTCCGCGACGGCGGCCGCGATCGCCGTCCTCTTCACCTTCGCGCTCGGCGCGCTGCTGTTCGACCGCCGCACCGCCCTGCTCGGCGCGGCCCTGGCCGCCGCCGCCCTGGTCACCGTCGTCGAGGCGCACCTCGCCAAGACCGATGCCGCGCTGCTCGCCGCCTCGCTGGCGGCCGAGCTGGCGCTCGGCAGGGCCTACCTCGCGCGGCGCGCGGGCGGTCGGGCGGGGGCGGGCAACGCGTTGCTGTTCTGGGCGGCGCTCGGCGTCGGCGGGCTGATCAAGGGGCCGGTCGCCCCGATGGTGGTGGCCCTCGCCGCGGCGGCCCTGTCGCTCGCCGATCGCAGTACCGCCTGGCTGCGCGACCTGCGACCCGCCTGGGGCGTGCCGCTCGCCGCCCTCATCGTGACGCCCTGGCTGGTCCTGGTCAGTGCCGCGACCGACGGCGGCTTCCTCGGTGATGCGGTGCGCTCGGACCTGCTGCCCAAGCTCATCGGCGGCCAGGAGTCGCACGGGGCGCCGCCCGGCTACTACCTGGCGCTGCTGGTGGCGACCGCATGGCCGGCGTCCCTGCTGGTGCCGCAGGGCGTCGCGGCGGCCTGGCGGGGCCGGACGGCGCCCGCCCTGCGCTTCGCGCTGGCCTGGGTGGTGCCGGGCTGGCTGATGTTCGAGCTGGTGCCGACCAAGCTGCCGCACTACGTCCTGCCGCTCTACCCGACGCTGGCGCTGCTCGCCGCCCATGCCGCCGTCGCCGGCGTCGGCGGCGCCGGGCGCTGGCGCTGGGCGGCGGCCGCCTGGTTCGCGCTGTGGGGCGTGGTCGGGGTCGCGCTGGGCGCTCTCGGCCTCGCGGCGGCGACGGCCTTCGGCGGCGGCACCCCGCTGGCGGCGCTCGCGGGGCTCGCCGCGGGCGTGCTGGCGGTCGCCGCCGCGGCACTCTGGCTGCGCCGCGATGCGGTCGCCGCCTGCGTCGCGTCGGTCGCCGGCGCCGCCGTCGTCTTCGGGCTGCTCCTCGGCGTCGTCGCCCCGCGCCTCGACGACCTCTGGCTCGGCCGCAGTGCCGCCGCGCTGCTGGCGCGGGAGGGCATCGCGGCCGGCCGCGTCGCGGTCGTCGGCTATGCCGAGCCGAGCCTGGTGTTCCTGGCCGGCACCGACATCCGCTTCGCCAACACCGCCGACGCCGCGGCGCATCTCGCGAGCGTGCCCGACGCCGTCGCTCTGGTCGGCGACCGGGACCGCGAGACGTTCGAGGTGGCGGTGCGGGCGGCCGGAGTGGAGCCGGCACCCGGTGCGGTGGTGCGCGGCTTCAACTAGTCCCGCGGCCGCTGGACGACGTTGACGCTCTATCGCCGGCGCTGATCGTCAGAGATCCTCGACCAGCGCGCGCATCACCGCCCAGAGATTGGCCTTGGTCTCGAAGCCGACGCCGGGCACGTCGGGCAGGCGGACATGGCCGTCCTCGACCGCGATGCCGTCGGCGAAGCCGCCGAACGGCTGGAAGACGTCGGGATAGGATTCGTTGCCGCCGAGATGCAGGCCGGCGGCGATGTTGAGCGACATCTGATGGCCGCCGTGCGGCACCACGCGGCGCGACGACCAGCCCTGCTCGGCGACGACGTCGAGGATGCGCAGATATTCGACCAGCCCGTAGGAGAGGGCGCAGTCGAACTGCAGGAAGTCGCGATCCGGCCGCATGCCGCCGTAGCGCAGCAGGTTGCGCGCGTCCTGGTGCGAGAACAGGTTCTCGCCGGTGGCCAGCGGGCCCTCGTAGCGCCGCGCCAGCTCGGCCTGCAGCGCGTAGTCGAGCGGGTCGCCCGCCTCCTCGTACCAGAAGAGGCCGTAGGGCCGCAGCGCCTCGCCGTAGGCCAGCGCCGTCGCCAGGTCGAAGCGGCCATTGGCGTCGACGGCGAGGTTGGCGCCCTCGCCGACCACCTCCAGCACCGCCTCGATGCGCCGTCGGTCGTCGTCGAGCGAGGTGCCGCCGATCTTCATCTTCACGACGCGGTAGCCGCGGTCGCGATAGGAGCGCATCTCGTCCTGGAGCTGGCGGTCGTCCTTGCCCGGATAGTAGTAGCCGCCCGCCGCGTAGACCCACACCCGCTCGTCGGCGACGCCGCCACGGTAGCGGTCGGCCAGCAGCCGCCACAGCGGCCGGCCCGCGATCTTCGCGACCGCGTCCCACACCGCCATGTCGATCGTCCCGACCGCGACCGAGCGCTCGCCGTGCCCGCCCGGCTTCTCGTTCGTCATCAGCGCCTTCCAGATGGCGAACGGGTCGAGGTTGTCGTGCTCGCGGTCGACGAACGCGTCGGCCGGCGCGTCCAGGATGCGCTGGATGAAGCGGTCGCGCATCAGCGCGCCCTGTCCGTAGCGACCGTTGGAGTTGAAGCCGAAGCCGACCACCCGGCGGCCGTCGCGCACGACGTCGGTGACCACCGCCACGACGGAGGCGGTCATCTTCGAGAAGTCGATATAGGCGTTGGCGATGGGCGAGGCGATCGAGACCGCCTTCTCGCGGATCTCCAGAATGCGCATGAGCTCTCCTGCCGGGCGGATGCGCCATCCTTATGACGTCGTCGCCGGGGCCGGTCGAGCCTCACCTAACCCTGGTCGTCCATCCAGGGATCGTAGGTCCCGAAGTTCCAGATATGCCCTTCCGGATCACGGCAGGTATAGCCGCGCCCACCATAGTCCTCGTCCTTGATGTCGATGACGATCTCGGCACCGGCTGCACGGGCACGGGTGTAGTGGGCATCGGCGTCCTCCACGACGACGTAGGTGCACTGCGTCACGCGACCCCCGGTCTCGTCGGGCTGGGCCATGAGGCGGCCGAACTCGCTCTCCGCGGCCGAGCCGAGCATGACCATGCCGCCACGGAAGGAGAGCTGGGCATGCGCGATGGTGCCGCCGTCGCCCGGCACTACGAGGTGGCGCTCGAAGCCGAACGCCGTGCACAGGAACTCGATCGCCGCCGGCGCGTCGCGGTACCGCAGGCAGGAGATCACCGCAGAACGTGACGCCATGGACCCCTATCTCGCCCGGACGTTCAACGATATGCCGGGCCGCCGGTTCCTCCCGGCGGCGGCCTCATCCGCCGACGGCCCGCCGGATGACCTCGGCCGTGCGCCGCTGGTTCGACCGCTCCGCCCAGTCGAGGGCGGAGAAGCCGGAGTAGTCCTGGCGCTTCGGGTCGCCGCCGGCCTTCAGCAGGAGGCGCACCATCTCGACGCGGCCCGAGGCCGCGGCCTGCATCAGCGGCGTCATCCCGCGGCGGTTGTCGTTGTCGACCTTGGCCCCCTTGCTCACGAGGAACTGCGCCACCTCGATCTGGCCGCGGTCGGCGGCCAGCATCAGGGCCGTGTCGCCGAAGCGGTCGCGCAGGTCGACCCACGCCCCGCTGTCGACCAGGATGCGGACGATCTCGAGGTTGCCCGCCGCCGAGGCGTACATCAGGGCCGTCCGCCCCTCGGTGTCGACGCGGTTGGGGCTGACACCGCTCAGGAGCTGGCTGCGGACGCCTTCGACGTTCTGGCTGAAGGCGGCGTCGAGCAGCGCGTCGCGCGGCGCGAGCAGGCTGATCTCGGCCGCCGCCGGCAGCGCCGTCGCCGCCCACAGGACGAGGGCTCCGCCGATCGTGCGAAGCCGGGTTCCGACACCGTTGCGTTCACGTTCATGTGTGCTCATCGCCGTGCGCTCCGCGCTGCCATGGGTGGCGTCGGCCGAAGTGCCGGTCGCGTGCCCGTCGGCTTCCGCCTACTGCGCCGCCGCGAGCGTGCGGGCGTGCCCGCGCAGCTCGGCGACCCGCTCCTGGGTGTAGAGGTCCGTCCAGTTGGTCCAGGCGAAGTCGGTGACCTTGCGCGGGTCGTAGCCGCGCTCGGGGATGCGCATCTCCTTGCCGTCGATATGGACGGCGAGGATGCGGCTCTTGTCCAGCAGGATCGACACGTTGGCGAGCGGCGAGCCGTCGACGACGATGAAGTCCGCCGCCTTGCCCGGCGCCAGCACGCCGACGCGGTCGCCGTCGGCCATGAAGCGCGCCGTGCCTTCCGTGGCGGCGCGCAGGGCCTCGGCCGGCGTGAAGCCCAGGTGCTGCACGAAGATCTCCAGCTCGCGCGCGTGCCATTCGCCGTAAGGCGTGACCGCGAAGCCGGAATCGGTGCCCGTCATCATCGCGATGCCCGCCTTCTTGGCGCGGCGCAGGTTCTCGCACGCGACCTCGAACTCGCGTGCGACGTCGGCGATGCGGCCCTTGATGTAGGCCGGCTCGTGCGGCTGGGTGAAGTCGCAGATGTTGCGCGGGAAGGTCAGCGTCGGGCCGATCGCGCTGCCGGAGGCGAGCAGCGCGTCGATGCACTCGTCGTCGAGATGGTAGGCATGGAAGATCAGGTCGACGCCGGCGCGCGCCGAGTAGAGCGTCGCCTCGCGGCCGCGGGCGTGCACCACCACCTTCTTGCCCAGGCGGTGCGCCTCGGCGACCATCACGTCGGTCTCCTCCTGGGTGAAGGCGGCGACCAGCTCGCCGTTGGCGCGGCGGTGGAAGCCGTCCATGGCGATCTTGATGCAGTCCACGCCGTTCTTGACCTGGCAGCGGATCTCCTCCACCGCCTCGTCCTTGCTCGCCACCAGCCGGCCGATCGAGGTCTCGGGCGCGCCGATCCAGGTCGGGTACCAGTCGGTCAGGCCCTGGCGGGTGGTCAGGTAGCGGCCGGCCGCCGTCACGCGCGGCCCGTCGAACAGGCCGGCGCGGATGGCGTTGCGCACCGACAGGCTGATCTGGCCGGCGTCGCCCGGCGCGCAGATCGAGGTGTAGCCGGCGGCGATGCACTTCTGGGCGAAGAAGAGGGCGCGCAGCGACCGGAACTCCAGGGGCTGGTAGAGGTCGATGTCCTCCTCGGTCTTGGCGTTGCCGTAGGCGAGGTGGGTGTGCACGTCGAGCAGGCCGGGCATGACGAAGCGCGCGGAATGGTCGACGACGGTGTCGCCGCGGCCGGGCGGCGGCGCCTCGGCCGTCGGCCCGACATGGGTGATGCGGCCGTCGTCGCCGACGATCATCGTGCAGTCCGTCCGCGCCGCATCCTCGCCGCCGGTGAACAGGGTTCCGCAACGCACGTGCTTGCTCATCGACCTCTCCGGACCACGCTTCGCTCGCGAGCCGCGATGGTATGCCAGCCGGCCGCGGCGGACTATCGTGCATATGATGTCGCCCCCTCGGCCAAGGCACGGCGGCAGAAAGGCGTTGCCCGAACGACGCCCCGGAGCGTAAGAATTCGCGGCCCCGCGAGGCGTTTGGCGACGAAGCCGGCGGGAGCCTGGCGCCGCGCCCGAGATGCGGCGCCCGGGGGATCGAGCGTGAGGCTGACGGCGACCATGGATTGCGGGTCGGGCCAGACCCTTGCGGCGGGTGCTGCGGCGTCGGCGGACCCGTCCGCACAAGTCACCACCGGTCCGATCCGGCGGAGTGGCCACGACTCGCTTCGACTTATCGCCCCTTGAGGGCTAACGTTCGCCGGACGAGACCGGGTCGAGGGTCGTCCGGCGCGCCACCCGGCCCGACGGGCAGTTGCTTTCCCCACGCCATCCGAGCGCGCACGGCGTGAGAATCAAGGACGGTAGCGAGCGATGTTTTCAGGTCTCTTGGGCATGCTGTCGGCCGATATGGCGATCGACCTCGGTACGGCCAACACGCTCGTCTACGTCAAGGGCAAGGGTATCGTCCTCAACGAGCCCTCGGTCGTCGCCATCACCACGATCAAGGGCAAGAAGCAGGTGCTGGCCGTCGGCGACGAGGCCAAGCTGATGCTCGGCCGCACCCCCGGCAACATCCAGGCCATCCGTCCGCTCCGCGACGGCGTCATCGCCGATTTCGAGGTCGCGGAGGAGATGATCAAGCATTTCATCCGCAAGGTGCACAATCGCCGCAGCTTCGCCAGCCCGCAGGTCATCGTCTGCGTGCCGTCGGGCTCGACGGCGGTCGAGCGGCGGGCGATTCAGGAATCGGCCGAGAGCGCCGGCGCGCGGCGCGTCTACCTGATCGAGGAGCCGATGGCGGCCGCCATCGGCGCCGGCCTGCCGGTGACGGAGCCGACGGGCTCCATGGTCGTCGACATCGGCGGCGGCACCACGGAGGTGGCCGTGCTGTCGCTGGGCGGCATCGTCTATTCGCGCTCGGTGCGCGTCGGCGGCGACAAGATGGACGAGGCGATCATCGCCTACAACCGGCGCAACCATAACCTGCTGGTCGGCGAGGGCTCGGCCGAGCGGATCAAGAAGGAGATCGGGTCGGCCTGCCTGCCGGAGGACGGCGAGGGGCGGATCATGGAGATCAAGGGGCGCGACCTGATGAACGGCGTGCCCAAGGAGCTGGTGATCAGCGAGCGGCAGGTGGCCGAGGCGCTGGCGGAGCCGGTCGGCCAGATCATCGAGGCGGTGAAGGTCGCGCTCGAGCACACCGCGCCCGAGCTCGCGGCCGACATCGTCGACAAGGGCATCGTGCTGACCGGGGGCGGGGCCTTGCTCAGCAACATGGATCTCGTGCTGCGCATGGCGACGGGGCTGCCGGTGTCGATCGCCGACGACCCGCTGTCGTGCGTGGCGCTCGGCACGGGACGTGCTCTCGAGGAGATGAAGACGCTGCGGCACGTGCTGATCAGCGCCTACTAGCCGCGCCCGGCCGGCGCGGGACTGCGAGGAGGGGGCGGGCTTGAGGCTGTTGCGCGCGCCGTCGCCGATGCGGCTGACCATGCCGATCCGGGCATGGATGCAGCGTTTCGCGCTCCTCCTGCTGATCCTGGCGTCCTTCGGCCTGATCGTCCTGGGCAAGGCCGACACGGTGGTGGTGGAACGCCTGCGCACGCGCACCGCCGACACGCTGGCGCCGCTGCTGGACGCGATCTCGCGGCCGGTCGCCACCGTCGGCAGGGTCACCGACGAGGTGCGCGAGATCACCGCGCTGCGTGCCGAGAACGACCGCCTGCGCGAGGCCAACGGCCGTCTGCTGCAGTGGCAGGAGGTGGCGCGGCGGCTGGAGGCCGAGAACGGCCAGCTCCGCGAGCTCATGAACGTGACGCCGGAGCCGTCGCTGAGCTACGTGTCGGCGCGGATCATCGCCGATTCCGGCGGCGCCTTCGTGCGCAGCGTCCTGGTCAACGCCGGCGGTCGCCAGGGTGCCGCCAAGGGCCAGGCGGCGATCGCCGACCACGGTCTCGCCGGGCGCGTCGTCGAGGCCGGCGAGCGTGCCTCGCGCGTCCTGCTGATCACCGACCTCAACTCGCGCATCCCGGTCATCGTCGAGGGCACGCGCGAGCGCGCGGTGGTCGCCGGCGACAACGGCCCGCGGCCGCGCCTGCTCTACGTCGCGGCGCGCAAGGACGGGCTGCGCGGCGGCGAGCGGGTGGTGACGTCGGGCCATGGCGGGGTGTTCCCCCCGGGCATCCCGATCGGCGAAGTGGTGCTCGGCGAGGACGCGGCGCCGCGCGTGCTGCCCTATGTCGACTTCGACCGCCTGGAGTATGTGCGCCTCGTCGACACCGGCCTCGCGCAGACGTTGAGCGAGCCCATACCGGGCCCGCAGCGCATCCGGGGGCGCGGCCGGCAGTGACGGCGGGCGTCCTGCATCGCCTCGACGGCTGGGCGCGCGACCTGCTGCCGACGTTGCTGACCGTGGCGCTGCTGCTGCTGTCGGCCGTGCGCGTGCCGATGGCGGGCTTCCGCACCATGACGCCGGCCGTCGTCCTGATCGCCGTCTACCACTGGACGGTGCACCGGCCGGAGCTGCTGCCGCCGGGGGTGATCTTCGTCGTCGGGCTGGTGCAGGACCTGCTGACGGGCAGCCCCTTCGGGACCGGCCCGCTGACCCTCCTCGCGGTGCATGTCCTGGTGGTGTCGCAGCGCCGGATCCTGCACGGCAAGGCGTTCCTCATCGCGTGGTGGGGCTTCGGCCTGGTCGCCGCGACCACCTTTCTCGTCCTCTGGGCTGCCGGCAGCGCGCTGTCGGGCGTGCTGCTCGACCCACGCGAAGTGGCGTTCCGCTGCCTCGTCACGGTCACCGTCTATCCGCTGTTCGCCGCGCTCTTCCTCGGCGTGCAGCGGGCCTTCATGACGCGGGCCTGATCCGTGCGGCAGGAGCGCAGCCGGGCCAAGGTCTTCACGCGGCGCGCCCTGCTGCTGGCGGGTGGCCAGGCGGTGCTCTTCGCGGCCCTCGGGGCGCGCCTCTACTATCTCCAGGTGGTCGAGGCCAACCGCTACACGATGCTGGCCGAGGAGAACCGCATCAACATCCGCCTGCTGCCGCCGCCGCGCGGGCGCGTCGTCGACCGCTTCGGCGACCCGGTGGCGGTCAACCACGAGGACTATCGCCTGGTCCTGGTGCCCGAGCAGATCGGCGACCTCGACAAGGCGCTCGACATCATCGACCGCATCGTGCCCCTCGGCGAGATCGAGCGCCGCCGAGTGCTGCGCGAGACGCGGCGCAAGCGCGGCTTCGTGCCGATCCTGGTGCGGGGCAACCTGACCTGGGACGAGGTCGCGCGGATCGAGGTGAACGCCGTCGACCTGCCCGGCGTGGCGATCGATCCCGGGCTGACGCGGCACTACCCGCAGGGCGCGGTGATGAGCCATGTCGTCGGCTACGTCGCCGCGGTCGCGGAGCACGAGCTGACCGGCGACCCGCTGCTCGAACTGCCGGACTTCCGGATCGGCAAGAACGGCATCGAGCGGCACCGCGAGCTCGACCTGCGCGGCGCCGCCGGGGCGAGCGAGGTCGAGGTGAACGCCTACGGGCGCGTGATCCGCGAGCTCGGCCGCCAGGACGGACGCCCTGGCGAGGAGGTGACGCTCACCGTCGACCTCGGGCTGCAGCGCTACGTCACGGACCGGCTGGCGCAGGAGCAGAGCGCGTCGGCCGTCGTCCTCGACATCCATACCGGCGAGGTGATGTCGCTGGTGTCGAGCCCCGGCTTCGATCCCAACCTGTTCTCGACCGGGCTGACGATGCAGCAGTGGAACGCGCTGCGCGGCGATCCCCGCGGGCCTCTCAGCAACAAGGCGATCGCCGGACAGTACGCGCCGGGCTCCACCTTCAAGATGATGGTGGCGGTCGCCGCCCTCGAGACCAAGGCCGTGACGGCCGACCAGCGCATCCTCTGCCCCGGCCATCTCGAGCTGGGCGACCAGCGCTTCCACTGCTGGAAGCGCGGCGGCCACGGGCCGATGAACCTGCACGACGCGCTGAAGCACTCCTGCGACGTCTATTTCTACGAAGCCGCCCGCCGCGTCGGCATCGACCGCCTGGCGCCGATCTGCCGGCGCTTCGGCCTGGGCGAGCCGCTCGGCATCGACCTGCCGGGGGAGCGCGGCGGCCTCATCCCGTCGCGCGAATGGAAGCAGGCGACCGGCCGCCAGGCGTGGCAGCAGGGCGAGACGATCCTGACCGGCATCGGCCAGGGCTACGTGCTGACGACGCCGCTGCAGCTCGCGGTGATGACGGCGCGCCTCGTCAACGGCGGCCGCGCGGTGGTGCCGCGCCTGACCCGGCCGCAGGGCGTGATGCGCCAGGACGAGCCGGCGCCGCGGCGCGACCTCTTCCCCGCGCTCGGCGTCGCCCCGGCGAGCCTCGCGGCGGTGGTCCACGGCATGGTCGCGGTGACCAACGACCAGGGCGGCACCGCCTACGCGATCCGCATCCGCGAGCCGGAGATGGCGATGGGCGGCAAGACCGGGACCTCCCAGGTCCGCCGCATCACCATGGCGGAGCGCGAGCGCGGCGTGCGCAAGAACGAAGAGCTGCCCTGGCGGGAGCGCGACCACGCCCTCTTCGTCGGCTTCGCCCCGGTCGGTGCGCCGCGCTACGCCGTGGCGGTGGTCGTCGAGCATGGCGGCGGCGGCAGCTCCGTCGCCGGCCCGATCGCCCGCGACATCCTGCTGGAGACCCAGCGCCGTGATCCCGCGCGCCGGGTGCCGCCCCAGCACCAGCTGGCGCAGCGCGAATGACCTCCTTCGACAGCCCGTCCCGGGCGCGCGGGCCCCTCCTCCTCGACCGCATCTGGCAGATCAACTGGGGGCTCGTGCTGCTGCTGGGGATGATCGCGGGGGTCGGCTTCGCGATGCTCTATTCGGCGGCCGGCGGCAGCTTCCAGCCCTGGTCCGAGAAGCAGATGATCCGCTTCGCGATCGGTGTCGCCTGCCTGGTGCTGGTGGCGCTGGTCGACCTGCGCGTCTGGCTGCGCCTCGCCTACCTGATCTACCTTGTCGCGTTCGCCCTCCTCGTCGCGGTCGAAATCCGCGGCGAGATCGGCATGGGCGCACAGCGCTGGATCGACTTCGGATTCATCCAGATCCAGCCCTCGGAAATCATGAAGATCGCCCTGGTGCTGGCGCTCGCCCGCTACTTCAACGGCCTCGACCTCGACGAGACCGGACGCCCGGTCCTGATCGTCGTCCCGACGCTGCTGGTGCTGGCGCCGGCGGCGCTGGTCCTGAAGCAGCCCGATCTCGGCACGGCCATCATGCTGATGGCGGGCGGGGCGGCGGTCTTCTTCATCGCCGGGGTACGGATGTGGAAGTTCGGCGCCGCGCTGGGGCTCGCCGCCGCGGCCGTGCCGATCGCCTGGGAGTTCCTGCGCGACTACCAGAAGAAGCGGGTGCTGACCTTCCTCAATCCGGAGGCCGATCCCCTGGGGGCGGGCTACCACATCATCCAGTCGAAGATCGCGCTGGGATCGGGGGGCGTCTTCGGCAAGGGCTTCCTCCAGGGCACCCAGGCCCATCTCAACTTCCTGCCGGAGAAGCAGACGGACTTCATCTTCACCATGCTGGCGGAGGAATGGGGCCTGGTCGGCGGGCTGACCCTGCTGGGCCTCTACGCCCTGGTGATCGCCTACGGCTTCCTGATCGCGCTGCGCAGCCGCAACCAGTTCGGCCGCATCCTGGCGCTCGGCGTCACCACGACGCTCTTCCTCTATGTCTTCATCAACAGCGCCATGGTCATGGGCCTGCTGCCGGTGGTCGGCGTGCCCCTGGCGCTGGTCTCGTTCGGCGGCACCGCGATGCTGACCGTGATGTTCGGGATGGGCCTCGTCGTGTGCGTCTATGTGCACCGCGACATGGAGATCAACCGGCAGGGCGAGGCCGGGCCGGAGTGACGGCGCTATCGACAAGCCGAGGGGGCTTTGCTATATGCCGCCGCCCGGCGGGTGCTTAGCTCAGTTGGTAGAGCAGCTGACTCTTAATCAGCGGGTCGTAGGTTCGAATCCTACAGCACCCACCATTCCTTCCGCCGGACCCGACCCCTCCCGGACGACCGCACGACGAACCGGCGAGCGCCGTCGTCCCCCGCTCCACTTCGGGCCGCTGGCGAGCGACGACGAAATCGTGGTTTCCTTCGCCATCGACAGGGGAGGCGATCGATGAGGAAGCTCGCGCGGGCGCTGGCGCTGCTGGCCCTGCTGCCGACCGCGGCGGCGGCCTATCCCGAGCGGCCGGTCAAGCTGATCGTGCCGTGGGCGGCTGGCGGCGACACCGACAACATTTTCCGGCCGTTCGGCCAGGCGTTCCAGAAGCAGCTCGGCGAGACCGTGGTCATCGCCAACATCGGCGGCGCCTCGGGCACCGTCGGCGCGCGCGAGGCGAAGAATGCGCCGGCCGACGGCTACACCCTGTTCGCCGTGCACGACTACATCCACCTCACCTACTACACCGGCGTCTCCGACGTGGCGCATACCGACTTCGCGCCGGTCTGTGCCGTCGCCTCGACGCCGTCGGTCCTCACCGCCAGCCCCAAGACCAAGTGGCGGACGCTGCCGGAGCTGGTGGCCGACGCCAAGGCGCGACCCGGCCAGATCACCGTCGGCGCGACGCTCGGCTCGACCAGCCATTTCTTCCCCGCGATCTTCGAGAAGGCGGCCGGCGTGCGGCTGAAGTACGTCTCCTACGACGGCCTGGCGCAGCGCATGAACGCCATCCTCGGCGGGCATATCGACCTGACCGACGGCAACCTCACCCAGAAGGGCAAGGTCGACGCGGGCCAGCTCCGCTTCCTCGCCGTGGGCACCGAGAAGCGCAGCCCGGAGATTCCCGACGTGCCGACCTTCAAGGAGCTCGGTCTCGACGTGGTCTACGCGGTCGTGCGCGGGGTCATGGCGCCGAAGGCGACGCCGGAGCCGGTGCTGGCGACCCTCGACGGCGCCTGCACCAAGGCGGTCCGGGACCCGGTCTTCGCCCAGTCGATGAAGGTGCAGGGCACCGACGTGCACCATCTCGACCGCAAGGGCTATGCCGCCTTCCTCGCGCGGGTCGATGCGGAGAACCGGCTGCTGGCCCAGGAGCTCGGGCTGCTGCGGCGCTAGGTCGCTCTCCGGGAAGGCGGGCCGGTGCGGCTCCCGCGCGACACGCTGGCGGGCCTGCTCGGTCTCGCGCTCAGCGTCTGGCTCTTCGCGCTGACGGCCGGGCTGCCGAAGTCGTCGTTCGTGCCGATCGGCCCGGACTTCTACCCGCGCATCGTCCTGGCGGCGACGGCGCTGCTCAGCGTCGCGGTCGCCGTCGAGGGCGTGCGCGGGCGGCGACCGCGGCTGCCCGGGGCCGCGCCGCGGCGCAACCTCCGGCTCGTCTTACTCACCTTCCTCGTCTTCGGCCTCTATGTCGCGCTGCTGCCGCTCCTGGGATTCCGGGCGGCGACGCTCGCCTTCCTCCTGGCGCTCCAGGTGGTCCTGGACCCGCCCGCGGATCGCCGCCGGTGGGTGACCGTCGCGCTGGTGGCGGTGGTCACCACCGCGGTGGCCTACTTCGCCTTCGAGCGTTATCTCTCGGTACTGCTGCCGCGCGGCAGCCTGACCGGCTTCTGAGGCGGCGGCGATGCTGGCGCTCCTCGCCGACGGCATCCTCGACGTCCTGCAGCTCAAGTACCTGGTGCCGCTCGCCGCCGGCACGCTGATCGGCGTGGTCGGCGGCGCCATGCCGGGCATCACCATCACCATGACCGTCATCATGGTGCTGCCCTTCACCTTCGGGCTGGAGCCCCTGCAGGGCCTGGCGGCGATGATCGGCGTCTATGTCGGCGGCGAATCGGGCGGCCTCATCACGGCGACGCTGCTCGGCATTCCCGGCAAGCCTTCGTCGATCTCGACCATGTTCGACGGCTTCCCGATGACCCGGAAGGGCGAGCCGGGGCGGGCGGTTTGGCTCGGCGTCTGGGCGTCCTTCTTCGGCGGCCTGCTGGGCGGCGTGTTCCTCATCGGCGCCACCGGCTGGCTCGCCGAGATCGCGCTCGAGTTCGGCCCGTGGGAGTTCTTCGCGCTCTTCATCTTCGCCCTCTCGATGGTCGCCGGGCTGACCGAGGAGTCGCTGGCGAAGGGCCTGCTCGCCGGCGCGCTGGGCCTGATCATCACGATCTTCGGCGCCGATCCGATCATGAGCGTGCCGCGCTTCACCATGGGCAGCGAGCTGCTGCGCGGCGGCTTTCCCTTCCTGCCGGTGCTGATCGGTATCTTCGCCTTCGCCCAGATCATGACCGACATCGAGCGGGCGCGCTCGCTGGCCGAATCGGACGCCTCGGCGCGCGACCTCGTCAGCCTCGCCGTCTCGCACGTGAAGGTCGTGGGCGAGATCCTCGGCCGGCCCTTCCTGCTGCTGTGGTCGACCTTCATCGGCCTCCTGATCGGCGTGCTGCCGGCGATCGGCGGCAGCGCCGCCAGCGTCATGGCGTACGACCAGGCCAAGAAGCTGTCGCGCCATCCCGAGCGCTTCGGCACCGGCACGCCCGAGGGGATCATCGCGTCGGAAGCCTCGAACAACGCCAATGTCGGCGGCTCGCTGGTCACCATCATGGCCTTCGGCATCCCGGGCGACGCGGTGACCGCGGTGATGCTGGGCGCCATGACCATCCACGGCATCCAGTCCGGCCCGCTCTTCATGAGCCAGGAGACGACGCTGGCCTACGGCATCTTCGCCGCCTATCTGCTGGCCCATCCGATCATGCTGGCGATCATGGCGGTCGGCGCGCGCTGGTTCCTGCGCATCGTGCTGGTGCCGAAGTCGATCCTGATCCCGGTCGTGCTGGTGCTGTGCGTCGTCGGCGCCTACGCGCTCAACAACACCATGGACAGCGTCTGGGTGCTGGCGCTCTTCGGCGTCATCGGCTACGGGCTGGTCAAGCTGGGCTTCCCGCTCGCCCCGCTGATCCTCGGGCTCATCCTCGGCGACCAGATCGAGGTCAACCTGGTGCGCGCACTGATGACCGATTCCGATCCGGCGCTGTTCGTCACGCGGCCGATCTCGGCGCTGCTGCTGGCGCTCTCGGCGGGCTCGATCGCGCTGGCGCTGTGGCAGCGTCGCCGCCAGCGCCGGCGCCAACCGGCGGCGGACGGCGCGCCCGACGTCGATTTCTGAAACGGGAGGAGCGTTCCATGGGCCTGTTCGATCTCACCGGCCGCGTCGCGATCGTCACCGGCGGCAATGGCGGCATCGGCCTCGGCATGGCCAAGGGCCTGGCCGGGGCGGGTGCGGCGGTCGTCGTCGCGGGCCGCAACGCGGAGAAGAGCGCCGCCGCGGTGAAGGCGCTGCAGGCGCTCGGCGCCAAGGCCGCGTCCGCCGAGGTCGACGTCTGCGACGAGGCGTCGGTCGCGGCGATGGTCGAGCGGGCCGAGAAGGCGATGGGCCGCATCGACATCCTCGTCAACAACGCCGGCATCAACATCCGCAAGCGGCCCGAGGAGTACGTGCTGGCCGAGTGGACGAAGGTGATCGAGACCAACCTGACCTCGGCCTTCCTGTGCAGCCACGCCGTCTATCCCGCGATGAAGCGCGCGGGCGGCGGCAAGATCATCAACATCGGCTCGATGATGTCGATCTTCGGCGCCGCCTTCACCTCGGCCTACGCCGCCAGCAAGGGCGGCATCGTGCAGTTCAGCAAGGCGCTCGCCACCGCCTGGGCGGTCGACAACATCCAGGTCAATGCGGTGCTGCCCGGCTGGATCGACACCGACCTGACGCGCGCCGCCCGCACCCAGGTGCAGGGTCTCAACGAGCGCGTCCTCGCCCGCACGCCGGCCGGCCGCTGGGGCACGCCCGACGACCATGCCGGCATCGCCGTGTTCCTGGCGAGCGCCGCCTCCGACTTCGTCACCGGGACGGCGATCCCGGTCGACGGCGGCTATTCGGTGCAGGGCGTGTAGGCGGCGGCGCTACCGCAGCCGCCCGATGAAGGCGGCGAAGGCGACGAGTTGCCTGGCGATGAAGTCGCGCGTCGTCGCGTCGGTCAATGCGCCGGTCCTCTCGTCGACCTTGGTCTGCACCGAGGGGACCATGACCTCGGGCTTGTTGAGGACGTAGCCGTCGAGGAAGACCATCGCCTGGCGCAGATGGTACTGGCAGCGCGCGCCACCGAGCAGGCCCTGGGATGCCGTCTGCAGCGCGATGGGCTTGCCGGCGAAGGGCTGGTCGGGCAGGCGCGACAGCCAGTCGATGGCGTTCTTGAGACCCCCTGGGATCGAGTAGTTGTATTCCGGCGTCACGATCAGCAGCCCGTCGGCGGCGCGGATCGCGTCGGCCATGGCGGTGACCGCGGCGGGGAACCCCTCGGCCTGGATGTCGGCGTCGTAGATCGGCAGCTCGCGGACCGAGCCCAGCGCCTTCACCGTCATGCCGGGGGGAGCGAGCGCCGGCAGGGCACGGGCGACCGCGGCGTTGTACGAGCCCTTCCGCAGGCTTCCGAGGAGCGTCGCGATCGTCACGGTCTTCGTTTCGGTCATGGTTCCTCGATCTCCCGTATGAGCCGCCTCAGCGCCCCGCCAGCGTGCGATGCTCGAGGCGCGACAGCAGCCGCACGAACGGCCACAGCAGCACGAAGTAGATAAGGGCGGCGAGCACGATCGGCGAGGGGTTGAAGGTCAGCGACTGTGCCGAGCGGGCGGCGAACAGCAGCTCGGGCAGCGCCACCACCGAGGCGAGCGAGGTCAGCTTCGCCACCTCCAGCGTGTTGCCGACGAGGTCCGGCAGGACGTTGCGCACCGCCTGCGGCAGCACGACCCAGGCCATCGCCTGCGCCTTGGTGAGGCCGGTCGAGCGCGCCGCCTCCATCTGCCCGCGCGCCACGCTCTCGATGCCGGCGCGCAGGATCTCGCCGTAGTACGAGGACGTGTTGAGGAAGAAGCCGATCGCGACCGACGCGAAGGCGCCGAGCTCCAGCCCCGCGAAGGGCAGGCCGGCATAGATGAAGATCAGCAGCACCAGCGGCGGGAAGGCGCGGAAGAAGTCGACATAGACGACGAGCGGCCAGCGCACGGAGCGTCGCCGACTCGTCGACAGCAGGGCGACGATAAGGCCGCCCGCCAGGCCCAGCGGCACGACGAGGGCGACCAGCAGCAGCGTCGTCCACAGCCCCTGCAGCAGGTAGGGCAGCGCGGCCCGCATGATGTCGAGATCGAAGAAGGTCTGCAGCATCAGCGCTTCCAGGCGAAGCGCGTCTCGACCCACCGGCCGAGCATGACCACGGGAATGAACAGCACGAGGTAGGCGGCCGCCCCCAGCGTCAGCGGCGAAGGGTTGAACGAGAAGGACACCGCCGTCTGCGCCGAGGACAGGATCTCCGAGACGGCGACGACGGAGCCGAGCGCGGTGCCCTTGGTGATGGCGATGGTACGGTTGGTGAGCGGCGGCACGGTCATGCGGACCGCCTGCGGCAGCACCACCCAGCCCAGCGTCTGCAGGGCGCCGAGGCCGGTCGATCGCGCCGCCTCCCATTGCCCCCTGGGCACCGCCAGGATGCCCGCCCAGAAGATCTCCTCTGCGAATGCCGACAGCACCACCGCGAGGCTGAGCCAGGTCGCGACGAAGCCGGACGGCGACCAGCCGGCGGCGGGTCCGCCGAAATAGACGAGCACGATGACGACGAGCGGCGGCAGCGCGCGGAACAGGTCGACATAGAGGACGATCAGCGCGTTGAGGACGCGCACCCGCAAGGTGCGCACGACCGCGAGCAAGAGGCCGAGCGCGAGGCCCGACACCACCACGAGGAGCGCCAGCTCGACGGTGACGACGAAGCCCTCGGCGATCTTCGGCAGGTAGCGCGCCATGACCTCGACGTTGAAGAACGTGTCGAGGAAGCGCTCCCAGCGCGTCATCGCCGGCCGCCCGTGCCGGTCAATGCCGCACGATCTGCTCGATGAAGGCGCGGGTGCGGGCGTGCCGCGGCGCACCGAAGATCTGCGCGGGCGGCCCCTCCTCGACGATCTCGCCCTGGTCCATGAAGAGGACGCGATCGGCGGCGGCCCGCGCGAAGCCCATCTCGTGGCTGACCACGACCATGGTCATGCCCGCCTCGCGCAGCTCGCGCATCACCTGCAGCACGCTGCCGACCAGCTCCGGATCGAGGGCCGAGGTCGGCTCGTCGAAGAGGACGGCGACCGGCTCCAGCGCCAGCGCGCGGGCGATCGCCACGCGCTGCTGCTGCCCGCCGGACAGCTCCCCCGGATAGCTCCCCGCCTTGTCGGCGAGGCCGACGCGGGCAAGTGCGGCGCGGGCGATCGCGTCGGCCTCGGCGCGCCCCTTCTTCAGCACCCGCCGCAGCGCCAACATGACGTTCCCCGCGGCCGTCATGTGCGGATAGAGGTTGAAGCTCTGGAACACCATGCCGATGCGGCGCCGCACGGCGTTGATGTCGGTACGCGGCGACAGCACGTCGATCCCGTCGAACAGAATCGAGCCGTCGGTCGGCTCCTCCAGCCGGTTGCAGCAGCGCAGCAGCGTGCTCTTGCCCGACCCGGACGGGCCGATGACGAAGACCAGCTCGCGCGCCCGGACGTCGAGGTCGATTCCCTTCAGCACCTCGACGGAACCGAAGGACTTGCGCAGGCCGCGGATCGACAGGACGGGCCGCGCGCCCGGCGCCACCGGTCAGCCGCAGCGCGGGGTGTGCGCCGTCGGGTCGTAGCCGGGCAGGCCCGGGACGCCGAAGCCGGGGAACACGGTGCGTTCCGCGGCGTCGGGTGCCGGCGCGGCGCCGAACCACTTCTCCGAGAGCTTGACGATGGTGCCGTCGAGCTTCATGCACTCCAGCACCTCCTCGATCTGGTTGCGCAGCTCGGCGCTGTCCTTGCGGAAGGGGGCCGACCAGTGCGCCCGCGTCTCGGTCAGCGGCATGCTCAGCTCGAGCTGCGGGTTGCGCTTGGCCGCCCAGGCGTTGCCGGTGTTGCCGGCGAGGATCGCGTAGGCGCGGCCGGCCAGCACCGCCTGGATCGCGTCGGGATTGGTGTCGAAGGACTGCACCTCGAAGCCGTACTTCCCGGCGTTGGCGCGCGCCCAGCCGTCATAGGCGGAGCCCTTGTTCACCGACACCACCTTGCCCTTGAGGTCCTCCAGGCGGGTAAGCGGCGGGCTGCCCTTGCGGATGAGGAACTGGTACTCGGTGTAGAGGTAGCCCTCGGTGAAGAGCAGGCTCTCGGCGCGCTCCTTGGTGGCGGTCACCGGTGCCGCGAGGAAGTCGTAGCGGCCGGCGTTCATGGCCGGGATGAGCCCGGAGAAGGAAGCGGAGTCGATCTGGATCTCGCGCTTCATCCGCCGCGCGACCTCGGTGAAGAGGTCGATCTGGAACCCCTCGACGCCGCCGCCCATCTTCGGCATGGCGTGCGGCGCGAAGGTGCCGTCGACGGCGGTGCGCAAGGGCGGCCCGCCCTGCTGCGCGGCAGCGGGCAGCACCAGCGCCAGCGCCAATGCGCCGGCGAGCACGGAGGTCGGAAGGCGGATCATCTGAGGCGGCTCCCCGTCGTCATGGTTGTGGCAGGGCGGCGGTCGCGGACCGCCGCGAGCGACGCAAGGCACGTGCCAGGGCCGCGGTGCCGGCTCCGGCGGATGGCATCGTCAGCGCCGCCGCGCATTCGTCGCGGCGCGGGCGCGCTCGTGCTGCGCCACGGCCGCCTCGATGACCGCCCAGTCGGTGACGCCGGACGGCCTGTCGCGCGTCGGCGTGAAGCGGCGCATCACGGCATAGCGGCCCTCGCTCACCTCATAGAGGCGGCGCAGCTCGGCCAGTGGCTCGGCATGGTCGTCGACGCGCAGGTCGAGCTGCGCGTATTCCTCGCCGGCGAAGATCAGCAGGGCGGCGGACTGCTTGCCGCGCTTGTCGCCGCCTGCCGCCTGGCCGGCTTCCAGCGCCCGCAGCAGCCGGTCCGCCAGGGGCCGTCTGCGGCCGGCCTGGTAGACGCGCATGGTCTCGGCGATCACCTCGGGGCCGGCCAGCATGTTGCCGGCGATCGAGACGTTCTCGGCGGTGACATGGCCGCACCACGGGATGCAGGAGGCCCCGGTCCAGGCGGCGGTGCGGCCGTCGCGATCGACGGCATGGACCTGCCGGTGCTCGCGGCCTTCGTCGGCGGCGGTCAGCAGCCGGACCACGTCCGCGGCCGGCACCCCCGCCTCGAGCAGCGCGAGCCCGCGGCGGCCGTAGAGCGGGTTGGACAGCGCCTGCGTCGACAACGCGCCGATGCCGCTCCCGACGAACGGGCAACGCGCGCCGACGGCGAAGGCGCGGGTCGTCACGGCCACGGCGAAGGCGCCGGTCCGGGGCTCGCGGGCGACGATCGACCATGTCATGGCGGGTAGCTTAGCCGATGCGCCCCGGCTTGGCGATTTGCCCACAACGTCCCGACGGTGCTATGCAGCCGGGATGCGTGCGCCGTTCCCCACGGCGCTCATGGCCACGTTGCTGCTGGCCATGTGCGTCGGAGCCCCCGCCGCCGCGTCGCCGGAGACCCAGGTCGCCGCGGCCCCTCCCTCCATCCGCGCGGAGCATCGGCATCTGCCCACGGCCAAGCCGAAGCCCGATCCCGCCCGTCCGTGCGGCGCCGCGCCGTACCGCCAGTCCGGGCGCGCCCATTTCTATGGCGCCCGCCACGACGGCCGGCGCACTGCGAGCGGCGAGCGTTTCGACATGGACGAGATGACCGCCGCCCATCGCAGCCTGCCCTTCGGCACGCGGGTCAAGGTCACCAACGTCGTCAACGGCCGCTCGGTCGTGGTCCGCATCAACGACCGCCACGCGCCCGGCCGCGCCAAGGCGATCGACCTCAGCCGCGGCGCCGCCGAGCGACTCGGCTTCCACCGCCAGGGCGCGACGACGGTGCGGATCGCGGCGGTGTGCGGGAAGTAGGGCCGCCGCCGCGCGACGACTCCGTCGTCATCGTGCCTGTGCCCCGGCCTCCATCCGGGGTGCTCCGTGCAAGATGCGGAAGATGCGGACGATCACCACCGATCCTCCCGTGACCCCCACAGGATCACGTAGGGTCACTCCGCCAGCATGCGCATGCCGTCGGCGACATCGGGTCGCGATGTCCCGGCCTCGGGAAACCGTTCCAGGATCGACAGGCGAGCTTCGATGCGATCGAAG
>JADZBA010000271.1 GCA_020852355.1 Alphaproteobacteria bacterium
CCTACGCCGACAATTTCCGCTACGATCGCGTCCGCGGGTGAACGCGACGGGCGCCCTTAGCTCAGTTGGATAGAGCACGCGCCTTCTAAGCGCGGGGTCGCTGGTTCGAGTCCAGCAGGGCGCGCCAACCTACTGCTGACAACCTTTAACTATTTAATTATGAAGAGATTTTTGCCACGAGACAAATCCCTCGCGGGGGTGCGACGCAACAGCTACGCACATCATCAGATACATCAGCGCGTCCCCTTCGACCAAAGCCAAGCGCCTGGGGCAATGAGCAACATCGTCCCCAAGCCGCCCGCCATTTGCTGAATCGTTCCAGACAATCCGATATCGAGGGTTCCGCACCCTGTACGGTCGTCCAGCGATGTCGTCGGCGAGCATCGAGAAATAATCGGCCACGATCGCGTCGTTCTGCTCATCGGACCAGTCACCGGCCATGGCTGCATCCGAGCTGGCTGGCCAAGCCGAAGGCCTGGATCATGCCAATAGCTGCGCCGGCACGCCGAGCGCTGGCCCGGCCTCGGCAAGCCGTTGGTCCAACGTATGCACCGTGGCGCCATGCTCCGATGCGACAGCGAGATGCAGTGCGTCGCCCGCACGAAGTCCAAGGGCATGCTGATCGGCGAACCTCGCCGCCGTCCGGAACTGCCCGCCCGTTACGCTCAGCACGGTGAAGCTCTCGGCGACCAGCTTGTTGAATATGGCGAGCGCCGCCGCGCGCTGCTCCAGGCTGATCTGTCCGGTCCGCAGCTTGATCGCCATGGCGGACGACATCTCGGTGACGGTCCAGTCGCTGATCAGGAGCTGCGCCGCGTCTTGCTCCGCCAGCCAAGCCTGAACACGCGACGTCATCGCTTCGTTGGAGAGCGCCGCGACGATCAGCGACGTGTCGAGATATAGCATCAGTAGCGGTCGCCATCCCGCATCGACCGCACGAGAGCAGCGGCACTTTGGGGCTGGGGTGGCATCGCCGCCGTCAGCGATTGGAGCAGCGCGGCATCGATCGGCTTGCGTGGCTTGGCCACGGCGGTCAGCCGCGCGACCGGCTTCCCGCGGCGGGTGATGTCGATCGAATCGCCTGCCTCGACCCGGTCGACCAGTTCGCTCAGATGGGCTTTGGCATCGGCAAGCTTGATCGCATCCATGTCACGCTCCTGACCATGTATATGGTCATTTAGCGTATTGGGTTTAAGAATTCCAGCAGGCGGTTCGTCGATGCGGCATGTTCTCACTCGGCAGCAGCTTTATGACATGATCTGGGAACGCGCCGTGTCGAAGGGGCGCCGGATCTCGGCATCTCTGAAGTGGCGCTTCGCAAGCAATGCGTGAAGCACGCCGTCCCCTTGCCGGATGCCACCTATTGGGGACGCCTCCACGCAGGACGTCCGGTCAAGCGCAAGCCGCTCGGCGCCGCGCCAAAGGGCGTGAGCGATCGCGTCGTGATCGATGCACGGGCCAAGCCGCCCGCACCCGAACCGGTCGAGGCGGCGATCGCAATCGCCCAAACAGCCTGTGGAAGCTGTAGCCGTACCGGAAAAGCTGCACCCGCTCGTAGCCAAAACGCTTGCTGCTGCAAGGAAGGCTCAGCCGGAACGCAACGGCGCGATCACCGGTCTTGGCGGGGAGGTCCTTCGTATCCGCGCGCACCCCGACACGCTCGATCGTGTCCGCGCTTTCTTGAACGCGCTGGTC
The DNA here is from genome assembly GCA_020852355.1 of Alphaproteobacteria bacterium. Lineage (GTDB taxonomy): Bacteria > Pseudomonadota > Alphaproteobacteria > ATCC43930 > Allostellaceae > Allostella. The sequence goes on from JADZBA010000271.1 coordinate 1,696, forward strand.
TACGACGCTTTGGCCCGGGGCTATCGGTTCGAAGCCGGACGTGAGGGCCTCGTGATGATCGTCGACGATGAAGCGATCGGCTGTACCGCCTGTCAGATGACCTGCCCCCCTACTCCGCACATGAAGGGCTCACCCCGGAGGGGGCGTGCGTGCACCACGCGGCCGGTCGGCTGCGCAACCCCGAACGCTCCGCCGACCGGCCGCTCCCGTCGGCGCAGCAGATCAGCCATGAAGGCGTGGGACTCTCGCTATGACCGAGGAACCACAGCAGGGGCAGGTCAAAGGCACTCAGAGGAAATCGAGCTTCCCGATGTGTCTGTCGCGCCCTCCAGCAGGGCGCGCCACACTGCGTGCGATAAGCCGCCTAGCCGCTCGCGCGGCAGATCAGCTCGGTCGGCGCGATGACGCCGCGGTCGAGCAGGGCCGCCATGTTGGCGACCTTCTGCGGCGCGGTCGCGCCCATGACGATCTGCAGGCCGAGCGGCGAAGGACCGCTCTCGGCCATGCGCTCGCGCAGTTGCCGGAAGAACTCGATCGCGAACTCCCGGCGGCGGCGTTCCTTCACGATCGCGAAGCCCGCCGCCGCGAGCGCGCCGCGGTACGTCGCCGCGTCGGCGATGAAGTTGGTGGCCGGTTCCGCGGACCATGGCACCGGATAGGCGAAGTCGTCCGCGCTCTCGCGCAGGACGTCGTAGATGCCGAAGATGGCGCCGGGCCTGAGCACGCGCCGCGCCTCCGCGAACAGCCGGGCCTTGTCGGCGATGTTCATCCCGACATGCAACATGTAGGCGCCGTCGAAGGTGCCGGCGGCGAACGGCAGCGCCAGGGCGCTGGCCTGCCGGTAGCTGGTGCGCCCTTCCAGGCCGACGCGGCGCGACAGCGCGGCCGCGACGGCGACGTATTCTTCCGACAGGTCGATGCCGGTGACCGTGCAGTCCTGCTCCCCGGCGAAGTACCGTGACGGCCCGCCGATGCCGCAGCCGATATCCAGCAGGTGCATGCCGGGCTGCAGCCCCAGCTCGGCGGCGAAGTCCGCGGTCGCCCGCCGGCCGCCGATATGGAACTCGTCGACGGGGCTGAGGTCGGCCGGCTGCAGCCGCTCGGGATCCTTCCCGGCCGCGCGCAGGGCCTCCAGGATCGTCTGTTCCAGATCACCGTGGGCGTAGTGTGCCGCAATCCGGCGTTCGTCTTGCATCGTCGGCTCCTTCGCTGTCGCTACTTGGTCGGCCGGGCCCGCGAAGAGGATCAGGTTCCCGTCCGGGTCCGTCACGATGAAGGTCCGGGCGCCCCAGGGCTCGCGCCGCAAGTCCTGGTGGAAGGTGACGGCCTTCCCCCGGAACTCGAGAAACAGGCGCTCGATGTCGTCGGCCGCCGCGACGGTGATTGCGGCGGACAGCAGCTCCTCGCGGTCGCGCCGGGCCGCGTCGACCACCGGGGTATCGACGTGGCGCAGGTTCAGCCGCGCCCCGTCGCGATGTACCTGTCCGTAGAAGGGCGGGTCGCCGTAGAGGAATGCGACGGCGAAGCCGAGCTTGCCGGTGAAAAAGGTGCACGATTTCCTGATGTCGGCGACGAAGAGCTGCGGCTCGGCGGCGAGCAGGCGGGGAGGGTCGATGGCGCGGGGCGTCTGGTCGGCCATGGCGGAAGCTCCTGCGTGCGGCGCCGGCCGGTCGTGGAGCACGGGCCGGCCGGCGGTCAACGCCCGGCCGCCGGGTGCAGCAGCTCGCGGCAGACGAGAAGGCCGCGCACCTGATGGTAGGCGCATTTCCAGCCGTCGGCCTTGAAGCCGGTCACCACCCCGTCGGGGCCGATCCGATTGTGCCATTCGCCGTGCGCGCGGTCGACCTGCCGGTCTTCGATCCAGGACAAGGTCTTGAGGTAGGCGGCGGACAGCCCCGGATCGCCCGTCGCCTGCCAGCGCTCCAGGAACGCGACGAGCGCCTCCGCCTGGGTCCACCACGTCTTCGTCCGCCGGATCGACGGACCGTGCAGCGGCCCGTCGTCGAACAGGCCGCCCTTGTCCGGGTCGAGCCCGAAGCGTGCCGCATGCCGGGTCAGATGGCGTGCGAGGTCGTCGATCAGCGGCGCAGGTATTCCGGCCGCCGCGGCCGCCCGCGGCACCATCCACGCCAGCTCCACCATATGGCCGAAGCTGACCGGCGAATCGTCGGCGGGCACGATGGGCAGCCAGTCCGCCCGATGCGGATCGGTCGGTACGCCCCGGCCCTTCCGCTGGATCGTCGTGACCGCGATCATGAGCAGCTCGATCAGGCGCGTGCGGGCGAGCGTGTCGCCCGTCAGGGTGCCGTAGGCGCGCAGGGCATCCATGACATGCATGTGCGTGTTGAGCGTCTTGATCGTGCCGGGCCTGCCGGTCGGACCGTGCGCGTCGGCGGGACCGGGCGTCCAGTCCCGTCCGAACCATTCGACGTAGCCGCCGTTCCGGTCGTCGTGGGCGCGCGACTCCAGCAATCCGAAGAGCGCGCGAGCGCGGGCCGCGGCTTCCCCATCGCCGGCCGTCGCGGCGCGTTCGCACAGCGCGAGGAGGGCAAACGCCTGACCGTAGACGTGCTTGTCCGATCGCTCGGGCGCCGTGCCGTCGGCGCCGACCCGCCAGAAGAAGCCGCCATGACGATCGTCCCACATACGGTCGAGCAGGTAGCGGGCGCCGCGCTCCGCGGCCGCACCGAAGAAGGCCGGGTCGATGCCGGACGCCGCCAGGCGCGCCGCCACCCATACGAGGCGCGACTGCGCGACCAACGAGATCGCCCGCGGCCCGAACCAGCGCCCGGTGGCGTCGTGGTTCAGCGAAAACGCGCCGTCGGGCGCCGCCAGCACCGGATACCAGAAGGGCAGGACGGTCTCCTGGAGCAGCCTGTCGATCCTGCCGAGGCTGGCGGCGATCTCGTCTGCGGACATCGTCATCTGCCTTTCGGCGCGGGTCTGGCCGCAGGTAGGTGATAGGTGTCGAGGAAACGCGCGCGCCATGTCTCGTTGATCGCGTCGCGCTGCTGGACGATCGGCACGGCATCGAGGGAGAAGGACGGGGGCGGATCGAGGCCGAGATACCGCGCGACCGCAGCGCAGATCCCGTCGCAGTCGGCGAGCAGCGCCTCGTATTCGACCGTGATCGGCGCCAGTCCGTTGACCGTGAAGATCGCGTTCCATTCCTCGTTCTCGACCAGGATCCGGCGGAGGCGGGCGAGGACGGCGTCATGGGAGAAGATGGCGGTGCGCGGCCGCCGGGTGGTGCCGGGAAGGCGGGTCCATTCCTGCGTTTGGTTCGCCAGTTCGTCGGATATGGCCTGTCCCAGCACGTCGCGCCGGCGGATCCACACGATCCGCGATTCGAGCAGCAGCCGGCGGACGACATCAAGGTGGAGGACCGGGCGAACCTGATGCAGATGGGTCTTCACGCCGAAGCACCCGTTGGCCGTCGTGCGCAGCCGGCGCAGCGCGGCGAGGTAGGCCGACATGTCGAGGACGCCGTCGGCGGAGAGGGCGCCGAGGCGCCGGCCCATCGGCACGATGACATGCGGATTCTGAAAATACTCGCTCGGCACTCCCAGGTGACCGGTGCCCCGCAGCAGTTCGCCCAGCAGGGTGCTGCCGCTGCGGGCCGTCGAGCATATGACGTAGCTGCGGACCGGACCCTCGTAGGGCGGCAGGTCGAAGGCGGCGCGCGACAGGCGGAGCTGGCCGCCGTCCTTCGAGCCCTGCTCTTTGCGCGCGGCGGTCATTCCGTCGTCAGCGGTGGGCCCGGGGGTGGGCCAGTGCCCCGTCGACCAGGTCGGCGAACCCCCGTGCCTGGGCGGCCCCGTCGACCAGGCTCGACCCGGCGACCCGGGCGCGCAGCGAGCCGCGCACGTCGTCCAGCCGTGCCGGCGTCCGCGCCAGGGCGACGGCGGCGGCGACATAGTCGTCGCGATCGCGGGCGACCAGCGCGGGCAGGCCGATGCGCCGCAGATGGCTGGCGCTGTGCCGGCCGGCGATGCGATCGCCGCGGAAGGTCAGCGTCGGCGTGCCCATCCACAGCCCCTCCAGCGTCGTCAGCCCGCCGCTGTAGGGGAAGCTGTCGAGATGCAGGTCGACCCCGCCGTGGCGGGCGAGCGCTCCGGCCCGGTCGGTCGCGCCCAGAAGCTCGTAGCGATCGGGCGCGATGCCGCATGCGGCCAGAGTCCGCGTCACCCTTTCGCGCCCGTGGGCGCGATCCAGCGCCACGGCGCCGAGACGCAGGCGCGCCCACGGCACCGCCTGGAGGATCTCGGCCCAGGCCCGCAGCGCGTCATCGCTCAGCTTCTCCAGCGCGTTGAAGCTGCCGAAAGTGAAGGGACCGGGCGGGCGGGCCGCGGCGGGTGGCCGCTCGGGCGGATCGAAGCAGAAGGTGCCCGGCGCGAGACGCAGCACCGTCTCGACATGCAGGTCGTCCTCGCCTGCATGGACGTGATCGACGTCGGTCACCAGGAAGTCGATCGCCGCCAGGCCGGTCGAATGGACGTAGTCGAGCCAGGTGAGCTGCAGCGGCGCCGGCCGCCGCGCAAAGGTGCCGAGGCGGTTGCCGGCGGTGTGGCCGTTGAGGTCCACCAGGACGTCGATGCCGTCGGCGACGATGCGCGCAGCCAGCGCGTCGTCGCCGAGGAACGCCGCGTCGACCCAATCGTCGGCGAGGGCGCGGAAGCGGGAGGTCGCCGCGTCGGGTACGGCGACGCCCGAATAGAGCGTCACCCGCCAGCGTTCGCGATCGCACGCGCGTAGGAGCGGCGGCAGGAACGCGGCGGTGGAATGGCCACGGAAGTCGGCCGAGACGAAGCCGATGCGCAGCGGCTCGCCGGGCGCGCGCCGGCGCCGCGCGGGCCGGGTGCGCACCGGCACCAGGCGACCGACGTCGCGATGCGCCGCGGCGATCTCGGCCGCCGTCACCGACGCGCAGTAATGCATGGCGACCAGCATGGCGGAACGGAGCGCGAAGCGCTCCGGGGCGAGTGCGACGGCGGCCCGGAACGCGACGAGGGCGCCCTCGGCGTCGCCCGCGCCCATGAGCGTGGCGCCGAGATCCTGCATCGCCGGCAGGTGCGTCGGGTCGAGCGCGGTCGCCCGGCGCAGCAGGCCGAGCGCGGCATCCTGATCGCCGGCGAGCCGGCGGCTGCGGGCGAGGACCCAGAGGGCGAGCGCGCTTTCGCCGCCGGCGTCGATCGCGCGGAGCGCCGCCCGCGCCGCATCGACGATCCGCCCCGCCCTCAGGGCGCGGACCGCCTCCTGCTCCATGGGTGTGCCGGGCGGCTTCATGCGCGGCCCGCCGGGGATTGCCGCTGCGAGCGCATCACCACCCCATGGCCGGCGCATCCGTGCGCCGGCGCGGCACGCCCGCGCCGCGGCCGCCGCCCGTCATGGCGTCGTCCCGTCCATCCCCCGCTCATAGCGCAAGCGCCGGGGCGGCGCAAAATCGGCTCTCGCCGCGATGCCGGTCTTGTCCGACAATGGCGTCCCCGTCGTCCCGCAAGTCCCCATTCTGTTGGAGCCCCAGATGAACGAAGCCGCCGTCACCGCCGCGCCGGCGATCCGCTCGGACGCCGGCATCCAGTCGTTCTTCCTGCCGCCCGGCGCCGCCGCCAAGCCGCGAATCGCGCGGGCGGAAGGCGTCTGGCTGGAAGACACGGACGGGAATCGCTACCTCGACGTCTCGTCGGGGCCGGTGGCGAGCAACCTCGGCCATGGCAATCCGCGCGTGCTGGCCGCCCTGGAACGCCAGGCCCGGGCGGCCGCCTTCGCCTTTCCGATGCAGTTCGAGAGTGCTGCCAACATCGAGCTGGGCGAACGCCTCGCCCGTCTCGCGGGGCCGGGCTTCGAGCGCGCCTTCCTGGTGTCGGGCGGTTCGGAGGCGACGGAGACCGCAATCAAGTTCTGCCGCCAGCACGCCGTGGTGCGCGGCGAGCCACGGCGCTGGAAGGTGATCGGCCGCGAGCCGGGCTACCACGGCAATACCCTGGGCGCGCTCGCCGTGTCGGGCGACGCGCACGCCCATGAGGTGTTCGGGCCGCTGCTGCGCGCCGTCGACAGGGTGCCGGCCCCCTTCACCTACCGACTGCCGCCCAACCACACGGCGGAGAGCTACGCCAGGGCCTGCGCGACGGCGCTCGACGAGGCGATCCGGCGCGAAGGGCCGGAGACTGTCCTTGCCTTCATCATGGAGCCCGTCGGCGGCCTGGCGACGGGCGCCCTGGTCGCCGCCGATCCGTACTACGCCATGGTGCGCGAGATCTGCACCCGCCACGGTGTGCTGCTGATCTACGATGAGGTGATGAGCGGCGCCGGGCGCACCGGCACCTTCCTCGCCGCCGACCATTGGCCGGGCGCGCGCCCCGATATCGTCATCCTCGCCAAGGGGGTGACCGCCGGCTACACGCCGATGGGGGTGATGATGGCGCCGGCGGCGATGGCCGACGACCTGGCGCGGGCCGGCGGCTTCATGCAGGGCTTCACCTACTTCGCCAACCCGCTCTCCTGCGCCATCGGCGCCGCGGTGCTTGCGGAGCTCGAGGAGCGCGACCTCATGGGCAATGCGCGGCGCATGGGCGCCCGGCTGCGCGGCCGCCTCGACGCCCTCGCCCGCACCAGTCCGATCGTCGGCGACGTGCGCGGTCTCGGCCTGCTGCTGGCGATCGAGCTGGTCGCCGACAAGGGGACCAAGGCGATGATCCCGCTGGAGCGCATGGCGCCCTATCGCCTGCAGGCGCTCGGCCTGCGCCATGGTCTCGCCCTCTACTGCCGACGCACCAATCGCGGGACCTACGGCGACTGGGTGATGGTGTCGCCGCCGCTGATCGTCACCGCAGACGAGATCGACCTCATCGCCGACCGCCTCGCCGCCGTGCTCGACGAGTACGCGGCGGAGCTGCGCGCCGACGGCGTTCTCTAGGAGCTTCCCATGGCGGTACCGCTGATCGGCTATGTCGATCGCTTCTCGGCGCGTCCCGGCGGCCGCATCGCGGTCAAGGTGTCGAGCGCCCTCGGCGTCCCCTACGAGGCCGACCTCGTCCGGGTGATCAGCGCCGATCCCAATCCCGCCGGCCCGGGCATGAAGCTGGTCGAGCTGCCGTCGCGCTTCGCCGGCAGCTACCCGTCGCGCCTGCAGCCGGTGCATCTCGGGTCGTATGCGCGTGTCCCGGCGCCGAAGCTGGACACCGGCACGGCCTTCACCATCCTGGTGCGGGTGCAGCCCTGGCTGCTCGATGCGCAGCCGCGCGCGGTGGTGGCGCGCCGCGACGCCGCCGGCGGCTGGGGCTTGCGGATGACCGCCGCCGGCGCCGTCTTCACCCTCGGCAAGGGTCCGGGCGCGGTGTCCTGCGCCGTCGCCGCACCGCCGCAGCCGCGGCGCTGGTACGAGCTGGTGGCGACCTTCGACGGCAGCGTCGCGACGCTGACGCAGACGCCGATCGAGACGACCTGGGGCGTGCGCGACGCCGGTACGGCGACGGCCGAGGCGGCGGTCCCGCCGCGACTGGCCCGCACGGCGCCCGTCACGATCGCCGCCGAGGCCGACGAGGACGGCATCTGCCGGTCGATCTTCGACGGGCGCATCGAGGATCCGCGGATCATCCGCGGCGCGCGGCCGCACGCCACGCCCGTCGGCGAGCGCGACCTGCTGGCATGGTGGGACTTCTCGATCGGCATCGACACGCAGCGCATCGAGGACCGCGGCCCGCTGAAGCTGCATGGCGAGCTGGTGAACCTGCCGACGCGCGCCGTGCGGGGGTCGCGCTGGACCGGACGCGAGCATTGCTGGCGCCATGCGCCGCGCGACTACGCGGCGATCCACTTCCATTCCGACGACATCGGCGACTGCGGCTGGCAGACCGATTTCATCGTCGAGATTCCGCCGGACATGCGCAGCGGCGCCTATGGCGTCCGCCTGCGGGCGGCGGGCCACCAGGACATCGTCCCCTTCTACGTGCTGCCGCCGCGCGGCACCGCGACGGCGCCGACCGCCGTGCTGATCTCGACCTTCACCTATCAGGTCTACGCCAACTACCTGCGCAACAACTGCGACGAATCCTACAAGCGGCGCCGGGCGGCGTGGGGAGCCTACCCGCACCACGCCGACGAGCATCCCGACTATGGCCGCTCGACCTACAACTTCCATCCCGACGGCAGCGGCATCGGCTACTCGACCCGGCTGCGGCCGATCATCACGATGCGGCCGGGGTATCTCTCCTACGAGGACCAGCGCGGCTCCGGCCTGCGCCACTATCCCGCGGATTCGCACCTGCTGGACTGGCTGGAGCACAAGGACATCCCCTTCGACGTCGTCACCGACGAGGACCTCGACGAGGAGGGCGTGGAGCTGCTGCGTCCCTATCGCGCGCTCCTGACCGGCAGCCATCCCGAGTACCACACGGAGCGGACGCTGGACGCGCTGCAATACTATGTCGGCGGCGGCGGCCGCTTCTGCTATCTCGGCGGCAACGGCTTCTACTGGCGCATCGCGCGGCGCGCGGACCTGCCGCACGTCGTCGAGGTGCGCCGGGCGGAGGGCGGGATTCGCGCGTGGGCGGCGGAGACCGGGGAGTACCACCACGCGCTGGACGGTACCTATGGCGGCCTGTGGCGGCGCAACGGCCGGCCGCCGCAGAAGCTGGCCGGCGTCGGCTTCACCGCCCAGGGCAAGTTCGAGGGCTCCTGGTACCGTCGCCTACCGGCCTCCTACGATCCCGCGGTCGCCTGGATCTTCGCCGGCGTCGATGCGGAGATTCTGGGCGATTTCGGCCTGTCGGGGGGAGGTGCCGCCGGCTTCGAGCTCGATCGTGCCGACGCCCTCCTCGGGACGCCGCCCAACGCCCGCATCCTCGCGCGCTCGGAGGGGCACCAGGAACATTTCGTGACGGTGCCGGAGGAACTGCTGACCCACATCTCGACGGTGACCGGCGAGCCCCCGGCCGACCTCATCCGCGCGGAGATCGTCTATTTCGAGACCGCCAACGGCGGCGCGGTGTTCTCGACCGGTTCCATCACATTCTGCGGCA
>JADZBA010000272.1 GCA_020852355.1 Alphaproteobacteria bacterium
CGGGGCGGAGAGGGGGCGACACGGCAGACCTGCTTCCGTCCAGGGGGTGTGCGTTCTTCATGAGGTGCTCGTGCCGGGGAGAAGGACCGCATCCCGTGCTCGTGGGGGGACGCACCGGGCATCGGGCAATCCGGCGTCGCGGCAAGTGACCATCGACCATCCCCTCACTCCTCTGCTCGCGCCGCGGTCGATCGCCTTCGTCGGCGCCAGCGCGCGGCCGGACACGCCGGGCAACGACATGATGCGTATGGTCCGCCGCGGCGGCTTCGCGGGCCGGGTCATGGCGGTCAATCCGACGGCGCGGGAGGTCGAGGGCTATCCCTGCGTGCCGCGCCTCGCCGACCTCGACGCACCGCCCGACCTCGCCGTGCTGGCGGTGCGCAACGACCGGCTGGAGGCGGCCATGGCGGAGGCGGCGGCGGCAGGCGCGCGGGCGGCGGTGATCTTCGCGTCGGCCCACCTGCCGGGCGACGGCGACCCGCCGCTGCCCGCCCGCCTCGCGGCGATCGCGCGGGCCTCGGGAATGCCGGTCTGCGGCAGCAACTGCATGGGCTTCTACAACGACCTCGACGGCGTCTGGGTCTGCGGCTTCCCGAGCCCGCGCCGGCCGCAGCGGGGCGCGATCGCGCTCGTCGCCCATTCCGGCAGCGTGTTCGGCGCGCTCGCCCACAACGATCCCCGGCTCGCCTTCGCGCTCGCCGTGTCGCCGGGCCAGGAGATCGCGACCACCGTCGCCGACTATCTCGACTATGCCGTCTCGCGGCCCGAGGTGAAGGTCGTCGGCCTGTTCCTGGAGACCGCCCGCGATCCGGCGGGCCTGCGCCGCGCGCTGGAGAAGGCGGCGGCGCGCGGCGTACCCGTGGTGGCGCTGAAGGTCGGCCGCACCGATGCGGCCGCCGCCGCCGCCCTTTCCCACAGCGGCGCGGTCGCCGGCAGCGACGCGGCCTGGGACGCACTCTTCGACCATGCCGGGGTGATCCGCGTCGCGACGATCGACGAGCTGGCGGCGACGCTGATGCTGCTGGCGACCGGCCGTCGCGCCGCGCCGGGCGGGCTCGCGACGATCCATGATTCCGGCGGCGAGCGGGAGATGCTGATCGATCTCGCCGAGCGCATGGGGGTGGCCTTCGCGCCGCTCGGCGAGGCGACGCGCGCCGAGATCGCCCGCCATCTCGATCCCGGGCTGGAGCCCGGCAACCCGCTCGACGCCTGGGGCACCGGCCACGGCTTCGCCGCCCAGTTCGAGGCGTGCCTGGCCGCGCTGATGGCGGACGAGGCGACCGGTCTCGGCCTCTTCTGCGCCGACATCCGCGACGGCTACTACGTCAGCGACGGGTTCGCCGCCGCGGCCCGCGCGGTCGCCGCCCGCAGCGGCAAGCCGCTCGCCGTCGCCACGAACTATACCCAGGTGCGCCACGACGGCATCGCCCAGGCGCTGGCGCGCGACGGCGTGCCGGTGCTGGACGGCACCACCAACGCGCTCACGGCGGTGCGCGCCGCGCTCGCCTACCGCGACTTCCTCGCCCGCCCGCCGGACCCGCCGCCGGTCGTGAGCGTGCCGGACGCGGCGCGCCGGCGCGAAAGGCTGGGGGCCGGCGGCCCGCTCGACGAGGCCGCGGCGCTCGATCTGCTCGCCGCCTGGGGGCTGCCGGTCGCCGCCCATGCCGTCGCCGACACGGCCGCCGCCGCCGTCGCGGCCGCCGTGCGCGTCGGCTTTCCCGTGGCCCTCAAGACGGCGGCGCCGGGGATGCTGCACAAGTCCGACGTCGGCGGCGTCGTCCTCGGCCTCGCCGATGCCGACGCGGTGGCCGGCGCCTACGCCGCGATGGCCGCACGCCTCGGCCCGCGCGTCACCGTCGCGGCGATGGCGGAGGCCGGGGTCGAGCTGGCGCTGGGGATGGTGCTGGACCCACAGTTCGGGGCGGTCGTCGTGGTCGGTGCCGGCGGGACCCTGATCGAGCTGCTGCCGGACCGGGTGACGGCGCTCGCCCCGTTCGGCCCGGCGACGGCGCGGCGGCTGATCGACCGGCTGGCGCTGCGGCCGCTGCTCGACGGCCCTCGCGGCCGGCCGCCGGTCGACATGGCGGCGCTCGCCGGGATCGTCGCGCGCTTCTCCGTGCTCGCCGCCGACTGCGCCGGCCCGGTGGCCGAGATCGACGTCAACCCGCTCGTCTGCGCCCGCCGCATCGTCGCGGTCGACGCGCTGGTCGTGCCCACTCGACGAGGCCCTTGATGGATCTGTCGCTGTCGCCCGAGGACCGCGCCTGGCAGGCGCGCGCCCGCGCCTTCGCCGAGGCGGAGCTGTTTCCCCAGGAGGTCGAGCTGGAGTTGTCCGGCCGCCTGCCGCGCGAGACCAAGGACCGGCTGCGCCGTGCCGTCGTCGCCCACGGCCTCAACGGCATCAACCATGCGCGCGAGGTCGGCGGGCAGGGCTGCACCCAGTTGCAGCAGACGGTGATCGGCGAGGAGCTGGGCAAGGCGACCGGTGCGCTGTGGGCGGTGGTCTGGCATCCGGCCGTCGCCCTCAGGCACGGCAGCGCCGCCCAGATCCGCGACTACCTCGTGCCGAGCTGTGCGGGCGAGCGGCGCGCCTGTGTCGCCGTGACGGAACCGGAGGCGGGATCGGACGCGCGCCGGGTGCGCACCCGCGCCGACCGCCGCGGCGACCGCTGGGTCATCAACGGCGAGAAATGGTTCGTCACCACCGGCGACGAGGCGGACTACATCATCGTCCACGCCAACGCCGAGGGCGATCCGGCGCGGCCGACCCTGTTCCTCGTCGACAAGGCGACGCCGGGCGTGCGCGTCCGGCGTGAGCCGAAGTTCACCCACACCTACGTCTTCGGCCATCCGGAGTTCGTCTTCGAGGACGTCGAGGTCGGCGACGACAAGGTGCTGGGCGGCGTCGGCCGGGGGCTGGAGCTGACCAAGGACTGGTTCGTCGAGGCGCGCCTGCAGATCGCCGCCAACTGCCTGGGTGCCGCCATCCGCGGCTTCGAGGCGGCCGAGGACTGGGCGACGCGGCGGGTTCAGTTCGACCGGCCGATCCGCGATTTCCAGGCGGTCGAGTTCATGCTGGCGGACATGGCGGTCGAGATCATGGCGGCCAAGAGCACGGTCTACCGCGTCGCCGCCGAGATCGATCGCGGCCTCGACCGCAAGACCGCGCACGCCTGGGCCAGCGTCGTCAAGCTGCAGGCCTCCGAGATGGCCGGCCGGGTGCTCGACAAGGCGGTGCAGATCTTCGGCGGCCGCGGCTACATGCGCGAGAATCCGGTCGAGCGGCTGAACCGCGACGTCCGCGTCGACCGCATCTGGGAAGGCACGTCGGAGATCCAGCGGGTGATCATCGGCGGCCAGATCAGGAAGCGCGGGACGGCGGTGTTCACCGGCTGGGAGCAGGGCGGCCGGTGACCGCGGAGCGGGCGAGCGGCACCGAGGGCTACGCCGAGGAGGCCGAGGCGCTCGTCGGGCGGTACGAGAGCATCGCCTTCGCCGACCTCCATGGCGCCATCCTCCATCTGCTGCCGGCGGTCCCCGGCCGCATCCTCGACATCGGCGCGGGGACCGGGCGCGATGCCGCGGCGCTGGCGGCCATGGGGCACGACGTCGTGGCGGTCGAGCCGACCGCCGCGCTGCGCCGGGCCGCCGGCGTCCTGCACCCGTCGCCGCGGATCGAATGGCTGGACGACAGCCTGCCCGACCTGACGGCGCTGGGCGATCGCGGCGAGGGCTTCGATGCGGTGATGCTCACGGCGGTGTGGATGCATCTCGACGCGACGCAGCGGCGGCGCGCCATGCCGCGCGTCGCCGCCCTGGTGCGGCCGGGCGGCGGCCTGTTCCTCTCGCTCCGCCACGGGCCGGTGCCGCCCGGCCGGCGCATGTTCGAGGTGTCGGCCGCGGAGACGCTGGCGCTGGCTGCCCGGGAGGGACTGACGGCGACCCTGCGGCGCGAGGGCGAGCCGGCCCTCTCGGGCGCTGCCGGGGTGGTCTGGACGCGGCTCGCCTTCGCGAAGGTAGGATAGGGGACCAGCCGTCACCACGCGGAGCGCGACCGTCATGCCCCTCCATATCGGCATCGTAGCCTGTTCGGCCGAAGGCGCCGCACTCTGCTATCGGACGATCTGCGGGGAAGGCGCGGCGCTCCTCGGCCCGCACGCCCACCCCGAGGTCTCGATGCACACGCCCTCCCTGGCCGGCTACGTGGCGTGCCTCGAGCGCGGCGACTGGCAGGGCGTCGGCGAGATGATGCTGGCCTCGGCGGCCAGGCTCGTGGCCGCGGGGGCGGACTTCCTGATCTGTCCCGACAACACGATCCATCAGGCCATGCCCCATGTCGCGCCGCGCTCGCCGCTGCCCTGGCTGCACATCGCCGACACGGTCGCCGCCGACGCCCGCGCGCGCGGCTTCCGCCGCCTCGGCATCACCGGAACGCGCTGGCTGGTCGACGGCGACGTCTATCCCGAGCGGCTCGCCGCGTACGGGCTGGAGCATGTGCGCCCGAGCGCCGCGGACCGTGACGCGATCGGCCGCATCATCATGGACGAGCTGGTCCGCGGCATCATCACGCCCGCGGCGGTCGCGTGCTTCCAGCGGGTCATCGGGCGGATGAAGGACGCGGGCTGCGACGCCGTCGTGCTCGGCTGCACCGAGATCCCGCTGATCATCGACGACGCCAACTCGCCGCTGCCGACCCTCGATTCGACCCGGCTGCTGGCCCGCGCTGCGCTGCGCCGGGCCGTCGGGGGCGAGGCCCGGCCGGGCGACGGCGGCAGTTAGCCCGCCGTCGCGCCGCCGCGGGGCCCCGCCTCGATCCCGTCGGCGGGCGCGAAGGCGAAGAACGCGGCCGCCATGCTGCGCGGGCCGCTCCAGGTCGCGGTCGGGAAGCCGGCGAGGGGCCGCGTCTCGAACCGCGCGATCGCGCGGGCGAGGAGCCGGTATTCGAGCGAGGCGCGGGCGTAGCTGCGCGAGGCAATCGCGCGCGCGATCTTCGCGTCGATCCCCGGGCACAGCTTGAAGTGCGCGAGGGCGGCCTGCATGGCGAGATAGGGCACGGCCGAGACGGAATGGGAATCCAGCGGCACGATCCCGCGGCCCCAGCGCAGCAGCGGCACCTTCCACGACGTCGCCGGGACGAAGGTGCCGCCGTAGAGCGCCTGGAACTCCTCCGGATGCTCGGCGGCCAGCATCGCCGCGAGGCGCGGGCGGATGCCGGTGGTCGTCGGAAAGGGGCCGGTCCGCCCCGGCCGCCAGTCGAACAGGGGCCCGCGGTCGAACAGCGGGCTGCCGTCGAACGGCGAGAGGGAGGGATCGAAGTTCCGCTCCCGCAGCGTCGCCGGGTAGAAGTCGACGAGGGCCGCGGGAATGCAGGCTTCGCCGCGCCGTTCGAGGTCGGCCGTCACCGCGTCGATGGTGGCGAAGCCGGGCGGCAGGACCAGGAACTCGTCGGCGTCGACGGTGAGCACCCAACCGTCGCCGACGAGCTGTCCGGGCAGCACCCGCTTCAGGTAGTGATGGACGCGCACCCCGTCGCCGAGCTCCTCGTCCCAGCGGCGGTCGCAGTCGACGACGAGGCAGTCGTCCTGGCGCAGCAGGGTCTCGCGCGTGCCGTCGTCCGAACGGTCGTCGACGAAGACGAACTGGGCGATCCCCAGACGGCGGTAGTGATCGAGGAAGTGGGGGACGTAGTAGGCCTCGTTGCGCACGAGGCAGAAGAGCAGGCAGCGCGCGGGGTCGGGGGCGAGCCGGGTGAGGCGCGTCAGGCGCATCGGCCTCCCCGGTCGGTGCTGCCGCGGGTCACCCCGCCTCGGCCGCGCGGCTCGCCCGCTTGCGGGCGTTGGGGTCGAGCAACAGCTTGCGCAGGCGGATGCTCTTCGGCGTCACCTCGACCAGCTCGTCGTCGGCGATGTAGGCGATCGCCGTCTCCAGGGTCAGCGCCTTGGGCGGGGTCAGGCGGACCGCCTCGTCCTTCGACGTGGTGCGGATGTTGGTGAGCTGCTTGCCCTTGATCGGGTTGACCTCGAGGTCGTTCTCGCGGGTGTGCTCGCCGATGATCATGCCCTGGTAGACCTGCGTCCCCGGGTGGATCAGCATCGGCCCGCGGTCCTCCAGGTTCCACAGCGCGTAGGCGACCGCCACGCCGTCGCTGTTGGAGATCAGCACGCCGGTGTGGCGGCCCTCGATCGGCCCCTTGTAGGGGGCGTAGCCGTGGAAGATCCGGCTCATGATGCCGGTGCCGCGCGTGTCGGTCAGGAACTCGCCCTGGTAGCCGATCAGGCCGCGCGCCGGGATCAGGAAGGTGACGCGCACCTTGCCGCCGCCCGACGGGCGCATGTCGATCATCTCGCCGCGGCGCGAGCCCAGCTTCTCGACGACGATGCCGGCGTGGCCCTCGTCGACGTCGATCTGCGCCTCCTCGATCGGCTCCAGCCGCTGTCCCGTCTGGGGGTCGGTGCGGAACAGCACGCGCGGGCGCGAGATCGACATCTCGTAGCCCTCGCGGCGCATCGTCTCGATGAGGACGCCGAGCTGGAGCTCGCCGCGGCCGGCCACCTCCAGCGCGTCCTTCGCCTCGGTCTCGCGCACGCGGATGGCGATGTTGCCCTCCGCTTCGCGCAGCAGCCGGTCGCGCAGCATGCGCCCCGTGACCTTGCTGCCCTCGCGCCCGGCGAGCGGCGAATCGTTGACCGAGAAGGTGATGGCGATGGTCGGCGGATCGACGGGGATGGCGTGCAGCCCCTCGGTCACGGTGACGTCGGCCAGCGTGTCGGCGACGGTCGTCTCGCTGAGGCCGGCGATGGCGATGATGTCGCCCGCCTGGGCCTCCTGCACCGGCACCCGGTCGAGGCCGCGGAAGGACAGCAGCTTGGTCAGCCGACCCTCCTCGACGACCTTGCCGTCGCGCAGCGCCTTCAGCGGCATGTTGACCTTGGCGGTGCCGGTGGCGATGCGCCCGGTCAGCACGCGGCCGAGATAGGAATCATACTCCAGCAGCGTCGCCAGCATCGAGAAGGGCGCGTCGACGTCGACCACCGGCGCCCGCACGTGCGAGATGATGAGGTCGAAGAGCGGCGCCATGTTCTCGCGCGCGCCCTCCAGCGAGGGGCTGGCCCAGCCGGCGCGGCCCGACGCGAACAGGGTCGGGAAGTCGAGCTGGTCGTCGTCGGCGCCGAGCACGGAGAAGAGGTCGAAGACCGCATCGTGGACGCGGTGCGGCTCGGCGTCGGAACGGTCGACCTTGTTGATGACGACGATCGGCCGCAGGCCCTGCTTCAGGGCCTTGGCGACGACGAACTTCGTCTGCGGCATCGGCCCTTCGGCGGCGTCCACCAGCACGACGACGCCGTCGACCATGCTGAGGATGCGCTCGACCTCGCCGCCGAAGTCGGCATGGCCGGGCGTGTCGACGATGTTGATCCGCGTGTCCTTCCACGTCACCGCCGTGCATTTGGCGAGGATGGTGATGCCGCGCTCGCGCTCCAGGTCGTTCGAATCCATCGCCCGCTCGGCCACCTGCTGGTTGGCGCGGAAGGCCCCGGACTGGCGCAGCAGCGCGTCGACCAGGGTCGTCTTGCCGTGGTCGACGTGGGCAATGATGGCGACGTTGCGGATATCCATGGTGCCTATATGGGGGATGATGCTGCGGTGCAGCAAGAGCTACGCGAAATGCCGCCGGACGTATTCGGCGAGCGGCGTCTCCGGCCGCGCCCCGAAATGGCCGATCACCTCGGCCGCCGCCAGCGCACCCAGCCGCCCGCAGGCCGCGAGGTCGCGGCCGGCGGTCAGGCCGTGCAGGAAGCCGCTGGCGTAGAGGTCGCCCGCGCCGGTCGTGTCGACCACCCGGGCGACCGGCGCGGCGTCGATGACGTGCACCTCGGCGCCGGCGACGACGACGCTGCCCTTGGCGCTGCGCGTCAGGACGGCAGTCGGCACGGTGGCGCGGATCGCCTGCAGGGCCCCGTCGAAGTCGACGGCCCCGGTCAGCGACAGGACCTCGACCTCGTTGGCGAACAGCACGTCGACATGGTCGCGCACGAAGGCGCGGAAGGCGCCGCGGTGGCGGTCGACGCAGAACGGGTCGGACAGGCTGAGCGCCACCTTGCGCCCGTTCTTCCGCGCGAGCCGGGCCGCCCGCACGAACGCCTCGCGCGCCTTGGGCGGGTCGAACAGGTAGCCTTCGAGATAGGTGACCGCGGCGCCGGCGACGGTCGCCTCGTCGACCTCGTCGGGGCCGAGGTCGACGCAGGCGCCGAGATAGGTGCTCATGGTCCGCTGGGCGTCCGGGGTCACCAGGATGAGGCAGCGGGCGGTCGCCGCGCCGGCCGTGGCCGGCGGTGTCGCGAAGGTGACGCCGGCGGCCGTGATGTCGTGCCGGAAGATGCCGCCCAGCGCGTCGTCGCGAACCTTGCCGATATAGGCCGCACGCCCGCCGAGCGAGGCGATGCCCGCCATCGTGTTGGCCGCCGAGCCGCCGGACATCTCGATCCCGGGTCCCATCCGGCCGTAGAGCGTGTCGGCGCGCTCGGCGTCGATCAGGGCCATGGTGCCCTTGGCCAGGCCCTCGCGCGCGAGGAAGCCGTCGTCGGCATGGGCGAGGACGTCGACGATGGCATTGCCGATGCCGACGACATCGTGGCGCGTCTCTGGGCGCGTCTCGGGCATGAGACCGGTCGATCTGTTATGGGATGCGCGCGCCTTCTATCGGATCGGCCCGCTTTCGGCAAGGCGGGGAGCCGCTGGCGCCCCCAGCATCACGGTCTCTTCGCCGTTCTGCAACGCGATCGTCATGTGCCCGGTTTAACGCTCCGCCACCCCTCCCAGCGGAGCCCCCGATGCCCGAGACCGATTTCGCGCCGCTCGACGACGGCGAGAACGACGGCGTCAATCCCTCGACCGAGCCGGCCATCGGCGAGATCATCGTGCGGCGCCTGTCGCGGCGCGAGCTGCTCCGCGGCGTCGCCGCCGTCGCGGCGGCGGCCCCGTCCGGCCGGATGCTGCTGGAGGCTGCGCCGGCGGCGGCGCAGGCGCACGGCCCCGGCAGCACGACCTTCCGCGAGATCGCCCACGGCATGGACGAGCGCGACCACCTGCCGCCCGGCTATGCCGCCAAGGTGCTGCTGCGCTGGGGTGATCCGCTGGCGCCGGACGCTCCGCGCTTCGACGCGGTCCGCCAGAGCGCGGCGGCGCAGGAACGGCAGTTCGGCTACAACTGCGACTATGTCGGGTTCCTGCCGCTGCCGGCCGGCAGCCGGTCCAGCGACCACGGGCTGCTCTTCGTCAATCACGAATACACCATCCCCAACCTGATGGTCCCGGGCCTCGACGCCGGGCGCGGGTCGGCGCTCGAGGTGTCGCGCGAGCAGACCGAGATCGAGCTCGCGGCGCACGGCGCTTCGGTCGTCGAGGTCCGTCGCGAGCGCGGCGCCTGGAGCGTCGTGCAGGGGCCCCGCAACCGGCGGATCACCGCCACCACGCCGGTGGGCGTGTCCGGACCGGCGGCGGGCCATCCCCGGCTGCGCACGGCCGCCGACCCGACCGGCCGTGCCGTCGTCGGCATGCTGAACAACTGCGCCGGCGGCGAGACGCCCTGGGGGACCATCCTGACCTGCGAGGAGAACTTCAATCTCTACTTCGGCGGCGCCGGCGGGGATGGCCCGGACGCCGCGATGCTGAAGCGCTACGGCATCGGCGCGCGCAGCGCCTATGGCTGGGCGCGCCATCACGCACGCTTCGAC
>JADZBA010000273.1 GCA_020852355.1 Alphaproteobacteria bacterium
CACACCTCGACGCACGGCGCGCTGGGCGCCTTCGCCTTCGGCATCGGCGCCTCGGAGGTGAAGCACGTGCTGGCGACGCAGAGCCTCTGGCAGCGCCGGCCGAAGACCATGCGCATCCAGGTCGAGGGCGCCCTGCCCGCCGGCCTGTCGGGCAAGGACATCATCCTCGCCATCATCGGCAGGATATCGGCCGCCGGCGCCTCCGGCCACGCGGTCGAATATGCCGGCCCGGCGATCCGCGCTCTCTCCATGGAGGGGCGCCTCACGGTCTGCAACATGTCGATCGAGGCGGGCGCCCGCGCCGGCCTGATCGCGCCCGACGACACGACGTTCCAGTATCTCGCCGGCCGGCCCTTCGCGCCCAAGGGCGCGGACTGGGACAAGGCGCTCGCCTACTGGCGCACGCTGCCGAGCGACAACGGCGCCGTCTACGACAAGACGGTGACCGTGGACATCGGCGGCCTCAAGCCGATGGTCACCTGGGGCACCAGCCCGGAGGACGCCCTGCCCATCGACGACCGCGTCCCCGACCCTTCGGCGATCGCCGACCCGGTGCGCCGCGAGAGCAAGACGCGCGCCCTGGAATACATGGGCCTGAAGCCGGGCACGCCCCTCGAGGAGATCATGATCGACCGGGTCTTCATCGGCTCGTGCACCAACAGCCGCATCGAGGACCTGCGCGCCGCCGCCGCCGTCGCCAAGGGCCGCAAGGCGCAGGTGCCGACCCTGGTGGTGTCGGGCTCTGGCCTGATCAAGCAGCAGGCCGAGGCGGAAGGCCTCGACAAGGTCTTCATCGAGGCCGGCTTCGAATGGCGGGAGCCGGGGTGCTCCATGTGCGTCGGCATGAACGGCGACACCATCGCCGCGGGGATGCGCTCGGCCTCGACCTCGAACCGCAATTTCGAGGGCCGGCAGGGCAAGGGCGCCCGCACCCACCTCATGAGCCCGGCCATGGCCGCCGCCGCCGCGGTGACCGGCCATTTCACCGACTTCCGTCGCCTCGTCGCCGGCTGAGGAGGGCACCATGGAGAAGTTCTCGAGACTCGACGCCGTCGCCGTGCCGCTCGACGTCGCCAATTGCGACACCGACCGCATCATTCCCGCCCGCTTCCTCCGGGCGCGTCGGGGCGACGGCTACGGGCAGAACCTGTTCCGCGACGTCCGCTACGATTCCGACGGCAACCCGAACCCCGACTTCCCGCTGAACAAGCCGGCCTACAAGGACGCCCGGATCCTCGTCGCCGACGTCAACTTCGCCTGCGGCTCCTCGCGCGAGGGGGCCGTCTACGCGTTGCACGATGCCGGCTTCCGCGCCGTGATCGCGCCCAGCTTCGGCGACATCTTCTTCAACAACTGCTTCAAGAACGGCTTCCTGCCGATCGTCCTGCCGGCCGAGGACGTCGCGGCGATCCGCCGCTCGCTCAGCGAGAACCCCGGCACCACCCTGTCGATCGACCTCGAGCGCCAGACCGTCACCCGCGGCAACGACGTCTGGACCTTCGCGGTCGAGCCGTTGCGCAAGCAGTGCCTCCTCGAAGGGCTCGACGACATCCAGCTCACCATGAAGCAGGAGAGTTCCATGAGCAGCTTCGAGCAGCGCTACAAGGCCGAACGGCCGTGGTTGGCGGCCCGGCCATGACGCACAGCGTCCTCTTCATCCCGGGCGACGGGATCGGCCCGGAGGTGATGGCGCAGGCCCGGCGGGTCGTCGAGCGGATCAACGAGACGCGCGGCGCCGGCTTCGCGCTGACCGAGGCGCAGATGGGCCTCGACGCGTGGAAGGCGACCGGCCTGCCGCTGTCGGACGAGACGATCGTCGCCGCCAAGGCCGCCGACGCGGTCCTCTTCGGCGCGGTCGGCGGCGACGAGGAGATCCCGCGCAAGCTGCGCCGGGAGCGCGGGCTGCTGCGGCTGCGGCGGGAGATGGGGCTCTATGCCAACCTGCGCCCGGTCAAGGCGCACGATGCGCTGCTCGACTCCACCAGCCTCAAGGAGCGGGTCGCCCGCGGCGTCGACCTGATGATCGTGCGCGAGCTCTCGAGCGGCGTCTATTTCGGCGAGCCGCGCGGCATCGAGACCCTGCCGAACGGCAAGCGCCGAGCCGTCGATACTCAGCTCTACACCGAGGAGGAGATCGAGCGCGTCGCCCGTGACGCGTTCCACCTGGCGCGCACGCGCCGGGGCATGGTCGCCTCGGTCGCGAAGAGCAACGTCATGGAGACGGGCCGGCTGTGGCGCGACGTCGTCACCGCGCTGCATGCGGCGGAGTTCCCCGACGTGGCGCTGCGCCACGTCCTGTCGGACAATTTCGCCATGCAGATCATCCGCGATCCGCGCCAGTTCGACGTCGCGGTGATGGACAACCTGTTCGGCGACCTGCTGTCCGACGCCTCGGCGATGATCTCGGGCTCGCTCGGCATGCTGCCCTCGGCCAGCCTCGGCACGGCGGACTCCAACGGCCGGCGACCGGCCCTCTACGAGCCGGTGCACGGCTCGGCGCCGGACATCGCCGGCAAGGGCATCGCCAACCCGATCGCCGCCATCCTCTCGGTCGCCATGATGCTGCGCCACTCCTTCGCGATGGAGGCCGACGCGGCACTGATCGAGAAGGCGGTGGCCGAGGCGCTGGAGGGCGGTGCCCGTACCGCCGACCTTTACGTCCAGGGCGGCGTCCAGCCGCTGACCACGGCCGGCATGGGCGACGCGATCCTCGCGCGCATGGAAGCGCTCGGGGCCTGAGGCGGCCCGCTACCGGCCGGTGATGTCGACCACCGGGACACGGACGACGATCCGCTGACCGTCCCGCAGGACGGTCAGCTCGATCGTCTTGCCGATCCCGGCGCGCTCCAGCGCCAGGGCGAGATCGCCCAGCGAGCGAACGGGCACGCCGTCGGCGGCGACGATCACGTCGCCGACGACGCCGCTGCGCCGGTCGGTGCCGCGCAGCCCGGCGCCGGCGGCCGGCGACCCCGCCAGCACCCGCTCGACGCCGATGCCCGGCAGGTCGGGTGCGGCATCCTCCGGCAGCGCGGAGATGCCGATGCCCGGGCGCGGCACGCGCCCGTCGCGGATGAGGGCCGGCACGACCCGGTTCACCGTGTCGACGGGCACCGCGAAGCCGATGCCGGCGGCGCTGCCGCTCTCGGAGATGATGGCGGTGTTCACGCCGATCAGCCGGCCCGCGGAATCGAGCAGCGGGCCGCCGGAATTGCCGGGGTTGATCGCGGCGTCGGTCTGGATCACCCCGGCGATCTCGCGGTGCGAGGCGGTCGGCAGGCGGCGGTCGAGGGCGGAAACGACCCCGGTCGTCAGCGTCCTGGCGAGCCCGTAGGGATTGCCGATGGCGTAGGCCGACTGGCCGACCTTGAGGTCGGCCGAACGCCCGATCGGAATCGGGCGGACGCCGGCGCGCGTGTCCGCGAGACGCACGACGGCGAGGTCGTGGTCGGGCGCGGTGCCGACGACGCGGGCCTCGACCGTGGTCCCGTCGAACAGACGCACGCGCACCCGCTTGGCCTGGTCGACGACATGGAAGTTGGTCACGACATGGCCGGCCGCATCCCAGACGAAGCCGCTGCCCGCGCCGTTCTGGCGCGAGCGCCCTTGCGGCGTCGTGACCACGGCCCCCTCGGTGAAGATGTAGGCGACCGACGGCGAGGCGTTCTCGAACAGGGCGATGGTGTTCTGCTCGAGCGGCGCCAGCTCGCCGCGGGCGGCGACGACGCGCGGCACGTCGCCGACCAGCCACAGGCTGCGCACCAGCCCCTCGCCGAGATAGATCGTGGCCAGCAACAGGAGCCAGATGAGCATGTAGCGCACGAAGCGGCTCTGCATCGCGAATCCCGCCAGAATCCGCCCGCTTCATACCACGGCGCCGCGGGCGGGCACGGGCTTGATCCCGACGGCTCCGCTGGCCCATTCTCGGGCCGCCCGCCGCCGCTGCCGCCCGCCCCCTTCCCGCCCCGCCCGGAGAGGCGCATGTCCCAGGATGAGTTCGACTTCATCGTCGTCGGCGCCGGCTCGGCCGGATGCGTGCTGGCGAACCGCCTGTCGGAGAACGGTGCCTATCGCGTCCTCCTGCTCGAGGCGGGGCCACGCGATACGAACCCGTGGATCCACGTGCCCGTCGGCTACGTGAAGAACATCCGCAATCCCGCCGTCAACTGGTGCTACGAGACCGAGCCGGACCCGGGGATCAACGGCCGGCGCGCCTTCTGGCCGCGCGGCAGGGTGCTGGGCGGCTCCAGCTCGATCAACGGGCTGATCTACATCCGCGGCCAGAAGGAGGACTACGACCACTGGCGCCAGCTCGGCAATCGCGGCTGGAGCTACGAGGACGTCCTGCCCTACTTCAAGCGCTCCGAGGGGCAGCAGCGCGGCGCGAACGACCTGCACGGCGCGGACGGGCCGCTCAGCGTCGAGGACCTGCGCCAGCGCCACGAGCTCTGCGAGGCCTTCATCGCCGCGGCGGAGGCGGCGGGCTACCCGCGCAACGACGATTTCAACGGCGCCGTACAGGAGGGTGCCGGCTACTACCAGCTCACCAACCGCAACGGCCGGCGGTGCAGCACGGCGGTCGCCTACCTGCGTCCGGCCGAGCGGCGGCCCAACCTCGCAATCGCCACGGGCGCGCTGGCGAGCCGCATCCTGCTCGACGGTCGCGCCGCGGTCGGCGTCGAGTATCGCCAGGGTGGCACCACGCGGCAGGCCCGCGCGCGGCGCGAGGTCATCCTGGCCGGCGGCGCCATCAACTCGCCGCAGCTCCTTCAGCTCTCCGGCATCGGCCCGGCCGAGCATCTGCGCACGCTCGGGATCCAGGTGGCGCACGACCTGCCCGGGGTCGGGCGCAACCTGCAGGACCATTTCCAGGCGCGCATCGTCTATCGCTGCACCCGGCCGATCACCGTCAACGACGACGCGCGCAGCCTGTGGCGCAGGGGCAGGATGGCCGTGGAGTATGCGCTCTGGCGGCGCGGCGCCATGACCATCGGCGCCGGCCTGGCCGGGCTGTTCGCCCGTACCCGGCCGGAGCTGGCGACGCCCGACGTGCAGTACCACTTCATCCTCTTCAGCTCCGACGCGAGCGGAGCCGCTCCCCATCCGTTCCCCGGCTTCACCAACTCCGTCTGCCAGCTCCGTCCGGAGAGCCGCGGCACGGTCATGATCCGCAGCGCCGACCCCGCGGCGCCTCCCGCCATCCAGCCCAACTACCTGTCGACCGAGACCGACCGCCGCACCATCGTCGACGGCCTCAAGCTGGCGCGCCGCATCGCCGAGCAGGCGCCGCTGCGCCCCTACATCGCCGGCGAGTACCTGCCGGGCGCCGGGTCGGCGAGCGACGACGACCTGCTGGCGTTCGCGCGCGAGACCGGCTCCACGATCTATCATCCGACCAGCACCTGCACGATGGGCTCCGGGCCGATGGCCGTCGTCGACGAGCAGCTCCGGGTCCACGGCATGGGCCGGCTGCGCGTGGTCGACTGCTCGATCATGCCGACC
The DNA here is from genome assembly GCA_020852355.1 of Alphaproteobacteria bacterium. Taxonomy (GTDB): domain Bacteria; phylum Pseudomonadota; class Alphaproteobacteria; order ATCC43930; family Allostellaceae; genus Allostella. The sequence goes on from JADZBA010000273.1 coordinate 5,500, forward strand.
GTGGTCTCGGGCAACACCAACGCCCCCGCCGTGATGATCGGTGAGAAGGCGAGCGACATGATCCTCGCGGCGTGAGCCGCGTCGA